>NZ_CP072913.1:1703269-2007692 GCF_017968885.1 Pseudomonas sp. Tri1 | reverse complement strand
TGGTGGGCTATCTGCTGGACATCTGTCACGAGGCCGAGGTCCGGCCGCTGCAACCCAACAGCTTCGGCGTGGCCCGTTTCTGAGGACGCTCCACGGCTCACAGGAGAACACTGAACATGATCTTCACCCAGGAACACGAAGCGCTGCGGCGTACCGTTCGCCAGTTCGTCGACCACGACATCAACCCTAACGTCGAGGAGTGGGAGAAGGCCGGGCGTTTCCCCATCCACGAGATTTTCCGCAAGGCCGGCGGGCTGGGGTTGCTGGGCATTTCCAAGCCGGAACAATTTGGCGGCATGGGCCTGGACTACAGCTATTCGATCGTGGCGGCCGAGGAGTTTGGCACCATCCATTGCGGCGGAGTGCCAATGTCCATCGGCGTGCAAACCGACATGTGCACCCCGGCCCTGGCGCGCTTTGGCTCCGATGAGTTGCGGGAAGAATTCCTGCGTCCGGCCATTCGCGGCGAGCAGGTGGGCTGCATCGGCGTCTCGGAAGTCGGCGCCGGCTCAGACGTCGCCGGGCTCAAGACCACGGCCCGCAAGGACGGCGACGACTACGTCATCAACGGCAGCAAGATGTGGATCACCAACGCACCGAGCGCCGATTTCATTTGCCTGCTGGCCAATACCTCGGAGGACAAGCCGCACGTCAACAAATCGCTGATCGTGGTGCCGATGCACAGCCCCGGCATCAGCCTTGGCGCGCGCCTGGACAAACTCGGCATGCGTAGCTCGGAAACCGCCCAGGTGTTCTTCGATGACGTGCGGGTACCGCAACGCAACCGCATTGGCCAGGAAGGCGCCGGGTTCATGATGCAGATGCTGCAGTTCCAGGAAGAACGTTTGTTCGGCGCGGCGAACATGATCAAGGGCCTGGAGCATTGCATCGACCGCACCATCGAGTACTGCAAGGAACGCCAGACCTTCGGCACCGCCCTGATCGATAACCAAGTGATTCACTTTCGCCTGGCGGAACTGGCCAGTGAAATCGAGTGCCTGCGGGCGCTGGTCTACCAGGCCACCGAACAGTACATCAACGACCAGGACGTCACGCGGCTGGCGTCGATGGCCAAGCTCAAGGCCGGGCGCCTGGCCCGGGAAGTCACCGACAGTTGCCTGCAATACTGGGGCGGCATGGGGTTCATGTGGGACAACCCGGTGGCACGGGCCTATCGCGATGTGCGCCTGGTGTCCATCGGCGCCGGTGCGGACGAGATCATGCTGAGCATCATCTGCAAACTCATGGGGATTTTGCCGGGGAAGAACAAGTGAGTTTCTTGCCTGACTGGCCGCTATCGCGAGCAAGCTCGCTCCCACACTGGACGGTGGACGCAGTCAATGTGGGAGCGAGCTTGCTCGCGATGAGGCCCTGACAGCCACCGCAAAACCCAGGAGCGACCCCATGCCCACCTTCAGCAAAATCCTCATCGCCAACCGCGGCGAAATCGCCTGCCGGATCCAGCGCACCGCCCAGGCCCTGGGTTATCGCACGGTGGCGGTATTCAGCGCGGCCGATGCCGACGCGCTGCATGTGCGCATGGCCGACGAAGCCGTGTTGATCGGCCCGGCGGCGGTGCAGCAGTCCTACCTCAACCTGTCGGCCATTCTCGATGCGGCCCGGCGCAGCGGCGCTGATGCCATCCACCCCGGCTACGGCTTCCTGTCGGAAAACGCCGTTTTCGCCAAGGCCTGCGCCGAAGCCGGTCTGGTGTTCATCGGGCCAAGCCCCGAGGCCATTGACCTGATGGGCAGCAAGCGTCGCTCGAAAATCGCCATGATCAAAGCCGGCGTCCCCTGCATCGCCGGTTACCAAGGTGCCGCCCAGGACGATGACACCCTGCGCCGCGAAGCCGCGCGCATCGGCTACCCGCTGATGATCAAGGCCAGCGCCGGCGGCGGGGGCCGTGGCATGCGTCTGGTATCGCGGGCCGAGGATCTGCCGGAACAGTTGCGCACCGCGCGCTCCGAAGCATTGCACGGCTTCGGCAACGACGAACTGATTCTCGAACAGGCCTTGATCAATCCGCGGCACGTGGAGGTACAGATTTTCGGCGACCACCATGGCCAGCTCATCCATCTGGGCGAGCGCGACTGCTCGATCCAGCGGCGCCACCAGAAAATCATCGAGGAAGCGCCCTGCCCAATCATGACCGCCGAGCTGCGCCAGGCCATGGGTGACATGGCGCTCAAGGCAGCCCGCACGGTCAGTTACGTCGGTGCCGGGACCGTGGAGTTTCTGCTCACCCCGGACGGCCGGTTTTATTTCCTCGAGATGAACACGCGCCTGCAGGTCGAACACCCGGTGACCGAACTCGTCACCGGCCTGGACCTGGTGGCCTGGCAACTGGAGGTCGCCGCCGGCCTGCCATTACCCCTGCGCCAGGAGCACCTCGTGCTCAACGGCCATGCCATGGAAGTACGGCTTTGTGCAGAAGACCCGGCCACGGACTTCCTGCCTCAGACCGGGCGGCTGATCGGCTGGCAACCGTCCCCCCGCGACGGCGTGCGAATCGACCATGGCTTGCTGGAAGGCCAGGCCATTACGCCGTTCTACGACCCACTGCTGGGTAAACTCATCGCCCATGGTGCCACCCGCGAAGAGGCCCGACGCAAACTGCTGCGAGCAGTGGAGGATTGCGTGCTGCTCGGCGTCCAGAGCAATCAGCGTTTGCTGGCGGGGTTGCTGGCGCATCCGCGGTTCATTGATGCTGATTTCGACAACGGGTTCATCGGCCAGCATTTTGCCGGTCATGCGGCCCTTCAACCCCACGAGCCCTCGACCGAACAGCTCGCTATTGCCACGGCCCTGTTTTATCAGGCCTCGCACGCACGACATGCCTCCGGTCTGGCCGGATGGCGCAACAATGCCGGCACGGCACTGCACTATCGGATCGGCGCGGGGGAACGGAATTGGACGCTGACCCTGGCTGCCGAAATCGACGGGACGCTAAACATTCGCAGCACCGAGGGTTTGATCGAACTGAAGCTGCTCGACATGGATCGATGTGGTGCCACGCTGATGATCAACGGCCTTCGCCAACGCCATACCTGGCGCCTCGACGGCAACGACCTATGGCTGTTCACTCGCCCCGGCTGCCTGCACCTGCAAGACCGGACCCAGGCCGCCAGCATCCCCACGGCCAGTACCAGTGATGGCACGCTCAAGGCGCCCATGGACGGCGTCATTGTCGAGCTGCTGGCCAGCGAAGGCAGTCCGGTACGCCAGGGCCAACTGCTGATAGTGCTGGAGGCGATGAAAATGGAGCACCCACTCAAGGCAGGCATCGACGGGGTCGTCAGGCAATTACAGGTCAAGCCAGGCGACCAGGTGAAAAACCGCCAGGTTTTGTTGCGGGTCGAAACAGGGCACTAGGCGGATGCGCCGGGTTTGACTACGCTCAAATCCATCAGCGCGCCGATACCGGGAACCTTGCAATGCCTCACTGGCTGGTGATTGATCTGGAGGCCACTACCGATGAAGGTGGTTGGCCAGTAACCGAAATGGAAATTATCGAAATCGGCGCCTCGCTGGTGAACCGCGACGGTCGCGAGGTGGATCATTTCCAGCGTTTCGTGCGGCCCTTGAGGCGACCACTGCTTACATCTTTCTGTCGCGAGTTGACCCACATCACCCAGGCCAACATCGACGGTGCCGCGCCCCTGACCGAAGTCTGGCCCGTGTTCGAGCGCTGGTTGGCGCCGTATCACTCAAACCTGGAAAGCTGGGTCAGTTGGGGCGACTACGACCGCAAGCAATTGCTTCAGGAATGGCAACATCAGCAGTTACACAGTGTCCTTGGCCAAATACCGCACATGAACCTCAAACAGCGTTTCGCCAAGGCCCGTCGCCTGGAACGACCGCTGGGTCTCAATGGCGCGCTGCAACTGGCCGGGTTGCAATTTTGTGGTCAGCAGCACCGAGCCCTGGAGGATGCGCGCAATACGGCGCGGTTGCTGCCCTTGGTGCTTCCAGGGTGAGCCGCAGGTGCGGCAGATGACGAATGTTGAAGCCTTGTGCATACTGGCCGGCCCTTTTCAGCCCCTTTTTCGAGGAATCGCCCATGTTTAAAGTCAACGAGTACTTCGACGGCACCGTCAAGTCGATCGCTTTTGGCACCGCCGAAGGCCCTGCGACCATCGGCGTCATGGCCCCGGGCGAATACGAATTCGGTACGGCCCAGCGGGAAATCATGCACGTCGTCTCCGGCGCCCTGACCGTGAAACTGCCTGACAGCACTGATTGGGAAACCTTCCAGGCTGGCAGCCAATTCAATGTACCGGCCAACAGCAAGTTCCAGCTCAAGGTCGCCGTCGACACCGCCTACCTGTGTGAATACCGCGGCTGAGCCTGAGATATAGGGGCTGCTGCGCAGCCCAGCGGGACCAAGAGCTGTTGTGTGAAAATAAAAATGCCCGTGTCCAACGACACGGGCATTTTTGTTCAAGGGTCTCTTATTCGAGCACTTCTACCGGCATACCGACTTCAAGTCGACCATTGCTGTCATTGACCAGGTTCTGGCCAAACATCGCACCGTCCGGTGTCGAACGATACTGCTGCAGCGTCGCGAAGGGTTCGCGGTTCGGATCACGCTCGCCGGTTTGCGGATCGACCGTGGTCATGATGCAGCGCGAGCAGGGCTTGACCAGCCGGAACTCCACATCGCCGATACGAATGCGCTTCCAGCCGTCCTCGGCAAATGCTTCGCTGCCTTCGACCACCAGGTTGGGACGAAAGCGCAGCATTTCCAGCGAGCGCCCTACTCGACTGGACAGGTCCTGCAAAGAGGACTGGCCGATCAGCAGCAATGGAAAACCATCGGCGAAGGCGACCTTGTCGTCATCCTTGCCATAACCGGCGGCGGTGGTGCGCGCCAGCTCGACCGGCACATGCACCAAGCGGGTGGGGTTGCCGATGAATTCGCTGACCCAGGCAGCCGCCTCGTCACCGGCATCCGGCACGCGCAAGGTGTCGCGCCAGATGATCACCCCGCGCCGCTGTTCTTCAACGGCCGGCGGTAGCGGCACGTCGATGGTACCGTGGCCTGGGGCGCTGAGCGTCAGGCCGCCCGCTTCGTTCCACAATGCCGAGAGCTGGCTCATCTTCGCCACGGCGCGCTGGGTCAGGAAGCGACCGGTGCCCTCATCCACCAGCATCCAGCGCCGGTCACCGTCCAACCCGAGCTTATCCAGGCCAATCCCTTGCAGGGCCTGGCCCTTGCCGGACTTCAACGGATAGCGATACAGCGCACTCAGCCGCAACATGGTCAACTTCCCTGGTGGCGAAAAAATGCCACCTTATACGAGCCGGCCATTGAAGCAAACCACCATCAGCCTCAGTCGAGCATCAACCGCTGACGTACCACATCGACCAGTTTGTCCGGTTGGAATTTGGAGAGGAAATTGTCGCAACCGACCTTTTTGACCATCGAATCGTTGAAGCTGCCCGACAGCGAGGTGTGCAGTACCACATAGAGCCCACGCAGACGCGGGTCGTTGCGAATTTCGGTGGTCAGGCGGTAGCCGTCCATTTCGGGCATTTCCGCGTCGGTGAAGATCATCAACAGTTTGTCGGTCATCACCTCGCCGGTATCGGCCCAGGCCTTGAGCATGTTCAGGGCTTTCAAACCATCACTGGCGATGTGCATTTTCACACCCAATTGCCCCAGGGTGTCGCGCAGTTGGGAGAGCGCAACGTTGGAGTCGTCCACCAGCAGCACTTCACGCCCGCGGGCACGCTCCAGCACCGGGTCTTCGAGCTTGTCCCGGGAGACCTTGGCGTTATATGGCACGATTTCGGCCAGGACTTTTTCCACGTCGATGATTTCCACCAACTGATCGTCCACCTTGCTGATGGCGGTCAGGTAGTGCTCGCGACCGGCGCTGGTCGGAGGCGGCAGGATGGCTTCCCAGTTCATGTTGACAATGCGGTCCACACCACCCACCAGGAATGCCTGAACCGAACGGTTGTATTCGGTGACGATGATGGTGCTGTTGGCCCCCGGCACCAGCGGACGCATGCCGATGGCCTGGGACAGATCGATCACCGGCAGCGTCTGGCCCCGCAGATTGACCACGCCACATACAAATGGGTGGCGCTGTGGCATCAACGTCAGTTTCGGCAGTTGCAGCACTTCCTGGACCTTGAATACGTTAATGGCGAACAACTGTCGCCCCGCCAGGCGAAACATGAGAATTTCCAGGCGATTCTCACCCACCAGTTGGGTTCGCTGATCTACTGTATCGAGAATGCCGGCCATCGATGACTCCTGGGCTTGTTCGAATAAATCTTATAAAGGGATATCGGCTGCGTCAGTCGGATCTTGACCCCTGTATGAAATATGACCGAGGGGCATTGATGTCACATTAACATCATGCTTTACTGGCTTCACGGTTTCATCCGTGATTTTTCCCCGCTGCGCGACCTCGGTTTGCGCACAAGGTTCCCCTGTGTAAGGGATTCCCCTAGGCACAATCAGGTCCAACCTGATATTCCCGCTATCCAATAGCCATTAATGTGACGCCATTCTCATTGCTGAATGGAGTCAGGCCTTTGTGCGCGACCGCAGGACTTCGGACTTCCAGCCTCTGGGCCGATCTCGCCAACGCAACCGTTGGCGATTCAGTCATTGCCCAACGGCAACGATGTGCCGACGCGTCTTCGTTCGTAACCGGCGGTGAAGTCCAGCCGTTCGCCACATGCGATTTTCTTTCGCCTGACACGATGTTGTGGAGATAAGCATGCCGAACGACGATACGAACTGGAATCAGCGCCTTCCTGAGTTTCTGACCGAAGCCGAGACGCTTCTGGCCAAGTCCGAGGAATGCCTGAGCCACTTGCAACTGATCAGCAACGACAAAGACGCCATCGATTGCATGCTCAGCACTTTGTTGAAGCTGGCAAACAAGGCCGATGCCCTGGCGCTGGAAGCTGTTTCGGAGTTCTCGTTGCATATCCATGGCTTGCTCAGCCACGCGCAAAACCACATGGAACTGCATGACCAGGCCTTGGGTGCGCTAAAGGATTGTTTCACTTTGATGGCTTGGCAACTTGAACTGGTCGATCACACCACCGGCCAACTCGGTCTGGACACCAGCGAGCAAACCTCGCTGATCGAAGCTTTTGCATTCCAGGTAGGCCAGAGTCCGTGCCAGGAACTGCCAGCGTCGCGCCCAATGACACTGGTGCCTTACCCCCAAAAACAAGCCTGATGTCGAGGATGCCGGCCCAGGATGATATGCGTGCCTCATAGCGCTTTCTTGCTGCCATGCCGAGCGCGACCAACGATTTGCGAAGTGGTACTATCTCCCGCGTCAGTTGTTTCAGACTGCGGCGCAAAAGCCGCCACCTGAAATATGCCTTCGACCTCAAACGTTTACCCGACCCGGCCCGTCAGATGCGCTGACCGGCTTGCCCGCAGCGAACATTCATTGGCTCCATCCGCTATGTACGCCAGCCTCAAGTCATTCATCACCTGGCCTCCCTCCCGAGAAAATGCCCGCCGCTTCACATTATTACTGTGCATCTGCTCGGCCCTCGGCTGCCTATTGACTTACCTGTTTGCCCACACGGTGCCGCTGGGCCTGCTGGCACTGAATGTCGCGGCCATGACCTGTGTCTGGATCCACCATCGATTGTCGCGCAAATCCATCAAGTTCCAGCCTCACGAACTGGCCAACCGGTTGCTTGAGGTCCAGGAGAACGAGCGCCACCGGCTCAGCCGCGAATTGCACGACGACATCGGCCAGTTGCTGACCGCGGCGAAACTGCAAAGCGAATGGCTCAAGCGCCGGATACCGGAAGAATTGCAGGGGCAATGCACGATACTGTGCGAAACCCTCGACGAAACCCTCAACAAAGTCCGCGATGTGTCGGCGATCCTCAACCCGAGGCAATTGACCAGCCTGGGCCTGGAAGCCAGCCTGCGTGCGCACCTGCTCAAGACTCTGGCCAACACCCCGGTGAAATGGAGCCTCGATTGCCAACAGCGCATGGCGGGCATTCCCGAGGAAATGACCGTCGCGGTCTTTCGAATCACCCAGGAAGCGGTCACCAATATCTTGCGTCATGCCCAGGCGAAGAATCTGCTGGTGCGCCTGCAGCGCCTGCCCGAAGGCCTGATGCTGCTGATCAGCGACGATGGCCAGGGGTTTGTTCCCGCCGCCCACCCCGCTCGCGAAGGGCAACGCGGCATGGCCGGCATGTCGGAGCGGGCTGAGCAACTGGGCGGCACCCTCAAGGTCATCAGCGAAGCCGGTAAAGGCACGCACATCGAAGCACGCTTTCCCTGGGCGCCCCGAGCCCTGGAACGAGCCAGTAAGAATAAGGTTCTCCATTGATTTGTAATCTGCTCCTGGTAGACGACCACTCGCTGATCAGGGCCGGCGTGCGCGCCCTGGTCATGGATCTTCCCGGCTACGCCGTCATCGGCGAAGCCAATGACGGCACGCGATTACTGGAGCTGGTAGAGCGACTGAACCCCGATATCGTGCTGCTGGACATTTCCATGAAAAACACCAACGGCCTGGACGCCTTGCGGCAACTCAAGCAGGTGCGTCCTCACAGCAAAGTGTTGATCCTGTCGATGCACACCGATCCGGCGTTGATCATGCAGGCCCTCGAATCCGGAGCCCATGGCTACCTGCTCAAGGACACCACGCCCACCGAGCTGGAGCACGCCCTGGAGGCATTGCGCAACAACGAACGCTACCTGAGCCCGGCCATCGCCCACACCGTGATCAACCAGGCGCTGACCCGCGTCCAAAAGCACCTGCCCGACCCTGCCCAGACCCACAACCTGACTGCACGTCAACTGGAAATACTGCGCCTGATCGTACGCGGCAAGTCCACCCGGGAAATTGCCAACGGCCTGAGCCTGAGCATCAAGACCGTGGAAACCCACCGGGCACAAATCATGAAGCGGCTACAAATCCATGACGTGGCCGGGCTCGTGCTGTTCGCCGTGCGCGAACAGATCATCAGCCTGGACGATTGAGCCTCGCCGAAGCGCCAAGCAGCGGCGAATCGTGCGGCAGGTGCACCCGCAATGCCTTTGGCCGCACAGTGAAACGCAGACTGTCGACCTGCAACGGTTCGCCATCAAGATTGATATCCAGGCCCTGGGCGACTTTGATTTCCACCCAGGGCAAGCGCGCGCGCACAAACATATTGTCGATACCCAAACCTCCAGCCAACAGGTCTTTGAGCGTGCTGACCACTTCCTGCGGCGCTGGCAGGATGCTGATGTCCAGCAATCCGTCATCGACCAGCGCCTGCGGGCACAGCACATGACCACCCCCGGCCTGTCGGCCGTTACCGATGCCAAGCGCCAGCAAATCGCCCTGCCACTGAAAGCCAGGCCCCTGCAATTCGCCGTAGGCCGCACTCAGCTCACTGAAGCGCGATAAGCCGGTGAACAGGTAAGCGGCGCCTCCGAGGACCTTCTTCAAGTCCTCGGAGGTGTTCGCCGTCACCTGGCTGCCAAAACCGCCCGTGGCCATGTTCAGGAAAATCTGGCCGCCGACTTCACCCACATCAACAGCCTGTGGTGCAATGTCCAGCAAGTCCAGTGCCTGGGCCGGCTCCAGCGGGATACCGGCCGCCCGGGCAAAGTCATTGGCAGTGCCCAGCGGCAACAGTACCAGACTGGCGTCGCTCGACTGGTGGACGATAGCTTCGGCGATATCACGCAAGGAGCCGTCACCGCCACCGGCGATCAATTGCGTGTAGCCGGCATCCAGTGCTTCTTCGACACATCGCCGGGCATCGCCTGCCTCCCAGGTCAACCGTACCGCCAGGTCCCAGCCCTGCTCACGCTTGAGCATCACTGCGGCGCGAACCTCGTCGTTGAGGGCTTGCTTGCCATGCAAAATCATCAGCGCCTTGCCTTTGCTCATCGTTGTCTCCGTCATTGGAAGGTTCTGGAAATGGGACCGCTCATTCATCCGAAAAAGCCCTGACCGTCTCAATTTCAATAAAAAAACACGATCTAGCGCCCCAAGGAGACACTGCGAAGCAGCCCATCCACCCATACGTCTCCATTCGAAGAATTTTCTTACAAGCCCCGGCGAATCAGGTCAATTGACCCCCTGGCTGTATTAAGACACCTTGGCATTCTGTTGTGCTGGACCGTTAAAACGCTCATTACACAAGGATGTACTTACTCATGGATGGACACATCAGGGCTCGCGAGGGCCTGATCAGCGATTCGAACAGTAATGGCCAAAGGGATGAAGCGTCCCATGCGTAGCCATGAATACATGCTCTCGCCTCGGCAGTTCGCATCCTTTGGAAGCGAGCAGGCAGATACTCAAAACGAATGCAAAAGTTGCAGTAATCCCGCTGGAGGAATTGATTTGGAACCGCGCGTCGTTGAACTGGAAACCCACCTCAAATACATCCGCAAAGACATGGATGAAATCCGCACCGACGTCAAGGTGATCCGCCACAGGCTAGCCTATTCGGCCGGCGCGGCAGCGGTGGTCCTCGGTCTGCTGGGGTGGATTGCGAACAGTCGTTTCGACCAGGTGGTGATGCTGCTCTCGCGATAAAGGCAACGGATATGAAGGCCCGGGTATTCGACTCGGGCCGGAACACGTTATCGCTGCAGCGTTAACCCAGGACTTCGCTCAAGGGGATAAAACCTACTTGGTCACCTTCGACCAGTGTTTGCCCCTCGATCACCTCGACCAGCCCTTCAGCCCAGGCTGCGCTACGCAGGACACCGGAGCTTTGATTGCGGTAGATGATCGCACGACCATTCTCCATGCGACCTCGCAAGTATTCTCGTCGCCCGCCTGCCTTCGGCCAGGCAAACCCGGCCGGCACAGTGAACTTGAGCGGCGCCACCGACTGGACGCCCTGGCGTCGCAGCAGGTAGGGCCTTGCCAGCAATGCGAATGTCACCAGTGTCGAAGCGGGGTTTCCAGGCAGGCCTATCACCGGCACGCCACGGAAATGCCCGAAGGTCAGCGGTTTCCCGGGCTTGATGGCGAGCTTCCAAAGCGCCAACTCTCCCTCCTCGCGCAATGCGATGCCTAGAAAGTCCGCCTCCCCCACCGATACGCCGCCCGTGGACAGGATCAAGTCGACATCCAATAACTTCGCCAGGCGTTCGCGAGTAGCCGGCAAGTCGTCAGGCAGGATACCCGCATCCACAACTTCACAGCCCAGGCGCTGTAGCCAGCCACAGAGCAGCACGCGGTTGCTGTTATAGATCTGGCCCGGGCCCAGTGCTTGCCCCGGCTCGACCAACTCGTCGCCGGTGGACAGGACGGCAACGCGTACCTTGCGCACCACTTCCAGCGACGCGCAGCCCAAGGAGGCCGCCAGCCCCAGCTCGATTGGCCCCAGACGAGTACCCGCAGGCAGGACCTGCTCGCCAACGGTTGCTTCCTGTCCTTGAGGGCGAATGTTCTGCCCGCTGACCATGGGTTCGGTAAACCGTACCCGCTGATCACTTTCAACCACAGCGTTTTCTTGCATCTGCACGCAATCGGCGCCGGGCGGGACAGGTGCTCCCGTGAAGATCCGTGCGCAGGTTCCAAAGGCCAATGGCTGTGGTGCCTGCCCGGCAAAAATTCGCTGGCTGACCACCAAGGGTTCTGCGTCCCAGTCAGCCAGCCGCAAGGCATAGCCATCCATGGCGCTGTTGGGCCATGGCGGCAAATCAAGGGTCGACACCAAATCCTCGGCGAGCACCCGTCCTTGTGCGGCGGCCAAGGGTAGGCGTTCGCGCTGGACAATCGGCGTGGCCGCCGCCATTTCGAGCAATCGCTCCAACGCGACCTCGACGGCCATCAAGGCGCCAGCCTTGCCCGGTTTACCCACGGGATTCACAAGCAGCGGCTTGTTTCAAATGGGGCACGAAGTTACATGGACGATGCCGCGCGTCCAGTTGTTCGGCGAGGATCCCATCCCACCCGGTGCGCACCGCATTGGTGGAACCTGGCAGGCAGCAAACCAGCGTGCCGTTGGCCAAGCCGGCCAACGCCCGGGACTGGACCGTGGAAGTGCCGATGTCCGCCACGGAAATCTGCCGGAACAACTCACCAAAACCGTCAACCTGCTTGTCCAGCAGGCATGCGACGGCTTCCGGGGTACTGTCGCGACCAGTAAATCCTGTGCCACCGGTGATCAACACCACTTGCACCACGTCTTCGGCAATCCAGGTCGCGACCTGTGCCCGAATCTTGTACAAATCATCTTTGAGCAGGACCCGCGCCGCCAGGTTATGGCCGGCCGCAGTGAGCCGGTCGACAAAAACCTGCCCAGAGGTGTCGGTTTCCAGGGTACGGGTATCACTGACAGTCAGCACCGCAATATTGAGCGGCACGAAAGGTACATCAGCCTTGGCTTTCATAGGCTCGTCCAGTTGTAGGGGAAACAGCCCGGTGTTATATCACAGCGCTTCATTTTTTCGCCTGTGCGGAGACACGCCATGACCACGAACACTCCTCTGCCATCATGTTCCATTCTGCTATTGGCGGGTGGGCGCGGGCAACGCATGGGCGGGCAAGACAAGGGCCTGCTGGAATGGCAGGGCGAACCACTGATTGCCCATCTCCATCGCCAGACCCGGGCGCTGAGCGATGACTTGATCATCTCTTGCAACCGCAATCTGGAACGCTATGCGTTGTATGCCGATCAATTGGTACATGACGACGAAGGCGATTTTCCCGGCCCGCTGGCAGGTATCCGCGCCGGCCTCAAGGCGGCAAGGCATCCGTATCTGCTGGTGCTGCCATGCGACGTTCCACAAATCGACTCAAGCCTGCTCGACAGCATGCGCGAAACAGCCAGCCGGCATCCCGACCGACCGCTCATGGTGCGTCACGGCGAGCATTGGGAACCGCTGCTGTGCGTCATTCCGCGGGCGCTGGCAGGTGCCTTCGAACAGGCCTGGAGCGAAGGCGAACGAAGCCCCGGCCGCATCATGCGCACGCTCCACGCCGTTGCGTTGCCATGCCCCGCCAACGATCCTCGGCTGGCGAATCTGAATACCCCGGAATTACTGGCCCAACACAATGGCGTGTCAGATTGACACTAGCCAGGAACTTGCGTGCAATGTATACGTCTGAAGGTTAGTAACTTGAAGAATCCATTTCGGAGAAACACCATGACTCAACGGACCCTCGCCACTTTCATGCTCGCACTGGGCCTTGCCACTCTCGCCGGTTGCGCATCGCCAACAGTGATCACCTTGAATGACGGTCGCGAAATCCAGGCCGTCGACACGCCCAAGTACGACGAAGAAAGCGGCTTCTACGAATTCGAGCAACTGGACGGCAAACACACTCGCGTGAACAAGGATCAGGTTCGTACCGTTAAAGACCTGTAATCTTCAACGCCACGGCCAGATACAGAAAAGCCCGCAATATTTGCGGGCTTTTTTGTGCCGGTCAGAAAGCCAGGTCGGTTACCACTGCAGCGTAATGCCGCTTTCAAAAACACGTTCCTGGCCAGTGACGGGATCGACGAAACGCAGCCCTTGGGCCAGCAGCTTAAGTGGATTGGCGTAGTCGTCATCGGCGTCCCGCAGCACATCAGGATAAAACGGATCGTTACAGATGACGGCGCCAAGGGCGTTCATGTGAACCCGCAACTGGTGCTTCTTGCCCGTAACCGGATACAGGCCATAGCGCCACAGCTCGCCGTTTCTTTCCAGCACCTCAATGGTCGTCTCGGTATTGGGTTCGCCCGGACCTTCCTGCATCCGGAAGAACGGTTCGCCATCGATCATTCGGCTTTTATGCACCCTAGGAAAGGTTAATTCAGGCAGCGCGCGAGCAATGGCCTGGTAGCGCTTGTCGATCTGCCGGGTGGGAAACAGCGATTGATAAGCCGAACGAGTGTGCGGGTTGGCTGAAAACAGCACCAGCCCGGCCGTGTGCCGATCGATACGATGCAACGGCACCAGATGGGGATTGTCCAGTCGCCGGATCAGTCGTCGCAACAGGGTTTGCTCGACATATTCGCCTGCCGGAGTGACCGGCAAAAAATGCGGTTTGTCCGCCACCACCAAATGCTCGTCGGCATACAGGATCGACTCCAGCACGGGGATCGGCTTCTCGTCGGGCACTTCACGAAAATAGTGGATGCGCAGGCCTTCACGGTAGGGCAAGTCGACACCGATCGCCTTGCCCTCCCCATCCAGCACCCTCCCCCGGGCGATGCGGTCCAGCCATTGCTCGCGGCTGATAGCACTGAAATGCTCACACAGGCACTCCAATACCGTCTGCCAGGAACCGGGGGGCAGATACAACGTACTGGCTTGATGGTGGGCAGCGGAAAACGAGGAACCGGACATTGAAGACTCTTAGCCATTTTGCAGGGCAGCATTATCTGCCAGTCGCGCCAGCCAGCCCAGTAGTGATTGCTTCAGGCCGGGATCGACGTTGGCTTCGCCGCCGCCTCGGTGAATTCTTTCAACCAGCGCAGCACTTCCACCGCCTCCCAGCGCCCCGGATCGTACAATGCGTACAACAGGCCCTGGTAACCGACCACATCCAGCTGCTTATGGTAGCCGGCACGCTGGAACAACGCTTCAATCTCGGCAAAGCAGGTGTTGAAATGCAGTTTGTTGAAGGGGGTCTTGCCTTCGGTCACCAGCCCGTCCAGGCGTAACTCCTGGACAGCCTCGCGCACAACGTCCACGGACATCCGGTTCACGCTGTTCTTCAATTGTTCGACATTGACCAAGGGGTGCACTCCAGATAGCTGTATGGGCATACAGTAACCGAAGAATGCGATTTTCGCCAATGACCTGCATGTAGATACGATGAGTGGAAAGGCTATCAGCGCAGAAACGCGACAACCTGTTCGGCATCAAAAGGCCAGTCCAACTCTGCGCCAGTATCGATTCTGCGCAGGACCGGGATTCGTAGCCCATAGGCCTCAGCCATCGCTTCGCTTTCGCTGATATCCACCAGCTCCACCAACAGTCCATGTTCAACCAAAGGCATCAACTCCGCTTCGGCCACTTCACAGAGGTGGCAACCCAGGGTGCTGAACAGCTTGCATTCAGGAGGCATGACGGTAGACCCACAAAAGAGAGACGGTCATTCTAGGCCTGCCCCAGGAAACCGTCGAGCCGCTGTCTCTCTTGAGGGTGTCTCGGTAAAACGCTGATGCAAATCACTGAACGCGAAAGTTTTTCCGGCGATGCTTAGTACTTTTTTCCCTCTACGCTGTGTCTCAGAACCTTGAACCGGAGTGCCCCTTGTTTGCCAACCTGCTGATCATTCTTGCCTCGTCCCTGGTGGTCATCGCCTTGTTCAGGCGACTGCGCCTGCCACCGGTACTGGGCTACCTCTGTGTCGGGTTGGCGGTGGGGCCGACCGCGCTGAACTGGGTGAATGACAGCGAAGAACTGCCAGACCTGGCCGAGCTCGGCGTGGTTTTCCTGTTGTTTTCGTTGGGGCTGGAGTTCTCTCTGTCGAAGATGCTCGAACTGCGTCGGGTCGTGTTCGGCCTTGGCAGCCTGCAGGTGGTGTGTTCGGGTGCGCTCCTGGCGGCATTACTGACATTCTGCGGTGCGCCAGTGATAGCCGCACTGTTGCTCGGCACAGGATTGGCCTTGTCGTCCACCGCCATTGTCAGCAAGGAATTGACGAGCCTGGGGGAGATTTTCAGCAGTCACGGCCAGAACGCCATCGGCGTGCTGCTGTTCCAGGATGTGGTCGCGGTGCTGTTGCTGACCCTGGTACCGGTATTCGCCGGCAGCAGCGAGCACCCTTGGTATTGGGCGCTGCCCCTGACTTTGGGCAAGACCCTGGTCTTGTTCGGTGGCCTGCTGCTAGCCAGCCGCCTGCTACTGCCTCGACTGTTCCATGAAGTGGCTGCGTCCCGGTCCGCAGAACTGTTCGTGCTGCTGGCCCTGGTGATCGTGTTGCTGACGGCATGGCTGACACACCTGCTCGGCCTGTCACCGGCCCTGGGGGCGTTTCTGGCGGGCATGCTGTTGGGGGAAAGCCACTATCGGCATCAGATCGAGGCCGATATCCGCCCGTTCCGCGACATCCTGCTGGGGCTGTTTTTCGTCAGCATCGGCATGCTGATCGATCTGCAGTTGTTCATCGATGACGGTCTGCTGATCCTTGGTTTGACCCTGGCGCTGATGCTCATCAAGGGCTGCGTGGTCGCCGTGCTGGTGAAATGGCGCGGCAGCGACGGTGAAACCGCCTGGCGCAGTGGCCTGGCCCTGGCCCAGGGTGGCGAATTCTGTTTTGCCTTGATGGCGCAGATGCAGCAGAACCGCCTCATGCCGGCCGACATCAGTGGCCTGCTGCTGGCGGCGACCTTCTGTTCCATGCTGCTGACCCCGCTGTTGCTGCGCGCCGCACCCCACATCGCCGCGCGCCTGCATCGCAAACCCAACGAAGAGGCGCAACTGGACCAGATCAGCGCGCTTAACGCTGGCTTGTCGGGCCACGTGGTCATTTGCGGGTATGGGCGTGTCGGCCAGTCCATCGGGCGCTTTCTTCGTCGGGAAAACCAGGCGTTCGTCGCCCTGGATGATGACCCGGTGATCATCCGGGAAGCCACCGTCGGGGAGCACTGCGTGCATTACGGTGATTCGCGACGCGGCGACCTGCTGGTCGCCGTCGGCCTGGGCCGCGCCAGGTTGCTGGTGATTGCGGTCGACAAGACCGACATCGCCATCACCGTCCTCAGGGAGGCCCGGCGACTCAACCCTCAGGTGCCGATCCTGGTACGCACCCGCGATGACAGCCAACTGGCCGAGTTGCAGGCGGCCGGGGCCAGCGAAGTGGTCCCGGAGCTGCTGGAGTCGAGCCTCATGCTGGCCTCCCACGCCTTGATCATGCTCGGCCTGCCCGAGCAGCAGGTCCGGCATCATGTGGATCAGGTCCGGCATGACCGCTATCGCTTGCTGCACGGTTTTTATCCGGGCAATCAGGACAAAGAGCCTTAGTCCTGGCTGACCGCGCCGATCTTGTGGATCGACAGGTCGGCGCCGTAGTACTCCTCTTCCTGCGTCAACCGCAGCCCCAGCAAGACCTTGATCACTCCATAGACCGCGAACCCACCAGCCAGGGCGATGACAACGCCCAGCGCCGTGCCGAGCAGCTGGCTGATCAGGCTGACTCCTCCCAGCCCACCCAAGGCGCTTTGGCCGAAGATGCCGCAGGCGATACCGCCCCAGACGCCACACAACCCATGCAACGGCCACACCCCCAGCACATCGTCGATCTTCCACTTGCCCTGGGCGGCGGTGAAACACCAGACAAACAAGGCGCCGGCGATGACACCGGTCGCCAGCGCGCCGACCGGATGCATCAGGTCGGATCCGGCACAAACCGCCACCAGGCCAGCCAACGGGCCGTTGTGCAGGAAGCCTGGGTCATTGCGCCCGACAATCAATGCCGCCACGGTACCCCCCACCATGGCCATCAACGAGTTGACCGCCACCAGCCCGCTTACCCCAGGCAGGGTCTGGGCACTCATCACGTTGAAACCGAACCAACCGACAATCAGGATCCACGACCCCAGGGCCAGGAACGGAATGCTCGAGGGCGCGAACGCCACCAGGCGGCCGTCCCGGTAGCGGCCGTTGCGCGGCCCGAGCAAGAGCACGGCGGCCAACGCCAGCCAGCCGCCCATGGCGTGCACCACCACGGAACCGGCGAAGTCATGGAAGCCGGCACCGAACCGAGCCTGTAACCAGGCTTGCAGGCCAAAATTGCCGTTCCAGACCAAGCCTTCGAAGAATGGATAAACAAACGCCACGATCAGCACCGTGGCGCACAACTGCGGCGCAAACCGGGCACGTTCGGCAATCCCACCGGAGATGATGGCCGGAATCGCGGCGGCAAATGTCAGTAGGAAGAAGAACTTCACCAGGCTATAACCATGATCGGCGCTGAGCACCGCTGCCGGTTGCAGAAAGGTCACACCGTAGGAAATCCAGTAGCCTATAAAGAAATAGGCCAGGGTCGAGACAGCGAAATCGCTGAGGATCTTGGACAGTGCATTGACCTGGTTCTTTTGCCGGACGGTTCCCACTTCAAGGAACGCAAAACCGGCATGCATCGCCAGAACCATCACCGCACCCAGCAGAATGAACAACGTGTTGGAGCTATGGAGGAGACTCTCCACAGCGCTTTGCATATTTTCCATGGTGTTGGCAGACCTGAAAAGTTAAAAAAAGCACCAAACCGGTTCGCCTGCCCTGCCGACGCACCAAGTTGAAACGACTCACCAGCCTACCGAAGGCTCATGACCCGCTTTGGTGCGCGCAAACTGACAGCACGACATCCCGCTTTGAGGTGCTTCGCGGGTTTTGATTATTTAGGTTAAGGTTTTGCGGGGTTGTGCCCAGCTTCAGCGCACTGGTGCAGGGTGTCGCACCAGTACATGGCAATGCCTGAGCAAAAGTTGTACCAGCCACTTTCACTGAACCTTCCGACAAGGCTCATACTCGAACGCTTCAGACGTCACTTACGGAGATTCACCCCATGGCCAGAACCCAGGCAAAGACCGCTCAAGAAATCCTGATGGAAGATTTTCAGACACTGGTCAGCGACACCGAACGGTTGCTGGATCACACCGCGACGCTGGCAGGTGACCAGGCGGATGAATTGCGCAGCCAGATTCACGAAACGCTCTTGCGCGCCCGTGAAACCCTCAAATTGACCGAAGACTCGGTACGCGAACGGGGCCAGGCCGCAGTCACCGCCACCGAGGAATACGTACAGGCCAACCCTTGGCAGTCCGTCGGCATTGCAGCGGGCGTGGGCTTTTTGATTGGTCTGCTGGCAACGCGGCGCTGATCATGGGGATCGAACAACCGGGCTCGTCCGAAGCGGGCACACAACCTACAGCGCGCCGCCTGGGCGCGGCATTCCTTGGCCTGCTGCACAGCCATGTCGAACTGTTCGGCATCGAATTGCAGGAACAAAAGGCCCGCACCGTCAGCCTGCTGCTGTTCGCCGGGCTTGCGCTGGTGTTCGGTTTGCTGCTGCTGGTCGGGCTTTCGGCGCTGGTGCTGATCCTGGTATGGGATACCTATCGCCTGGCGGGCATCATCGGTCTGTGCCTGTTTTATCTGCTGGCGGCGCTGTTCTGTGGTCTTCGGCTCAAGGCAGCGATCTTTGACGAATCGTCCCCCTTCCATGCCACCCTCGAAGAATTGGCCAATGATCGGGAGCGCCTGCTGCCATGAGCTTGCCTGATATTCCTCAAGCCCGGACCCGCCAGGAAATGCGCAAGGCGTTGGTGCGTCTACGTATGGAAATGCACCGCCAGGAAATCCGCCAGGAAACGCGCCAGTTGCTGCAACCGCTGCAACGGGTTCGCGGCTTGACGCAAAGCTGGCATGAAGGCTTCGGCATCAAGCATGCGCCGCTTTGGGGCGTGGCCGCGGTGACCTTGCTAGGCTTCATCACGGGCAAACGCAGCCGCAGCGGTGGCGCCGGCGGCGTGACAAGCCTGATACGCCTGGCGACGACGTTGCTGCCACTGATCAAATTGGCCAAAAGCGTGCGCAAGCCCTGAAGCCCCACACCCTGTGGCGAGCGAGTTCCCTCGCCACAGGGGTGTTGTGCTTGACCATCCTCCTCTGTGCACGAACCCACGGCCCTTGCAGGGCGCGCCACGAACCGGGAAGCTAGGGTATCGATCTCATCAAACGGAGTAACCGGCCTTGGATTGGCATACCCTGCTGACTCGCGAACGTCTCGGAAAAACCTTGCACAGCCCGGAAGAGCTGGGCCGTAGCCCGTTTCACAAAGACCACGACCGCATCATCTTTTCCGGTGCCTTTCGCCGCCTCGGCCGCAAGACACAGGTGCACCCGGTCTCCAGTAACGATCACATCCACACGCGCCTGACCCATTCCCTGGAAGTCAGTTGCGTCGGACGTTCCCTGGGCATGCGTGTGGGAGAGACCATCCGCAGCGCCCTGCCCGACTGGTGTGAACCCAGCGACTTGGGCATGGTCGTGCAATCGGCTTGCCTGGCCCACGACATCGGTAACCCGCCGTTCGGTCACTCCGGTGAAGACGCTATTCGCTACTGGTTCCAGCAAGCCGCAGGCCGCGGTTGGCTTGACGCCATGAGCGAAGCCGAGCGCAACGACTTCCTCAACTTCGAAGGTAACGCCCAAGGATTCCGGGTCCTGACACAACTTGAATATCATCAGTTCGACGGCGGTACTCGACTGACCTATGCCACCCTCGGAACCTATCTGAAATACCCCTGGACCGCCCGCCACGCCGATTCCCTGGGTTATAAGAAGCACAAGTTCGGTTGCTACCAGAGCGAACTGCCGCTACTGGAACAGATCGCCCACAAGCTTGGCCTGCCCCAAATCGAAGACCAGCGCTGGGCACGGCACCCTCTGGTGTACCTGATGGAAGCCGCCGATGACATCTGCTATGCGCTGATCGACCTGGAGGACGGCGTGGAGATGGATCTGCTGGAGTATCCGCAGGTAGAGTCGCTGCTCCTGGATCTGGTGGGAGACGATCTTCCAGACACCTATCGCCAACTGGGGCCACTGGATTCCCGACGGCGAAAGCTGGCGATCCTGCGGGGCAAGGCCATCGAACACCTGACCAACGCCGCCGCCAGGGCGTTCGTCGAGCAGCAGGAGGCGTTGTTGGCCGGCACGCTGCCAGGCGACCTGGTGGAGCACATGCATGGCCCGGCCAAACGCTGCGTACTGAATGCCAAGGACATGGCCCGCAAGAAAATATTCCAGGACAAGCGCAAGACCCTTCACGAAATCGGCGCCTACACGACGCTGGAAATCTTGCTCAATGGATTTTGTGGCGCGGCTCTGGAACAGCACGGGGGCCGTACGCCTTCGTTCAAGAATCGCCGCATCCTCGATCTGCTGGGCAACAACGCGCCCGACCCCAACGGCCCGTTGCATGGTGCATTCCTGCGAATGATCGATTTCATCGCCGGAATGACCGACAGTTACGCCAGCGAAATGGCCCAGGAAATGACGGGCCGCACCCGGCAATAAGCTGTGTGGGTGCTGCGGTGCGCCGGGGTTCGTGCCAGCCACAAAAACTTGTGGGAGCGAGCCTGCTCGCGATGCGCCCGCTCACTATCGCGAGCAGGCTCGCTCCCACATGAGTTGCGCTGCGTGCCGAGGTTCTGTGCCCCCTCCAACAATGGCTTTCGGGCAAGTTTCACATCAGGAAGAAACGTGAAACCTGCCAGCAATATTGAATCCCCCTTCCCACTTCTCACTTATTTTTATAAACAACTCATTGAAGGAAATATCCTTTCATAAACTGCTATCAAATCCCCCTTCCTATTTCATCCACCTACTAAAAACCCAATCACACCGTAGTACCCTGCCTCTTTTTTTGTAGGAAACGTCTGAAACTACGAAGGCATGCCTTTCTCCTCGTACGGCCCTGGCTTTAACTGGGCTAAGGTGCGCGCTTTATTTAAGCTCGTAGGGATACTTTATTCATGAACTCCGTTTTCATTGTCGACGATCATCCGGTCATCCGCCTCGCCGTTCGCATGCTTCTGGAGCATGAGGGCTATAAGGTCGTAGGGGAAACTGACAACGGCGTCGACGCGATGCAAATGGTGCGCGAATGCATGCCAGACCTGGTGATCCTGGACATCAGCATTCCCAAGCTTGACGGGCTGGAAATCCTGTCACGCTTCAACGCCATGACCACACCGCTCAAAACGCTGGTGCTCACGGCACAGTCTCCCACGCTGTTCGGTATCCGATGCATGCAGTCCGGCGCCTCTGGTTACGTTTGTAAACAAGAAGACCTCAGTGAGCTTGTCAGCGCGATCAAAGCCGTATTGTCCGGCTACAACTATTTCCCCAGCCAAGCGCTGAACCCGGTCCGCCAGGATGACCCGCGCAGTATCGAGTTGGATCTGTTCAAGAGTGTCAATGATCGGGAGTTGATGGTACTGCAACTTTTTGCCCAGGGCCGTACCAACAAAGAAATAGCCAAAGGTATGTTCCTAAGTAATAAAACCGTCAGCACCTATAAAAAACGGTTGATGCAAAAACTTAAAGTCAAATCCCTGGTAGAACTGATTGAAATGGCGAAGCGCAACGCGCTGGTATGAGAAAGAACAGGATGCTCAAGTGCATAAAGGCATGTCTCCTGCTGCTGAGCGCCGGATTATATGCAGGGGGCCTCGCGGCGGCAGCGAATGAGCCCGAAGCCTATACGCTTCTAGGGCGTTCAACCCCGGCTCCTAGCGAGATCAGGCTGGATGACGCCCACCGCGCCTGGCTGCAGAGCCGGCGGGAGTTGGTTCTAGGCACCTCTGCGCCGGACTATCCGCCCTTCGATCTTTCCACCAGCGGGCGCGACTATGAGGGCATGACCGCCGACTACGCCGGTATCATCGCCCAAGCGACCGGCCTGCCCATGAAGGTCCTGCGATTCGCTTCCCGTGAGGCGGCCATCATTGCGCTCCAGAACGGGCAAATCGACCTGCTGGGGACCGCCAACGGTTTCGAAGCCCGCAACCCCGGCATTGTCCTGTCGATGCCATATGCAGTGGACCAGCCCGTGCTCGTCACCCGGACAAATGAAAGCCGATCCTTGACTGAAGACCTCAAGGGGTTGCGGCTGAGCATGGTCTATCACTACCTGCCGCTACCGGAAATCGAAAAACTCTACCCCCAGGCGCTCATCACCACCTATCCCTCTTACCAGAACGCCATAAACGCCGTTGCCTTCGGCCAGGCCGATGTATTTCTCGGCGATACCATTTCTACCCATTACATGATCAGCAAGGGGTACTTGAGCAATATCCGCATGGCCAGTTTCGGGAAACATGAGTCCTACGGGTTCGGTTTCGCAGTGCGGCGCGACGACACCCGGTTGTTGGAAATCATCAACGCCACGCTGAACCAGATTTCCGTCGCCGAGCAAGCGGCCATCTTCAAGCGCTGGAGCGCGGGCAGCGACCTGTTCCTCACGGAGCACAAAATACAACTGACTGAACGGGAGGAACGCTGGCTGGCCAGGCACCCGGTGGTTCGGGTGGCCGTGAACGAAACGGCGGCCCCCTTCACGTTCTTTGATTCGGACGGTGATTTGCGCGGAATCAGCGCCGACCTGCTGGAGCTGATCCGGCTGCATACCGGCTTGCGCCTGGACATCCAGCGGCGCCAGAACGACAGCGAAATGATTGCCGCCGTGCTGAATGGTGAAGCCGACATGATCGCTGCACTTTTGCCGAGCAGCAAACGCCAGCAACAACTTAAATTCAGCCGTCCCTACATCGACAGCTCGTTTGTGCTGCTGACCCGCAGGCAATCCGATACACCGGCGACACTCGACCAGTTCGGGGCCCGGAGCCTGGCGATCGCCAAGGGCAATCCGGTCATCGAATGGCTGCGCAACCAGTACCCGAGCCTCAAGATAATCGAAACCATCGACGCCTCCCATGCCATTGAAATGCTCGCCCAGGGCCAGGTCGACGGCAGCGTGCATTCCCTGGTCATGGCCAACTATTTCATCTCGTCTCACTCGCTGCGCGACACCTTGCAAATCAGCAGCACCGTCGGCACTCAGCAGGCCATGTTCTCACTGGCCACCGGGAAAAATGCCATCGAGCTGAACTCCATTCTCGACAAGGCCTTGACCAGCATCGACCCCGACGAGCTGGGCGTCATCAACAACCGATGGCGCGGCTACGTCTCGGCATCGCAATACACCTGGCGCACCTATAACCGCCTGTTCTTCCAGATCGTCGCAGGCGTCGGCCTGTTGCTGCTGCTTTCTCTGGCATGGAATGCCTACATGCAGCGCCAGATCAGACAACGGCAACGGGCCGAACTGGCCCTCAACGACCAGCTCGAGTTCATGCACTCGCTGCTCAACGGCACCCCTCACCCCATTTACGTGAGAGATCGCCACGGCTTCCTGCAAAGCTGCAACGACAGCTACCTGGAAACGTTCGGGGCCAAACGCGAAGACGTCATCGGCAAGAATGTCATGCCCGGGTCCATGAGCAATGCTTTCGAAGCGCAGGAGTACCAGGCGGACTATCAGCGCGTCATGGCCGAAGGCACCGCCCTGATCGTGGACCGGCCGCTGCACATTGGAGACAAAAAGCTGACGATCTATCACTGGATCCTCCCCTACCGTAACTCCACCGCAGAAGTGCAAGGCATCATTGGCGGCTGGATCGACATCAGCGAGCGGCGCCAGCTCTTCGAGGAGCTGCGTGCTTCCAAGAAACAGGCTGATGACGCGAACCGGGCCAAAAGCACGTTCCTGGCGACCATGAGCCATGAAATCCGTACCCCCATGAACGCCGTGATCGGCATGCTGGAACTGGCCTTGAAACATGCCGAAAAGGGGCATTTGGACCGCTCGGCCATAGAAGTCGCGTACGAGTCGGCCTCCGGCATGCTGGAACTGATAGGCGATATCCTGGACATCGCGCGGATCGAATCAGGTCATCTGAGCCTGGCGCCCGAGCGAGTCAATCTCAGGGCCATGCTGCAATCGGTCATACGAGTTTTCGAAGGCTTGGCCCGACAGAAAAACCTGGGGCTGTCGCTGCAGTTTGACCCTTGCGAAGGCAACCCGGACGTATTGATTGACCCCTTGCGATTCAAACAGGTGCTCTCGAACCTGATCAGCAACGCCCTCAAATTCACCGAACAAGGCCGGGTACAAATCAAGGTGCACCTGTCACGCACCGCCCAGGACAACGTCGTGCACATGCAACTGGAGGTCAGTGACAGCGGCATTGGCATCAGCCCGACGGACCTGCAACGTCTGTTCGAACCCTTTGCCCAGGTCGACAATACCGGCCGGATGGCCCGCAAGGGTGCCGGGCTGGGGCTGGTGATCAGTCGCAACCTGTGCCAGATGATGGGCGGCAGCCTGCATATGAGCAGCCAGCCGGGCACTGGCACGCAAGTCCAGGTCGGCCTGCAACTGACCGTCCTGCCCCCGACAATGGCTATCGCGCCCGCCGAACCGCAGATCGACACGGCCGCTACCGCGCTGAACGTCCTGGTCGTGGACGATCATCCGGCCAATCGTTTGTTGATGTCACAACAGCTGGAATATCTGGGCCATCACTATCAGGTGGCCCTCGATGGCGCACAAGGGCTCGAGACCTGGCATGAAGGGCATTTCGACCTGGTGATCGCCGATTGCAACATGCCCATCATGAGCGGTTATCAACTGGCCAGGTCGATTCGGCAACGAGAGTCCGAACAACAACTGCCGCCCTGCACCATCCTGGGGTTTACCGCCAATGCGCAGCCCGAGGAAAAACAACGCTGCCTGGACGCCGGCATGGACGACTGCCTGTTCAAACCGATCAGCCTGAGCGCCCTGAGCCAATGGATGAGGACGGTCAAACCCATCAACCGACCACGTGTCTTCAATGTACTGAGCCTAAAGGCCTTGACCGGCGGTGACCCACACTCCACACGACGCCTGCTGGCCGAGTTACTCAGCAGCAACCGTTCGGACCGCCAAGAACTGCTTGGCATCGCCCGCAGCGGCAACCGGCAGGCATTGATCGAAGCGGCGCATAAAATAAAAGGCGTCGCCCGAATTGTGCAGGCGAGCTCGTTGATCCAGCGCTGTGAGGCACTGGAACAAGCGTGTCATCACGCACAGGCGCCTGAGCGAACGAGCGAATGCGCCGAGGCCCTCGATCAAGCCATGACGGAACTGGAGCGGGCCCTGGAAACAGAGATCGCCAAGGCAAAATAATCCAGCGTTTACTATGCTGTTCGCTCAGCAGTGCGTATCAGGGGCGTTCTCAATCAGTTGCCTCAACGCACCGGAAAACTGATTGAGAACGCCCCCTATCACTTGGAGTGACTGCAATGCCCAGCGCACCGCCTCCGGAAAAACGCCGGTTTCCCCTGCACGTCCACATCAGCATGATGTTTACCCTGCTTCTGTTGCTGACCGGGGTGGTACTGGGCATTTTCAACTACCAACAAACCACGCAAATCATCCTGTCCAGCAGTGAAAAGCTGTTCAACCGGATTGAACAGGATGTGCGCCTGGATTTGTACGACACCTACGAACCGATCCGCCACCTGCTGGGCCTGCTGGCCGACTACCCGGCAACACGCAAGCCCCAGATGGCCGGGCGCATGGCCCTGCTCCCCCCTTTCAGCCAGGCGCTGCGGGACAACCCGAACCTGGCGTCGCTGTACCTGGGCGACAGCAACGGCGACTTTCTGATGGTCCGGCCACTGCGCACGGCGGCCCTGAAAGCCATCCTGAAGGCGCCGGCCAATGCGGCCTATCAGGTCTGGACCGTGGAACGAGCGAACAACCAAGGCCCGGTTATCTCCCAGTCGTTGTTTTACGACGAGGCTCTGGTGCTCATCGCCCGCCAGGACATCGCCGACGAAACCTACGATCCGCGCAGTCGCGCCTGGTTTCGCAGTGCTTTGGACAGCGCAGGCCAGATCACCACCGAACCCTACGCATTTTTTTCCACCCGTCATATCGGTACCACCCTGGCCCGGCGCAGCGGTGAGCATGCGGTCATCGGTGCCGACCTGACCCTGGCGGCGCTGTCCCAGACCCTGGCCAAACACAAAGTGACCGCCGACACCGAGATCGTATTGCTCGACCCCCAAGGCAATGCAGTGGGCTATCCCGACAGCGACCGGCTGATTGCCGACAGCGAGTCGGCACGCCTGATCAAGGCCCGCGACCTCAGCCCGGCGATCGCCGCCGCGCTCGACAACAACGCAGATACCCCACGCCTGACGGCCGCCGGGCGCCAGTGGATCGTTTCTCGCAGCCACATGCAGGAGGGTGGGCCGCAGGGCCTGGAGTTGGCACTGCTGGTTCCTGAAGATGAGTTGCTGGCCGATGCCTATCGCATGCGCTGGCAAGGCGCGCTCGTTACCCTCACCACCTTGCTGCTGTGCCTGCCCCTGGGTTGGCTGACCTCAAGGATCCTGGTCAAACCCCTGCGCGAGCTGGTGCAGGAGGCCGATGCCATTCGCAGCTTTGATTTCAACTACCCGGTGTCGCGTCGCTCCCCCGTGCTGGAGGTCGATCAGTTGAGCCTCTCGATGGCTCGAATGAAAGACACCTTGGCGAGTTTCTTTGAAATCACTGCAAGCCTGCGCGCCGAAACCCGCTTTGCCCCCTTGCTGGAGCGAGTGCTGTTCGAGACTGTAAAAATCGGCCAGGCCCAGGCCGGCTTGATCTACCTGCGGGAAAACGACGAAGATCGGGTCAAGCCGTACGGGCTGGTGATCGATGGAACGCCTCGCGACCTCCAGGCCTTCGAGCTGAAAAGTTATGCGCTTGACGCTGACGACAGTCCGCCCTGGCTCCAGCAACTGACCGTTTCAGAAAACCTCGTGACCTCCCTGGGCTTCGAGCAGGCCGGCGACCTGCGCAGTGTCCTGCTGGCCCTGGATTCTCCGCGAGTTCACCTGATCGGTATCCGCCTGCGCAATCGTCATCAGGAAACCGTCGGCGTATTGGTACTACTGATTACCGACAGCGGCACCGAAGCCGATCTGGAAAAGCTGCAACCGGACCGCATCGCCTTCCTGCAGGCCGTGTCCGGTGCCGCCACCGTGAGCATTGAAGGCCAGCGCCTGCAAGCCAGGCAAAAGCAATTGCTCGATTCATTCATCCAATTGCTGGCCGGCGCGATCGATGCCAAGAGCCCCTACACCGGAGGCCATTGCCAGCGGGTGCCAGCCTTGACGCTGATGCTCGCCCAGGCCGCCGCTGCCAGCCAGGCGCCAGCGTTCCAAGCCTACCGGCCGACGGAGGATGAATGGGAAGCGCTGCACATCGCCGCCTGGTTGCACGATTGTGGCAAGGTCACCACGCCCGAATATGTCGTGGATAAAGCCACCAAACTGGAAACCCTGAACGACCGGATCCACGAGATCCGCACCCGTTTCGAGGTGCTCAAGCGCGACACCTGGGTCGAGTACTGGCAGGCCACCGCGACGGGTGGCGAGCCGTCAGTCTTGGCCCAGCGGCGCGACGCGGCACTGGCTAGCCTGGATGACGACTTTGCTTTTGTCGCCCGCTGCAATCTGGGCTCCGAAACCATGGCCGACGCCGACCTGCAGCGCTTGCAACACATCGCCCGTCGCCCATGGACCCGAACCCTCGATGATCGCCTGGGGGTGTCCTGGGAGGAAAACCGGCGCCAGGCGCGCACGCCCAGGCCCACCCTGCCGGTCACCGAAATGTTGTTGGCGGACAAACCCGAGCATCTGCTGGAGCGCCACGAAGCCGAACTGATTCCGGCGGACAACCCCTGGGGCTTCCAACTCGACGTGCCGCTGTGGAAATACAACCGGGGCGAACTCTATAACCTCAGCATCAAGCGAGGCACGCTGACCCGCGAGGAGCGCTATGTCATCAATCATCACATGGTGCAAACCATCCTGATGCTCAGCCAGTTGCCCTTCCCCAGCCATCTGGAGAATGTGGCGGAGATCGCCGGCGGTCATCACGAGAAGATG
The DNA here is from genome assembly GCF_017968885.1 of Pseudomonas sp. Tri1. Lineage (NCBI taxonomy): Bacteria > Pseudomonadati > Pseudomonadota > Gammaproteobacteria > Pseudomonadales > Pseudomonadaceae > Pseudomonas > Pseudomonas sp. Tri1. The sequence goes on along the minus strand of NZ_CP072913.1, from coordinate 1,979,227 downwards.
GATGGCAGCGGCTACCCCAAGCGCCTCAAACGCGAGGAGATGAGCCTGCCGGCACGCATGATGGCGATTGCAGATATTTTCGAAGCGCTGACGGCGGCCGACCGTCCCTACAAGAAAGCGAAGAAACTCAGCGAAGCCCTGGGCATCATGGCCACCATGTGCCGTGACGCCCACATCGATCCCGAGCTGTTCGGGTTGTTCATCCAAGCGCAGGTCTATCTCGATTACGCCAGCCAGTTCCTCGACCCGCACCAGATCGACGACGTCGACCCGGACAGCCTGCTGGTCAAAGCGGGACTGAAGGCATGATCAGCAATCGCTCAGGCGCAGGAAAATCGCGGCCAACTGTTCAATGCCGGCCTGATCATGCTCGGTGAAGCGCGCCAGTTTCGGGCTGTCCAGGTCAAGCACGCCGATCAGGCGCCCGTCCTTGACCAGCGGCACCACCAACTCGCTGTTCGACGCGCTGTCGCAGGCAATATGGCCTGCGAAGGCATGCACATCTTCGACGCGCTGGGTCTGGCGGGTCTGCGCAGCGGTGCCGCAGACACCACGACCGAAAGGAATCCGCACACAGGCGATCTGGCCCTGAAACGGCCCCAGCACCAGTTCTTCGTTGCGATTGAGGTAGAAACCGGCCCAATTCAGATCATCCAGCTGACTGAACAGGAAGGCCGAGAACTGCGCGGCATTGGCAATGAAATCACGCTCATCGGCCAGCAAGGACTCAAGCTGTGCCGATAACAAACCGTAGCCATCGAGGCCTTCGCCGGTACTCTTCAAATCGATCATGCCTTTTCCTCCAACAGTTTCAGGCCTACCCAATAACGGGCAAACTGATAAGCGCAACGCCCGTTGCGGTTGCCCCGTCCGGTGGCCCAGCGCACCGCCTGGATGTCCAGCGCCTCGTCGCGCTGCCAGGCCAGGCCAGCCTTGGCCGCCAGCTCACCAATCCAGTGCTCCACCACGTTGAGGAAATGCTCCTGGGTAAACGGATAGAACGACAGCCACAAGCCGAAGCGGTCGGACAAGGCAATCTTGTCCTCCACCGCTTCGCTGGGATGAAGCTCGCCGTCCACCCGTTTCCAGTTCTCGTTGTCGCTTTCCTTTTCCGGGACCAGATGGCGGCGGTTGGAGGTGGCATACAACAGCACGTTGTCCGGCGCCTGTTCGAGGGAACCGTCCAACACGCTTTTGAGCACGCGGTAATCACCTTCACCGGACTCGAACGACAAGTCATCGCAGAACACCACGAAGCGTTGCGGCAGTTTCGCGACCTGCTCGACCACCCGGGGCAGATCCGCCAGGTGATCGCGCTCGATCTCGATCAGCCGCAGGCCATGCCGGGCATGTTCGGCCAGCAAGGCCCGCACCAGGGACGACTTGCCGGTGCCACGCGAACCCCAGAGCAGCGCATGGTTGGCGGGCATGCCGTCGATGAACTGGCGGGTATTACGCTCCAATTGTTCGACCTGGCGGTCCACGCCAATCAGGTCCGACAGGCGCATGTCGAGGCTGACCTGCAGCGGCAGCAAATAACCGCTGCGCCCGTCACGTTGCCAGCGGGCGGCCAGGGTCTGGGTCCAATCGATGTCCGGCCGCAGAGCCGGCAACAGAGGCTCGATCCGGGCCAGCACCGCATCGGCACGCTCAAGAAAAGCATTCAATCGCGAGTCCACGTCTTCTCCTCGGGCAGGTTCACAGTAATGATGGCGCTACAGCAACGAAACGCCGTATCCAATGGCGGGTCTACCCCACACGACACAAACCGGTTGCACCGGTATTCAGAGATGATCAGCTATGCTTGACCGGCGAAGGGAAACGTAAGTGGTTCATCACTCAATGGACATCAGATTCACCCAACGGCTGTCCTACAAGCAGGCCCGCCTGACCGTCCTGGTGGGTTTCGTGCTGGGCACCTTGCTCAGCCTGATGCAGATCGGCATCGATTATGCCAGCGAAGACGCTTCGATCAACCGTGAAATCCTCTCGTTGTTGGAAATCAGCCACAACCCGGCCTCGCGCATTGCCTACAACATCGACGCCGAACTTGCCCAGGAACTGTCCATGGGCCTGTTGCGTTCGCCGGCCATCATTGGTGCCGAGCTGATCGACAACAACAATACCGTGCTGGCCAGCGTCAAGCGGCCCGAACTCCAAAGCAGTTACCGATTCATCAGCGACTTCCTGTTTGGCGCCCAGCGTCAGTTCGAAGATCGACTTTACCTGGACCACCTGCCCGGCGAATCCCTCGGCGTGCTGCGCCTGGATGTCGATACCTACGCGTTCGGCAGCCGCTTCCTGCGGCGCGCCGAGGTCACGTTGCTCAACGGTTTTGCCCGTAGCCTGATCCTGACCGGTATCCTGTTGGCACTGTTCTACGTGATGCTGACCAAGCCCTTGGTGCGGGTCATCCGCGAGCTGAGCAGCCGCGATCCGAGCAGCAGCGAACAGAATCGCCTGGAATGCCCTTCCGGCCACCAGTCCGATGAAATCGGTGTACTGGTGTCGGTCGCCAACCAGCAGTTCGAAAATATCTCCACTGAAATCCAGCAGCGGCGCACGGCCGAAAATCGCCTCACCGAATACCTGGCGCAACTGGAAAACATCGTCTCGTCACGCACCGCTGAACTCAAGGCGATCAATGCTCGCCTCAGCCATTCCAACGAAGAACTGGAAGTGGCGCGGCGCACGGCCCTGGACATGGCCGAAGCCCGCTCTGCGTTCCTGGCCAACATGAGCCATGAGATCCGTACGCCGCTCAACGGTTTGCTGGGGATGATCGCACTGTCCCTGGATGGGCCCCTGACAGCCGAACAACAGCAGCAGCTATCGATTGCCCATGACTCGGGCAAAGTCTTGGTCGAGCTGCTTAACGACATTCTCGACCTGTCGAAATTCGATGCCGGTCAACTGGAACTCGAACGCATCCCGTTCGACCTCGGCTCGCTGGTCGAGGATACCGCCAACCTGCTTTCCCAGAACGCCGCACCCAGCGTCGAACTGGCCTGCCTGATCGATCCGCGGTTCCCGGCGCAGGTACTGGGCGACCCGACCCGAGTACGCCAGATCGTCAGCAACCTGCTGTCCAATGCCCTCAAGTTCACGCGCTTCGGCCGGGTCGATGTGAAACTGAGCCATTACGAAGGCGGCGTGCGTATCGAGGTCTGTGACACAGGCATCGGTATCCCCCAGGAGGCTCAAGCGAGAATCTTGCAGCCGTTCACCCAAGCCGGCGCCGGTATTACTCGCCAGTTTGGTGGCACCGGGCTAGGCCTGGCGCTGACCTACAACCTTTGCGAAGTCATGCAGGGCCGGCTGACCATCAGCTCCGAAGCCGGTTTCGGCAGCCAGTTCTGCGCCGACCTGCCCCTGCCGTGCCATACCCCCGCAGTAGCGCTCGAACCCCTGCGCGGCAACGTCGTGGCTATTACTGCCGGCAGCAGCGGCCTGGCCGAGTTGCTGAACATGTTGCTGCCAGACTGGGGGTTGGACTATTCAAGACGCTCCGTGGATGACAGCCTGCTGGGCCTCAAGCCTGATGTGTTGATCACCGATTGCCCGGAATGCCTGTTCCACCTGCGGCCAACCTTCGACGCCCCGATCCTGCTGGTGACCGCTTACGGCAGTTTCATGCCCAGCGAAGAAGCCGCCGCCCTCGCGCCCCTGATCCAACAGGCCCGGCCACTGGCGCGCCATGCACTGCATCAGATTTTGCGCCGTGCCCTGCAGAGCGAGACGACCAGCATCAATGACGCACAGATCGAAACCCTGGCACCGTCCAAGCGCGGGCGGGTATTGCTGGTGGAGGACAATCCGGTCAACCAACTGGTGGCCAAGGGCATGTTGGTGAAACTGGGCTGCGAAGTCAGCGTCGCTTCCCACGGTGTCGAAGCCCTGGATCAGTTGGAGCAGCGGGTTTTCGACCTGGTATTGATGGACTGCAACATGCCAGTGATGGACGGGTACGAAGCCAGCCGGCAGATCCGCCGCAGCGGGCGCTGGTCGGACTTGCCGATTGTCGCACTGACGGCCAACGCAATGCCGGAAGAACGCGAGCGCTGCCGGGTGGCCGGCATGAATGACTATTTGTCCAAGCCGTTCCGTCGCGAAGAACTGGCAGCATTGCTGGACCAGTGGGTACCTACAACGTCAGCGCTTTGATCTGCCCCAACAGATGATCGAGACCGTCGCGCAAACTCCCCAGGCGGTCCAGATCGATCCCGCTGTCGCACAACAGACGAGCCTTGAGCGGGCCAACCTGCTCACGCAAGGCCCGCCCCGCATCCGTCAGGCTCAAGTGCACCTCCCGCTCGTCGCGGGCCGAACGCTGGCGCTGCACCAGGTCCAGTTGTTCCAGGCGCTTGAGCAGCGGCGTCAACGTGCCAGAATCCAGCGACAACCGCTCGCCCAGGGCCTTGACCGTTGGTTGTTCCGGCGCGGTCTCCTGCCACTCCCACAGCACCAGCATCGCCAGGTATTGCGGATAAGTCAGGCCGAGCTGATCCAACATCGGCTTGTAGCCACGGATCACCGCCCGGGACGCGGCGTACAGCTTGAAGCACAATTGGCTGTCAAGCTTTAGCGAATCGACTGACATCTCATTCATTTGAGCAGCGCTTCGATCTCGCCAGTCAGTTCCTGAGGCTTGGTGGTTGGGGCAAAACGCTTGACCACCTGGCCGTCCTTGCCAATCAGGAACTTGGTGAAATTCCACTTGATCCCTTTGGAGCCCAGCACGCCCGGCGCCCGGCGCTTCAACTGGACAAACAGGGGATGGGCATTGGCCCCGTTGACCTCGATTTTCTTGAACAGCGGGAAACTCACGCCGAAGTTCAGTTCACAGAACTCGGATATCGCCCCTTCGTTGCCCGGCTCCTGCTTGCCGAACTGATTGCAGGGAAAGCCCAGCACGACCAGTCCCTGGTCCTTGTAGGTCTGCCACAGCGCCTCCAGGCCCTTGTATTGAGGGGTGAACCCGCACTGGCTGGCGGTATTGACGACAAGTACAGCCTTGCCGGCGAAATCGGCGAGGGTCTTTTGCTCACCGGTGATGGTGGTGCACGGGATGCTCAGCAGGTTGTCGCTCATGGCAAGGCTCGGCAGTCATGGGATGGACGCCGAAGATAGCGAACGATTCAATTGTGTGCAATTTAATTGTTTGAAGCGACAGCGTTGGCCCCGTTGATCTGCCGACCAACACAAACCTGTGGCGAGGGGATTTGCCCCTCGCCACAGGGCTCAATCGCGGGGCACGAGGTCCAGGCATACCGAGTTGATGCAGTAACGCAGCCCAGTAGGCGGCGGGCCGTCTGGGAAGACATGGCCCAAGTGAGCATCGCATTTTGCGCAGACCACTTCAGTGCGGATCATGCCGTGGCTGACATCGCGCACTTCCACCACCGCTCTGCCTTCGATCGGCGCGTAGAAACTCGGCCAGCCACAGCCGGAATCGAATTTGGTCTGCGAATCGAACAGCGGCTCGTTGCAGCAGATGCAGTGGTATACACCGTCGGTCTTGGTCGCGTTGTATTTACCGGAAAATGGCCGCTCAGTGCCCTTCAACCGACAGACGTTGTACTGCTCCGGGTCGAGCATGTCCCGCCATTCTTCAAGGGTTTTCTGCAACTTTTCCATCGTCCTACCTCGGCAATTGAAAAAGCCCGATCCGACGCTTTTCCGCAGATCGGGCGGCACGTATGATTGCGCCTCGTCAGGCGCCAGTCTGGCAGTCACGTCATGCGCATTCAAACGGATTGTGACGCATGTACCGCGTCAGGCCTGGGCACAGACGCAGGATCCCCAGTACGGTAGTTCATACGCCGCCTGGATCGTTCATTTTCGGGAACACATCGCCATGCAGGTCAGCAAATCGAACAAGCTCGCCAACGTCTGCTACGACATTCGCGGCCCGGTGCTCAAGCACGCCAAACGCCTGGAAGAGGAAGGCCATCGCATCCTCAAGCTGAACATCGGCAACCCGGCACCCTTTGGTTTCGAAGCGCCCGATGAAATTCTCCAGGACGTCATCCGCAACCTGCCGACCGCCCAGGGCTACAGCGACTCCAAGGGTCTGTTCAGCGCCCGCAAGGCCGTGATGCAGTACTACCAGCAGAAGCAGGTCGAAGGCGTCGGCATCGAGGACATCTACCTGGGTAACGGCGTGTCCGAGCTGATCGTGATGTCGATGCAGGCCCTGCTCAACAACGGCGATGAAGTGCTGGTGCCGGCGCCGGACTATCCATTGTGGACCGCCGCCGTAAGCCTGTCCGGCGGCAACCCGGTGCATTACCTGTGCGATGAACAAGCCAACTGGTTTCCTGACCTGGCGGACATCAAGGCCAAGATCACGCCCAATACCAAGGCGCTGGTGATCATCAACCCGAACAACCCGACCGGCGCGGTCTACTCCAGGGAAGTGCTGCTGGGCATGTTGGAATTGGCCCGTCAGCACAACCTGGTGGTGTTTTCCGACGAGATCTACGACAAGATCCTCTACGACGATGCCGTGCACATCTGCACCGCATCCCTGGCGCCGGACCTGCTGTGCCTGACCTTCAACGGTCTGTCCAAATCCTATCGGGTAGCGGGGTTCCGCTCAGGCTGGATCGTCATTACCGGCCCCAAGCATCACGCCCAGAGCTATATCGAAGGCATCGACATGCTGGCCAACATGCGCCTGTGTGCCAACGTCCCGAGCCAGCACGCGATCCAGACGGCGCTGGGCGGCTACCAAAGCATCAATGACCTGGTCCTGCCCCAGGGCCGCCTGCTGGAACAACGTAATCGCACCTGGGAACTGCTCAACGACATTCCCGGTGTCAGTTGCGTCAAGCCGATGGGCGCGCTGTATGCCTTCCCGCGGATCGACCCGAAGATCTGCCCGATCCATAACGATGAAAAATTCGTACTCGACCTGCTGCTGTCCGAGAAGCTGCTGGTGGTCCAAGGCACCGCGTTCAACTGGCCGTGGCCGGATCACTTCCGCGTCGTGACCCTGCCGCGGGTCGATGACCTGGACCAGGCCATCGGCCGGATCGGCAACTTCCTCAAATCCTATCGCCAATAAGCCGGGCAGCGTGCGAGAAGTCCTCGCCTCGCACGCTGTTTGATTCAGCAACATATCCGCTGCGCCGCTTTTGGCAAGCCTTCTACACTAGGGGCTGAGCAGCCGCCGGGCATCCGGGCTCAACGTTCACGGGGGATAGGCGCCATATTTCTTTTCCACGGTCACTTTCAGAAAAGTCTTTCAATCATTTAGGACGCCTGTAGGACACAGTTTGAAATAGTCGACGAGTTGAATAGCCTGCGGCAGCACCTTATATACCCCGCATAACGCTACATTTTTAGCATGAGGAGATTTCCACCACCATGATGCGCATCCTGCTGTTTTTGGCCACTAACCTGGCGGTCGTGCTGATTGCCAGCATCACCCTGAGCCTTTTTGGCTTCAACGGGTTCATGGCGGCCAACGGGGTTGACCTCAACCTCAATCAGCTGCTGATCTTCTGTGCGGTGTTCGGTTTCGCCGGTTCCCTGTTCTCGCTGTTCATCTCCAAGTGGATGGCGAAGATGAGCACCAGCACCCAGATCATCAGCCAGCCGCGCACTCGCCATGAACAATGGCTGCTGCAGACCGTCGAACAGTTGTCTCGCGAAGCCGGTATCAAAATGCCGGAAGTCGGGATTTTCCCGGCCTACGAGGCCAACGCCTTCGCCACCGGCTGGAACAAGAACGACGCACTGGTCGCAGTCAGCCAGGGTCTGCTCGAGCGGTTTTCACCCGATGAAGTCAAGGCCGTGCTGGCCCACGAGATCGGCCACGTCGCCAACGGCGACATGGTGACCCTGGCATTGATCCAGGGCGTGGTGAACACCTTCGTAATGTTCTTTGCCCGCATCATCGGCAACTTCGTCGACAAGGTGATCTTCAAGAATGAAGAAGGCCAGGGGATCGCCTACTACGTGGCGACCATCTTTGCCGAGCTGGTACTGGGCATCCTCGCCAGCGCCATCGTCATGTGGTTCTCGCGCAAGCGCGAGTTCCGGGCTGACGACGCCGGCGCACGCCTGGCTGGCACCAGCGCCATGATCGGCGCCCTGCAACGCCTGCGTGCCGAGCAAGGCCTGCCAGTTCACATGCCCGACACCCTGAACGCCTTTGGCATCAACGGCGGCGTCAAGCAGGGCCTGGCTCGCATGTTCATGAGCCACCCGCCACTGGAAGAGCGCATCGACGCCCTGCGTCGTCGCGGCTGACAGGTTCTAGCATCAAGAGAAGCCCGCAGAAATGCGGGCTTTTTTGTCTGCTGGTTTAGGTGCGCCAGGCCTGACGCCATCGCGAGCAAGCTCGCTCCCACAGGAATCTTCGGTGGACACGGGTTCATTGTTCACAGCCGATCAACTGTGGGAACGACTTGCTCGCGATGGTGCCAGTACAAACAACGCTTCAACCTTTGGAAACCCGATACACCCGCTCATCCAGCCTCGTCACCCCAGCCTGCAAGAACTTCCAGCTTTCTCCCAGCACATCCTGTTCCTGCAATACCTCCAGCCGCCAGGCATTACCCAGCAGCCGTAGCACCTCATCATTTCCTACGGAGAAAGGTGGCCCGGGCATTTCATCCTGGTTGTAATCCAGGGTAATCAACAGCCCAACGCACGCGGGCAAGATCTTCTGCAAATGGGCCACATACCGCTCTCGCATCGTCACAGGCAAGGCGATCAATGCAGCGCGGTCGTACAACGCCGCGCAATCGGCCACGTCCGCAGCACCCAAGGCAAAGAAATCACCGCAGCGGATTTCGATATCCCCGGCCCGAAACACCTTGAACGCACCTTCTTCACTCACGCTCGGCTCAAGCTGGTGCTCAAGGAAAAAATCAGCCGTGGCTTTTTCCGACAGTTCCACGCCCAGCACCGAATATCCCTGATGGGCGAGCCACAACAAATCCAGACTTTTCCCGCACAAGGGCACCAATACTCGACTGCCCCGCTCCAACCCCAATGATGGCCAGAAACGTTGCAGGTAGGGGTTCACCTGCGGCAAGTGAAAGCCAATCTGGTTCGATGACCAGCGCTTGTGCCAGAACTCAGGCTCCATGATTCACTCCAAAAATTCGATCAAAACGGGTTAAAACTTATATTAGATTTAGATCATTGCCCTGATGGAAGATGACCACATCTTAACGCTCAGGAGTCCGTTCATGCTGCCTAGCCTGTTTATCTCCCATGGTTCACCCATGCTGGCCCTGGAACCCGGCGACAGCGGCCCGGCACTGGCTCGCCTGGCCGCTCAACTGCCCCGCCCCACCGCCATCGTCATCGTGTCCGCCCACTGGGAAAGCAGTGAACTGTTGGTCAGCGCGAACCCGCAACCGTCCACCTGGCACGACTTCGGCGGCTTCCCACCGGCACTGTACGAGGTGCAGTATCCCGCGCCAGGCAATCCGCAACTGGCGGCGCAAGTGGCAGACCTGCTTAATACCGCACATCTACCGGCCCGCCTCGACCCTCAACGACCGTCCGATCATGGCGTCTGGGTGCCACTGTCCTTGATGTACCCCGAAGCCGACATCCCGGTGGTGCAGGTTTCCTTGCCCAGTCGCCAGGGGCCGACATTGCAGACGCAGGTTGGCCATGCCCTGGCGAGCCTGCGCCAGCAGGGTGTCCTGCTGATCGGCTCCGGCAGCATCACTCATAACTTGCGCGATCTGGACTGGCACGCCAGCCCCGCAAACATCGAGCCCTGGGCGAAAGCCTTTCGCGATTGGATGGTTGAGAAGCTGGCCGACGACGATGAGGCCGCGCTGCATGACTACCGGCACCAGGCGCCGAACGCTGTGCGCAGCCACCCCAGTGACGAGCATTTGTTGCCGCTGTATTTCGCCCGGGGGGCGGGTGGGAAATTCAGCGTTGCCCATACAGGGTTCACGATGGGGACGCTGGGGATGGACATCTATCGGTTTGACTGATGGACCGAGTCGTCCTCAATCGCGAGCAGGCTCGCTCCCACATTGGACCTGAACCCCTGTGGGAGCGAGCCTGCTCGCGATTGGACTCCCCCCGCTCTCCCTGAAAAAACATCAAACGACAGGCATAAAAAATCCCCGAACCAGTCGGGGATTTTTTATGTTCGATCAATCAGCCCGCAAGCCGATCAATCTTCGCGATAACGACGCAGCTTGAGCTGCTTGCCGGCCACGCGAGTGTCCTTCAGTTTGGTCAGCAGACGCTCCAGACCATCTTCCGGCAGTTCCACCAGGCTGAAGCTGTCACGCACCTGGATACGACCGATGGCTTCACGCGCCAGACCGCCTTCGTTGAGGATGGCCCCCAGCAGGTTCTTGGCAGCGATGCCATCACGAGCGCCCAGCGCGGTACGGCAGCGAGCACGGCCTTCGGCCAGCGGGATCGGCGCACGACGCTCACGATCACCACGGTCCGGACGATCACCGGTACGCTCAGGACGGTCGCCACGCGGCGCGCTGTTCGGCACCAGAGGACGTTCCTTCTCAATCGCCGCCAGGGTCAGCGCCTGGCCGTTGGTGGCCTTGCGCAACAGTGCAGCGGCCAGGGCACGCGGGGTGCAACCGATGTCGGCGGTCAGGCGATCCAACAGATCACCGTGAGTCGATTCGGCGTCAGCCACCAGCGGCGACAGGCTGTTGGTCAGTTTCTTGATGCGCGCATCGAGAACGGCCTGGGCATCCGGCAGGCGAACTTCGGCAACCTTTTGACCAGTCACACGCTCGATCACTTGCAGCATGCGGCGCTCACGCGGGGTGACCAGCAGCAGTGCACGACCTTCGCGACCGGCACGGCCGGTACGGCCGATACGGTGAACGTAGGATTCCGGATCGTACGGCATGTCCACGTTGAACACGTGGGTGATGCGCGGAACGTCCAGGCCACGGGCAGCGACGTCGGTAGCCACAACGATGTCCAGACGGCCATCCTTGAGGGATTCGATCACGCGCTCACGCTGGTTCTGGGCAATGTCACCGTTCAGCGCAGCGGCTTTGTAGCCCTTGGCTTCCAGGGCGCTGGCCAGGTCCAGGGTCGCTTGCTTGGTGCGTACGAACATGATCAGGGCGTCGAAATCCTCGACTTCCAGCAGGCTCAATACAGCCGAGGTCTTCTGGTCAGCGTGAACCAGCAGGTGAGCCTGCTCGATCGCGGTAACGGTCTGGGTCTTGGTCTGGATCTTCACGTGTTGCGGATCGCGCAGGTGGCGCTCGGCAATGGCACGGATCGACTGCGGCAGGGTGGCCGAGAACAATACAGTCTGACGGGTCGCTGGCAGGGCCTTGAAGATGACTTCCAGGTCATCCATGAAACCCAGCTTGAGCATTTCGTCGGCTTCGTCGAGAACCAGGTGGTTCACGGTAGCCAATACTTTTTCGTCACGACGCAGGTGGTCGCACAGACGGCCCGGAGTGGCGACCACGATCTGGGCGCCATTACGGATGGCTTTCAGTTGTGGGCCCATCGGGGCACCACCGTAGACGGCCACAACGGTAACGCCGGGCATTTGCTTGGCGTAGGTTTCGAAAGCGGTTGCTACTTGCAGCGCCAACTCGCGGGTTGGCGCCAGGATCAGGGCTTGCGGCTCGCGCTTGGCAGGATCGATGCGATGCAGGATCGGCAGAGCGAACGCAGCGGTTTTACCCGTACCGGTTTGCGCCTGGCCAATCATGTCGTGGCCGGCCATGATGATCGGGATCGATTGCTGCTGAATAGCCGAAGGTTCTTCGTAGCCGGTCGCTGTGACGGCTGCAAGAATGTTCGGATTAAGATTAAAAGCGGCGAAGCCGCCGGTTTCCTGGGTCATGGGTCTGCCTCTAAGTGCATCCGCAAAGACCCATGCTCCAAAGCTGCGCGTGCCGTGTTGAGACTCAAGAGTCGCCCTGGCTGCTTTGTCGGCGGGGATTTGCGAAAACGAATGAATGAAAAAGAACGTCGTGGAAGCATCCGTTGTGCGGACATGCAACCGAAGCTGGCTTCGGGGAATTGCGCTACCTTGACGCGGCCCGGCTAAAGGCCGGCGCGCACTATACCGGAATTCGCCCAAAAAGGGAGCTTTTTTTATCGCAAAGCACCAGTACGTGGCTCTCTGCCACTGGCTTTGTGTATCACTGCAAAATGGTCTGTTTCGCAAAGGCCCGGCGCTGCGGGGGCGGGATGCTAAAACGGTTCATCTTTACCTGTGGGAGCCAAGCTTGCTCGCGATGCAGACACTGCGATTCCCGCAAGTACTGAGTTGAGTTCATCGCGAGCAAGCTTGGCTCCACAGTGGGGTTGTCTCACCCTGGACGTGTTTCAAGTCGCCGGACGGATCGCCTTGATCAACGACTGCAACGAATAACCCAATCGCGGTGCCAGCCCTTCGGCCCTGGCGACCAGTCCCTGCATGTCCAGTTCCTGATCCAGGTCCGCCGGCACGATCAGGATCACATTGCCCTCCTTCACCGGCAGCTCCCAATAATGGCGATGGTACAGGCCACGCAACAGCGCCGCGCCCAACGGTTTGCCGTCGTCGGTGGCCCATTGGTTGATCACCAGCCAACCGCCCGGGTTGAGCCGTTTTTGACAGTTTTCCAGGAAACCCCAGGCCAGGTGCCCGACGCCTGGGCCGACATCGGTATAAAGGTCGACGAATATCAGGTCCGCAGGTTCGGCGGTTTCAAGTAGATCCAGGGCATCACCGACACGGATGTACAGCCGAGGATCGTCGTCCAGCCCCAGGTATTCGATGGCCAGGCGCGGTACATCCGGGCGCAGTTCGATGGCCTCGACGTCTTCCAGCGGCAGAAACTTGAGACAGGCCTGAGTCAATGTCCCGGCCCCCAAGCCCAGGAACAGCGCACTCTCCGGCTGCTCGTGGCACAACGCACCGATCAGCATGGCACGGGTGTAGTCATACTCGAGCCAGCTCGGATCAGCCGTGAACACGCAGCTCTGCTCGATGGCATCGCCGAATTCAAGAAACCGGTAGTCGGCCACTTCGAGTACTCGGATCATGCCGAACTCGTCATGCACCTCGGCGAGCAGATGCTCGACGCGTTCCTCTGTCATTTCATCTCCTGATGGCCGCCAAACGGCTGCGGCAACGCGCTGAACCTGTGCGCAAACTGGGCAAAGGAGCAATTGTCCGCGAAGCGACGCAAACAGGTCACGCACAATTTGCTGATAACATGGCGGTCCGAGCGTAAACCACCTAGAGATCATGATGAGCCAACCCTGGAGCCCTGACAGCTGGCGCGCCCTGCCGATCCAGCAACAACCCCGCTACCCTGACGCGGCGCACCTGCTGCGGGTGGAGCAGACCCTGGCCAGTTATCCGCCACTGGTGTTTGCCGGCGAAGCCCGGGAGTTGCGCCGTCAGTTCGCCGAGGTGACCCAGGGCCGGGCATTCCTGCTGCAGGGCGGCGACTGCGCCGAAAGCTTTGCCGAGTTCTCGGCAGCGAAGATCCGCGACACCTTCAAGGTGTTGCTGCAAATGGCGATCGTCATGACCTTTGCCGCCGGTTGCCCGGTGGTCAAGGTCGGACGCATGGCGGGGCAGTTCGCCAAGCCGCGCTCGGCCAACGATGAAACCATTGATGGCGTGACCCTACCGGCCTACCGGGGCGACATCGTCAACGGCATCGGTTTCGACGAAAAGAGCCGCGTGCCGGACCCCGAGCGGCTGTTGCAGTCCTACCACCAGTCCACCGCTACTTTGAACCTGCTGCGTGCCTTCGCCCAGGGCGGGTTCGCCGATCTGCACCAGGTGCACAAGTGGAACCTGGATTTCATCGCCAATTCGGCCCTGGCGGAAAAGTACAGCCACCTGGCCGGCCGCATCGACGAAACCCTGGCCTTCATGCGCGCCTGCGGCATGGACAGCTCGCCGCAACTGCGCGAAACCAGCTTCTTCACCGCCCACGAAGCGCTACTGCTCAATTACGAAGAAGCCTTCGTGCGCCGTGACAGCCTGACCAACGACTACTACGACTGCTCGGCCCACATGCTGTGGATCGGCGACCGCACCCGTCAGTTGGACGGTGCCCACGTCGAATTCCTGCGCGGGGTGAACAACCCGATCGGGGTCAAGGTGGGGCCGACCATGGACCCTGACGACCTGATCCGCCTGATCGACGTGCTCAACCCGGACAACGACCCGGGCCGGTTGAACCTGATCGCGCGGATGGGCGCGAACAAGGTCGGCGAGCACCTGCCGCCGCTGTTGCGCGCCGTGCAGCGCGAAGGCAAGCAGGTGCTGTGGAGCTCCGACCCCATGCACGGCAACACCATCAAGGCCAGCAGCGGCTACAAGACCCGGGACTTCGCGCAGATCCTCGGCGAAGTGAAGCAGTTCTTCCAGGTCCACGCCGCCGAAGGCACATATGCCGGCGGGATTCACATCGAAATGACCGGGCAAAACGTCACCGAATGCATCGGCGGTGCACGGCCGATTACCGAAGATGGGCTGTCGGACCGCTACCACACCCACTGCGACCCGCGGATGAACGCCGATCAGTCGCTGGAATTGGCGTTCTTGATTGCCGAGACGTTGAAGCAGGTTCGGCGGTGAGTCAGTAAGGCATTCGTCGGCTGTTGGACTGCTATCGCGAGCAAGCTCGCTCCCACATTTGATCTCTGATGAACACAATATTTGTGAACGACGCAGTCAATGTGGGAGCGAGCTTGCTCGCGATAGCGTCGGGTCAGTCACCACTTGACTGGGCCAACGCCACCGCCAACCGAACCCCACCCACCCGCTGGCAATTGAGCTGGACCCGCTCCAACCCCAACCAGTCGGCCATGCGCCGCAGGTTGATCGCCAACGCCTGTATCCCCTCCTCGTCCAGCCCCGGCGCCTCCTCATGCACAGCATGCACCGCCAGTCGCCCCGAGGCTCGTTCCGCCCGCAGATCCACCCGCGCTGCGATGCGTTCGTTGTGCAGGAACGGCAAGACATAGTAGCCATACACCCGCTTGTCGGCTGGGGTGTATATCTCCAATCGATAGCGGAAATCGAATAGCCGCTCGGTACGGCTGCGCTCCCAGACCAACGAGTCGAACGGCGACAACAAGGCGCTGGCCGTCACTTTGCGCGGGATTTTCACGCAGGGCCGACACCACGCCGGTTGCTTCCAGCCCTGCACCTGGCAACGCAACAGATCACCGGCCTCCTCCAGCTCGGCCAGTCGCCCACGGCAGTCAGCCAGATCGAGGCGAAAGTAGTCGCGCAAGTCTTTCTCGGTAGCAACACCCAAGGCGTCGGCGGCATGCAGCAACAAGCCGCGCTGGGCCTGGGCCTCATCCGGTAACGCTTGTCGCAGGACCGAGGCCGGGAGTACCCGCTCCGGCAAATCGTAGAGCCGCTCGAACCCCCGCCGCCCCGCTACCGTGACTTCACCTGCGGCGAACAGCCATTCCAGCGCATGTTTTTCGACACTCCAGTCCCGCCAGGGCCCGGCCTTTTCCTTGCGCGTGGACAAGCTGCCCGCACCAATGGCGCCCTGCTCCTGCACCGAAGCCAAAACGCGGCGGATAACGTCCTGACGCTCATGACCAAACCGCGCCAACTGCTGATAGATACCTTCACCACGGGACGCACGATTCATGCGCCAGCGCATCAGCGGGTACATTGAGATGGGCAGCAGCGACGCTTCATGGCCCCAATATTCGAACAACGTGCGACGGTGCCCCTGGCTCCAGGCGGCTTGATCGAGCAAATCGGGGTTGTAGTGACCGAGACGGGAAAACAGTGGGAGGTAGTGCGAGCGCACCAATGCATTGACTGAGTCGATCTGCAGGACGCCAAGGCGTTCGATCAGACGGTTGAGACGCGATGGTTGCACCGAAGCCGGCGGCGACCGCCCATCGAATCCTTGGGCGGCCAACGCCAGACGCCGGGCCTGTTTGAGGGTAAAGGACAGAGTCGCGGGCATGGAGATCTCCTTCTCTGCTCGCAACCTACCTCACCAATAAGGGGTTTGTGTAGGAAAGGATGGCTCATTTGTGCATTGGGTCATCCCAGAATGGCCGAACCACTTCCTGCTCCACGTCGGCACGGCTGACGCCGATATCCTTGAGCGCCTCGTCACTCATTCCAGCAAGTAGTTCGCGTTCATGGTGCAATTCGTACCAGCGACTAAACTTGTGCATCAGGGCGCTGATGGAAAAACCGTGGGAGAGCTTGTCTATCAGTAAATATCCTTTTTGACCTTTCATCGTGATGTCCTCCGTTGGGGATGGCTCAAGTCTCACGCCAACGCTAAGATCAATCCAACGAATGTTTCTTATGCAATACATCTCGGAGATTGATCAATTGTCGAGTTACCCGAGTATCGATACCGAAGTGCTGCGCACCTTTGTCGCCATCGCTGACCAGGGCGGTTTCACTCGGGCTGGCGAGTTGGTCAATCGCACGCAGTCGGCCGTCAGCATGCAGATGAAGCGGCTGGAAGAAGATGTATTGCAGCGACGGCTGTTCGAGCGTGACGGGCGCCAGGTCAAGCTCACCGCTGAAGGCCAGGTGTTGCTGGGTTACGCCCGGCGGATCCTCAAGCTGCACAGCGAGGTGTTCAACACCCTGCGCGAACCGCATATGGTCGGCACGGTACGCATTGGCACGCCGGACGATTATGTGATGCGGTTCCTGCCGGGGATCCTGCAGCGCTTCGCCCAGTTCTATCCGCTGATCGAAATTGAAGTGCACTGCGAATCGTCCAAACAGTTGTTGCTTCGCCAGGACCTGGACCTGTCCATCGTCACTCGCAAGCCAGGGGACGAAATTGGCCAGTTATTGCGCAAGGAGCGCTTTGTCTGGGCTGAAGCGGCGTGTTTCAACGTCCATGAAAAAACACCGCTGCCGCTGGCGATGTTCAACAGTGACTGTTTCTGCCGGCAATGGGCCTGCAACGCGCTGGATGCCATGGGCCGCGATTATCGCGTGGCGTACAACAGCTCCAGCCTCTCGGCACTCATGGCGGTGGTTGGCGCGGGCCTGGCGATCACCGCGCAACTGGAAAGCCTGCTGCCGCCGGACATGCGCGTGCTGGGCGAAGCCGAAGACCTGCCGGAACTGCCCGAGGCCAGCATCATGCTGATCCGCAACCTGCATAATCCGTCGCCGATCACCGAATGCCTGGCCGAGCACATCGTCGAAGGCTTCAAACTTTAAGGGCGAGCAACACCGCGCACAGCACCAGGAAACCACAGAATAGCCCGCGCAGCAGCCGCTCCGGCAGTGCGTGGGCGACTTTCACCCCCCAACTGATGCTCAGCAGGCCACCCACGGCCAGCGGCAGGCCGATGCTCCAGTCCACCTCGTGGTGAAACGCATAAGTGGCGAGGGTCACACCGGTACTAGGCAAGGCCAGCGCCAGGGACAAGCCTTGGGCAACCACCTGGGTGGTGCCGAACACACTGGTCAGGATCGGTGTCGCGACAACGGCCCCACCCACACCAAACAAACCGCCCATGGTCCCGGATGCCGCTCCCAACACGGCGAGCCATGGCCAGCCATAACGCATCTGCGCTGACACGGGGCCAGCGGCCGCGAACATTCGCACAAGGTTGTAGATCGTCAACGCAATCAGGAACGCCACAAAGCCGATACGCATGCTTTCTGCGTCAATACCCACGGCCCAGATCGAACCCAACCAGGCAAAGCAAAAACCCATGGAAGCCAACGGCAGCACATGGCGCAACTCGATGCGATTGCGCTGGTGATAGCGCCACAACGCGAGCATCACGTTGGGTACCACCATGACCAGGGCCGTGCCCTGGGCAAGTTGCTGGTCGAGGCCGAACCATACGCCCAGCACCGGAATTGCAATCAACCCGCCACCAATGCCGAACAATCCCCCAAGGGTGCCTAACACGGCACCGAACGCCACAAAAATTACAAATTCGATCACAGACGATTCCCCTTTCATCAGGACGCTTATCCTACGCAGTCGACGCCAGCGGGGGAACGCAACATCTGATCAGAACACAAGAATTATCTGGCGCATTAAAGGTTTGCCCGCTAGATTTGTCACGATCATTGATTGAAGGTTTTTGCCATGAGCACCCAGCGCGATACCCCCGAAGCCTGCGAAGCCCTGCTGCTCGACAACCAGGTCTGTTTCGCCTTGCACTCCACATCGCTGCTGATGACCAAAGTCTACAAGCCGCTGCTTCAGGCCCTGGGCCTGACTTATCCGCAATACCTGGCGATGATGGTGTTGTGGGAAAAGGATGGTTTGACCGTCGGTGAAATCAGCACGCGCCTGCTCACAGACCCCGGTTCGCTGACACCACTGCTCAAGCGCCTGGAGGCCGAAGGCCTGCTGAGCCGCACCCGCAGCCGTGAAGACGAGCGCGTGGTGATTGTCGAACTCACCGAACAGGGCCGTGCCCTGCGCGAAAAAGCCCTCGACATTCCCCAGTGCATCCTCGCCGCCAGCGGCCAGACCCTGGAGCAGTTGAAGAAGCTGCAGCTTGATCTACAGGCACTGCGCGGGCATTTGCAGGACAGTCTCTGACTTCCTTCTGTGGGAGCAGCTTACTCGCGAAGACGGCAGCACAGCCAACATCACCGCCATCTGGCCCACCGCTATCGCGAGCAAGCTCGCTCCCACATTAGATTGCGTCGAGCGCAGCTTTTAGAGCCACTGAAGATCAAGTGTGGGAGCGAGCTTGCTCGCGATGGCGGCAGTCCTATCGCCTGTTAACCTACCGTCTCAAAAAATTTTTTACTTCATTGAAACGCTCTAGCTCAAGGGTTCCACGCCCTTTCAGCTTCGCAGATCCCATTCGCCTCAAAAATTTATCTTGCGCGCAAAATATTAGCGCTATACATTCTCTTCACACCTACTTAGCGCGCAAACATTTAGCGCAGAAAAACAACCCGAAACCGAGGCGCTCACCATGCAAACGCTCTACACCGCAATCGCAACCTCCACTGGCGGCCGTGACGGTCGTGCCCTTTCCAGCGACAACGTTCTCGACGTGAAACTCGCCACGCCCAAGGAACTCGGCGGTGCCGGCGGTGCGGCGACCAACCCTGAGCAACTGTTCGCCGCCGGTTATTCGGCCTGCTTCATCGGCGCGCTGAAATTCGTTGCCAGCCAGAGCAAACGCAAGATCCCGGATGACGCGTCGATTACCGCCCATGTCGGCATCGGCCAGATCCCCGGCGGTTTCGGCCTCGACATCGATCTGCACATCAGCCTGCCAGGCCTGGACCAGGCCGACGCACAAAGCCTGGTGGACGCGGCTCACCTGGTCTGCCCGTACTCCAACGCCACTCGCGGCAACGTTGACGTGCGCCTGCACGTCACCGTCTAACCCCCCCCAAATTTAAGGAGATGAACATGAACACGCTCAGCAAAGCCCTGACCGGCACTCTTCTGGCGCTCAGCGTCAGCAGCGCCTTCGCCGACGGAATCGTCGAACACAACACCCAGGCGTTTCTCGATGCGCTGAATGCCGGCACTGGCAAACCCTTGGAGCAGTTATCGCCCAAGGACGCCCGCGCCGTACTGGTCGGTGCCCAGGCGGGGGTGAAACTGACCTTGCCCAAGGCCGACGTCAGCGAGAAAACCATCCAGGTCGATGGCCAATCGATCAACCTGACCATCGTCCGGCCGGCCGGGGTCAAGGGTGAGCTGCCCGCGTTCATGTTCTTCCATGGCGGTGGCTGGGTCTTGGGTGACTTCCCGACCCACGAACGACTGGTTCGGGATCTGGTGGCGGGATCGGGCGCTGTTGCCGTGTTCGTCAACTACACGCCTTCACCCGAGGCGCATTACCCGGTGGCGATCAACCAGGCTTACGCCGCGACGAAATGGGTGGCCGAGCACGGCAAGCAAATCAATGTCGATGGCAAGCGCCTGGCCGTGGCAGGCAACAGCGTCGGCGGCAACATGGCCGCGGTCGTGGCGCTGATGGCCAAGGACAAAGGCACGCCGGCGATCCGCTTCCAGGCGTTGTTGTGGCCGGTGACCGACGCCAGTTTCGAGACCGCTTCCTACAACCAGTTCGCCGAAGGGCATTTCCTCAGCAAAAACATGATGAAGTGGTTCTGGGACAACTACACCACCGATGCCGGGCAGCGTAACGAGATCTATGCCTCGCCTCTGCGCGCTACGACAGCACAACTCAAAGGCCTGCCGCCGGCGCTGGTGCAGACCGCCGAGGCTGATGTATTGCGCGATGAGGGCGAAGCCTACGCCCGCAAACTGGACGCGGCCGGGGTGCCCGTCACCGCTGTGCGCTACAACGGCATGATCCACGACTACGGTCTGCTTAACGTGGTGAGCCAGGTGCCGGCGGTGCGTTCGGCGATGTTGCAGGCGTCCGAAGAGCTCAAGCAGCACCTGAAATGACTGGGCTCCCTCGCCACAGGCTCTGGCATTGCAGCGAACCAACCTGATCCAGCGGAAATAAAAAAGCCCGACTCAATGGTCGGGCTTTTTCATACACAAGACTTCGCTTATTTAGCGCGGCCTTTGTAGGAACCGCCTTCGCGGGTATCGATCTCGATCATGTCACCGATTTCGATGAAGTCAGCAACCGACAGCTCGGTACCGTTCTTCAGTTTGGCAGGCTTCATCACCTTGCCGGAAGTGTCACCGCGAGCGGAACCTTCGGTGTAGTCAACCTGACGCACGATGGTGGTCGGCAGCTCTACGGAAACCAGGCGCTCTTCGAAGAACACGGCTTCGCAGACGTCGGTCATGCCTTCTTCGATGAACGGCAGAACGCTTTCGATGTCTTCGGCGTTCAGCTCGTACATGGTGTAGTCAGTGGTGTCCATGAACGTGTAGGTGTCGCCGCTGATGAAGGACAGGGTCGCTTCTTTGCGGTCGAGGATCACGTCGTCCAGTTTGTCATCGGCGCTGTAGACGATCTCGGTCTTGTAACCGGTCAGCAGGTTCTTCAGCTTGGTCTTCATGATCGCGCTGTTACGACCCGACTTGGTGAACTCAGCTTTCTGAACCAGCCAAGGATCGTTTTCGAGACGGATCACGGTCCCGGGTTTCAGTTCTTTACCAGTTTTCATTGCGAATATCCGAATTTGGATGGGATTTACAAAAATCTAGGCCGCGTATCATATCCAATTTCCATAAAACTTCACCAGCGCTGCGGCAAGATCGGGTCGCGAGGCCTGCTCCAGACACCACGCCTGGGCATGTTCAGCCAGTTCCTGGTGCTGTTGACGGGTGTCTTTCCAGTGTTCGGTCATGTCCTGCCCGGCATTCCAGGCTCGCCAAAGACCGCTGATCGCTTTTTGCGTCGCCTGCGAAAGCCCCTGGGTATAGAGCCTGAGAAATGCCTCGAGCTTTTCCAGATGAACGTCTTCTTCCTGCTGGTAGATGTGCCAGAGCAGCGGTCGAGCAGCCCACTGGGCACGCACGAAAGAATCTTCGCCACGCACGGCGTTGAAATCACAACACCATAACAGCTGATCGTACTGGTCCTGTCGGACGAATGGCAGCACCTGCACCGTCAAGGCGCCCCGTTTATGCAGCGCACCGGCCTTCAGACCGTCGACCCCGAGCCAACGCTCGACATCCCCCAGCACCCGCCCTTCGGGAACCAACACGTGAAATGCCTGGGTATCGGCTGCCATGGCGTCGAACCAACTCGCCAGCCCGGCGTTTTCGTAGGCAAACAGAGAAATCAGGCAGGTGTCCGGCGCCCGCTCGACGCCCAACCCTTGCAGGAACATTCGTTGCGCCTCGGCATCCAGCTGAAATTGCCGACGGCGCTCCAGAAGACCTGCTTCACGCAGCAGGCCACCTGTCCCCGTCTGGAAGCCGGGGAAAAAGAAGTATTTCTGCACATGTTTGTATTTGACCGATGGCAAGCCGTGACAGCCGACCACCCAGTCCTCGGCACTCAGGTAATCGAGGTTCATCCACAACGGCGTTGTCTGGCGCTCGGCCATCGCATCCATGTACGCGCTCGGCAACTGGCAGGCAAACGCAGCGATCACGACATCGGCCGCTTCGGTAGGCAACCAGTCCTTGGGCCAGTGACGCACCTGCACGCCCTGCTGCCATTGCTCGCCGAGGCTGACGTCGATTTGCGGGCACAACCGTTCGAAGGCTCGCAGATCATCGACCCATAACCGCACCGAGCAACGATGCTCGGCCACCAATTGCCGAGCCAGGCGCCAAGTAACGCCAATGTCGCCAAAGTTATCGACGACGGTGCAAAAAATATCCCAACGCACGGTCATTCCCGACTCCCTGTGGCAAAGGCCCGATTGTCCCGAATAAAGCGATGATGCAGAAGAGCCGACGGCGATTAATCTTCATGCGACAATCACCGCCTCCCCGTGCCCCTGCCAGGAAGCAGCCATGCCTGATCACTCGACTCCCTCGCGCCTTACGGCCCTGCAATTGACCGTCAGCATTGCCCTGGGCCTGTGGCTGGGGTTCCTCGCCATCGTGTTGACCGGCTGGCTGCTGTCCAGATTCCTGTTCAACGAACAACTGGCCCCAATGGCCGCCGCCGTCCATCAACTGGCGCAACCACCGGCCGTGCAACCGCCCCCCGAGCCGCCAACGCCGATGTTCGAGCAGTATCAGCAGAACCTGCAAAGGAACGAGCAGCGCCAGGCCCTCGACCAAGCCCGTAGCAACCCGCGCAACCTGTCCAACCCCAAGTGCCAGTTCTGGTTGCAACAGGACCAGAACGCGCCCAGCGAAAAAAGCCGCGCCAACGTTTTGCAGTTCTGTGAATGATCATGAACAAACAGACCGTCCACCAGTTGATTCTCGACAAGCTCAAGATTGATCTCGACATCGCCGAACGCGCCGCGCAGACCGCCTACGAAACCGCGACCCACGAAGAAAACATTGCCGAGAACAAGTACGACACGCTGGGCCTGGAAGCGTCTTACCTCGCCGCCGGGCAAGCCAGGCGCGTGGAAGAAATCCGCCAGGCCCTGGCCCTCTGCCAAAACCTGACGCTGAGGCCATACGACGCACAGCGTGGCATTCAGGTGGGCACGCTGATCGGGCTGGAGGATGAGGACGGTCGCCAGCAATGGCTGTTCCTGGGACCGGATGCGGCGGGATTGAAAGTTTCGCTAGTGGGCCAGCCGATCACGGTCATCACCCCTCGCTCGCCACTGGGCCGAGGCCTGTTGGGAAAATTCGAAGGGGATGAAGTGGAGATCGTCGTAGCGGGCGCCCGGCAACAGTTCGCTGTCACCGAGGCGATCTAGAAAAGCGGGGCTTAGTGCACCGGCAGTTCGACACCATCGAACAGCTCTTCGAGTTCCTGCTTGTTGTGGCACTGGATGGCCTTGGCCATAACTTCCCGGGTCAGGTGCGGGGCAAACTTCTCGATGAAGTCGCACATGAAACCGCGCAGGAAGGTGCCACGACGGAAGCCGATCTTGGTCACGCTGGACTCGAACAACTCGCTGGCATCCAGCACCACCAGGTCACTGTCGAGCTTGGTGTCGACGGCCATTTTCGCCACGATGCCCACACCCAGTCCGAGGCGAACATAGGTCTTGATCACGTCGGCGTCGGCGGCGGTGAACACCACTTTCGGAGTGAGGCCGCGATGGCTGAAGGCTTCGTCGAGTTTCGAACGACCAGTAAAACCAAACACGTAGGTTACGATCGGGTATTCGGCCAGGGCTTCGAGGGTCAGCTTGGGCAGCTTGGCCAGCGGATGCCCCTGAGGCACGACGACGCAGCGGTTCCAGCGATAGCACGGCATCATCACCAGGTCACCGAACAACTCCAGGGCTTCGGTGGCAATGGCGAAATCCACCGTGCCATCGGCAGCCATTTCGGCGATCTGCATCGGTGAACCCTGATGCATGTGCAGTGCCACGTCAGGGTATTGCTTGATGAAGTTGCTGATCACCGGAGGCAACGCATAACGGGCCTGGGTGTGGGTGGTTGCAATCGAGAGGGTGCCCTTTTTCTCGTTGGAGAATTCCTGAGCGATCTGCTTGATGCTTTCGACCTTGCGCAGGATCTCGCCAGCGGTGGTGATGATGCGCTCACCAGCCGGGGTCACGCGGGTCAGGTGCTTGCCGCTGCGGGCGAAGACTTCGACACCCAGTTCGTCTTCCAATAGGCGGATTTGCTTGCTGATGCCGGGTTGCGACGTGTAGAGGCTTTGGGCAGTAGCGGAAACGTTGAGGTCGTGGTGCGCCACTTCCCAGATGTAGCGCAGTTGTTGAAGCTTCATATGTATCCCTCAAAGCAGTTGGACGCCACGGGCATCAGCGACGGTATATAACTATATGAAAGGTTTCGACAATAAATCTAGAACTTTTTATAAGACGCCATCATTTAGCTTCAAGCCTCACCCTGCCGTCGGCGCTGCACCAATGGCACCAGGTAGACCGGCACCCGGGATAACTGCAATACCCGTGCGGCGGTCCTACCCAAGGGGCTCTCTACGCTTGCGCCCTGGCAATGACTGCCAAGGATCAGCAGGTCGACGGAGAGTTTCGCAGCCTGCTCGAGAATGACTTGCGAAGGATCGCCCTGGTACACCCTCACCGACTTGATCAGCTTCAAGTCCTGCTGCCCCTCTCCCAACTCCTCGCGAAAACTGTCGAGTACCCGCTGCTCGATATTGGCCATCACCGTATTCAGACCCTGGCGATGGAATTCGTTCAGCGCCTGTTCATCCAGATAGCTTTGCAACACCGATTCGGCGAACAGCCCCATCGGCTCTACCGCATGCACTACATACAACTCGGCTTCGAACGTCCGTGCCAGCGCCAAGGCATGCTGCATCACATAGGGGGCGTAGAGCCCCAGGTCTGTGGCATACAGCATCGAACGAATCATGTGACCTCCTCGCGTGCCAAGATGGCGGAGATTGATTCAGCTTAGCAGTGCCTTGAGGAGCGTGACGTGCGGTGTAACGTCCTGAACAGCGGGCAGTTAGAGCTTCACTTCATTACTGATGCCATGGGGCACATGCCCCGTGGCGACCACCTCACGGGCCAGTTCGCAGTGGCCGGTCTGATCGTCGAAAAATACGTCGGCAGCGAAGGCTTCCAGGAATGCCGATTTGGTCAGGCCGCCGAGAAACAGTGACTCGTCCAGACGGATATCCCATTCGCGCAAGGTACGAATAACCCGTTCGTGAGCCGGCGCCGAACGGGCAGTAACCAGGGCCGTGCGGATCGGACAGGCGTCCTCGGGAAACTCGCGCTGCAACGCATTGAGTGCGGCCAGGAAGCCCTTGAACGGCCCGCCTCGCAGCGGCTCGCGGGCAGCCTGGCGCTCGCTGGCCTGGAACGCCTCCAGACCACTGGCCTGATAGACGCGCTCGGACTCATCGGAAAACAGCACCGCATCGCCGTCGAAGGCAATGCGCAGTTCTTCGCTGGCGGCGCGGCTGGCACCGCCCGACAGAATGGTCGCCGCAGCGAACCCGGCGTCCAGCGCGCTGCGCACGTCTTCAGCATGGGTGGATAAAAACAGATCACAGCCGAACGCCTTGAGATAAGGGTAAGGACTGCGGCCGCCAACGAAGGCGGCACGGGAAATCGCCAGGCCATAGTGATGAATCGAGTTGAACACGCGAAGACCGGTGTCGGCACTGTTGCGCGAGACCAGGACCACCTCGACCCGGGCCCGCCCCAGGTGTTCGTTGAGGTTCAGCAGTTTTTGCACGAGGGCGAAGGCGTCCCCTGGCGCGAGGACTTCGTCTTCATGCTCGATCTGGTATTGCCGATAGGCCTCGACGCCACTCGACAGGTACACCTTGTGGCTTTCGCTCAGGTCGAACAGCGCTCGCGACGAAATTGCCAGCACCAGTTTGTCGTCGATGTTATTTGCCACGGCATTCCCCCTTTCGCCCGATCAGCGGTTGCGTCGGTCCATAAACGCCAACGCCTGATACAGAGCTTCGATTTTCGGCAACTCACACCCCACCGCTTTCGCCGCCGCCAACGGCCGGCCGTAGATCGCCTCCAGCTCCAGCGCACGCTTGTGGGAATAATCGTGATACATGCTCGGCCAGTAGTCGGGCATTTTCTCGGTCATCGCGAACAGATACTCGGCGTAGCCGGGCGCAATATGGTGGCCGCAAGCCTGGGCGCCGCGCACCACCTCGCCCATCAGCGCCTGAATCAACGTACGGCTATGATCGTTGGCCATCAACGGCGTAGTACTGGCCCCCAACAGGACCGAAAGGCCGTTGTACGGCACGTTCCACACCAGTTTCTGCCAACGGGCCTGTTGCAGGTCCGGCATGGCTTGGGAATCGATACCGGCATCACGAAACAACGTCGCCGCCTCCTCGACAATCGCCATGCGTTGCGCCTGGCTGTTACAAGGACCGCTGTGGTAACCCATGTTAACGGCGCCAAGGGCCTGATGGGCGATGACGCCGGGGCCGACACGGTGCACGCAGATCAGGCACAGGCCACCCAATAGATGCAGCGAATCAGGCAGCAAGGGACGGAGTTCGTCTTCGACATCGAGGCCGTTCTGCAGCAACAGGACTTTTGCACCGTCCGCGGCAGCCTGGATGATGGCTGGGGCCAAGTCGGCATTGCTGGTGGTCTTGGCGCCAACCAGCAGCCAGTCGCAAGGCGGCATGTCGGCGGCCGAGCGATACGCCTGGGCCGGGTTGAGGGTCAGCGCGCCATGAACCGCGCTGTCGACATGCAAGCCGTTTTCAGCCACGGCACTGAATTCGCTGCGCAGTAAAAAGTGCACGTCATGACCGGCACGAGCCAGCATCACCCCATAGAATCCGCCGATCGCACCGGTCCCGATCATCCCGATCCGCGGTTTAACGCCTGCCTGCATCTTTGCAACTCCTCTGGTAAACGGCCCCTGCACACTATCAGCGCGAGTGGCATGGCATGCAATCTTCATTACATCTGGTCACGAATCTGTTGCTGCTCCCCTCTTCAAGGCTTTTCCCCAGCCTGTAGGGCATTAAACCGGTCTCAGCCCATTGTCGAGCCACCTCGTAACGCGATAAGGTTCGGCTCCCCGACGCGCTTAACATTCGCTGTGCACCGCCGCGCGGGGATCGCTGGCGGCCGGCACCCGTGACCTGACGAGTAACACGATGGCTGATTTACCGATCAATGACCTTAACGTCGCCTCCAACGAGACCCTCATCACGCCTGACCAGCTCAAGCGCGATATCCCCCTGAGCGACGCTGCCCTGCGCACCGTGACCAAAGGCCGGGAAGTCATTCGCAACATTCTCGACGGCACCGACCATCGCCTGTTCGTGGTCATCGGGCCCTGCTCGATCCATGACATCAAGGCCGCCCACGAATATGCCGAGCGCCTGAAGGTGCTGGCGGCGGAAGTTTCCGACACCCTGTACCTGGTGATGCGAGTGTATTTCGAAAAGCCGCGGACCACCGTCGGCTGGAAAGGCCTGATCAACGATCCGTACCTGGACGACTCCTTCAAGATCCAGGATGGCTTGCACATCGGTCGCCAGTTGCTGCTGGACCTGGCCGAAATGGGCCTGCCCACCGCGACCGAAGCCCTGGACCCGATCTCGCCGCAATACCTGCAGGACCTGATCAGTTGGTCGGCCATCGGTGCCCGCACCACCGAATCCCAGACCCACCGTGAAATGGCTTCCGGCCTGTCCTCGGCCGTGGGCTTCAAGAACGGCACCGACGGCGGCCTCACCGTGGCGATCAACGCCTTGCAATCGGTCTCCAGCCCGCACCGTTTCCTGGGTATCAACCAGGAAGGTGGCGTATCGATCGTCACCACCAAGGGCAACGCCTACGGTCACGTGGTACTGCGTGGCGGCAACGGCAAGCCGAACTACGACTCGGTCAGCGTCGCCCTGTGTGAACAGGCGCTGAACAAGGCGAAGATCAAGCCGAACATCATGGTCGACTGCAGCCACGCCAACTCCAACAAGGATCCGGCGCTGCAACCACTGGTCATGGAGAACGTGGCCAACCAGATCCTGGAAGGCAACCAGTCGATTATCGGCCTGATGGTCGAAAGCCATCTGAACTGGGGCTGCCAGGCGATCCCCAAAGATCTCGCCGACTTGCAGTACGGCGTCTCCATCACCGATGCCTGCATCGACTGGAGCACGACCGAAAACACCCTGCGCAGCATGCATGCCAAACTCAAGGACGTGCTGCCTAAGCGCCAGCGCAACTGATCGGCCTGCTTCGACACATAAGCAACGCATAAAAAAACGCCGGGCTTTTCAGCCCGGCGTTTTTTATGGAATCCGTTATCTCAGAGCTTCGCCGCGTGCCGCTGGTGACGCTCCATGTAGCGCTCCACGTAGGAGCAGGACGGGATCACCGTGTAACCCATTTCTTCGGCGTACTGCAACGCCCTTTCGGTCAACGCCGCCGCAATACCCCGGCCGCGCAAGGCGTTGGGCACGAAGGTGCGATAGATATCCAGGGTCTGTTTACCCAGGTCCATATAGGTCAGATAGGCACGATGACCGTCCACATTGGTCTCGAACTGATGACCAGCCTGGTCATGGTGGATGGACAACGCCTCGCTCATCACTACTCCTCGCGGGTCTGAATGCTGACCCCTACCTTACCGATGTTTTTCCGGCGAAGGAACATCTACGCCACCCCGTGCCTGTCTGGTCACCGAGCGCAAAAAAACCAACCGCTCAAACCCGAGCACGTCGTGAATAGTAGGCACCAATGACGCAAATGCTCAAGGCACGCCTGTCATTACAGGGGCAAACCCTGTCAGGTTTATCGATTGAGCGCCGCTGTCGCACCGTAGTCGGCCAAGGCGCAATAGCTGAACATCGCCAGTTGTTGAGTCTTGAGACGAGCGCGCGTTATTAAAGTCACCGCCAATAATCAATAAAGATGCCTGGGGCATTGAGCAAATTTTGTACAAAAGTGTAGCCGAATCAATAAACAACGACGTTAGCGCTGGCTCGAAGTGTGCTCCTGCGAGCGGAACTTTTCTTCACCGGCACGCTCCAGGCAAGGGTTCGAGGCTGTATATTTTTTAAACAACCCTAAGAAAAGTTGCTCGAAAAAGAATCACCGCCTACAATTTTTTTGCTTCTTGCGCTACGTCAGTTTACTTACTACAAGTAATGGGTAGTATGTACGCCGGCTAACTCCTCAGTCTGAGGAGACAGTCACTAATAGAAAGTCCTT
Organism: Pseudomonas sp. Tri1; assembly: GCF_017968885.1. NCBI lineage: Bacteria > Pseudomonadati > Pseudomonadota > Gammaproteobacteria > Pseudomonadales > Pseudomonadaceae > Pseudomonas > Pseudomonas sp. Tri1. The sequence goes on along the minus strand of NZ_CP072913.1, from coordinate 1,950,102 downwards.
GAAGGGGAACACGATGAACAACGTTCTGAAATTCTCTGCTCTGGCCCTGGCCGCAGTTCTGGCTACCGGTTGCAGCAGCGCATCGAAAGAAACCGAAGCACGTCTGACTGCTACCGAAGACGCAGCAGCTCGCTCCCAGGCTCGTGCAGACGAAGCCTACCGTAAAGCTGATGAAGCTCTGGCTGCTGCTCAAAAAGCACAACAGACTGCTGACGAAGCTAACGAGCGTGCTCTGCGCATGCTGGACAAAGCTAGCCGCAAGTAATAGTCCTTCGGGATTGTTATCGAGCCGACCCATTTTTGGGTCGGCTTTTTTTTTGCCCGGTGTTTTCCCAGGCGATAAAAAACCCGCCGACGTAGCGAAACATCGGCGGGTTCTAATCAACCGTTATTGCTGCAGGTCGATCGGTGCACTCGATACCATCGGCGCAGAAGTACTCGGAACCGCGATCTCCACGGGCAGCCCGTCTTCGGCAGCCACCACGTCACGCACCACATCCCAGTCCATGCGCTGGTTATTGGTAATGTCCTCACGCTTGAGCATCGCGTTGATCACCGCAGTGTGCTTGTCCACCACCGACGGGTTGCCCTTGTCGTCCAGCGGTGTATGGGCTTCCAGGTAAACCTTGCCGCCGCTCAAACCGAGCTTGTACGGATCGTTGATGATTCGCACCGACGTGCCCACCGGCACCATGCCGGCCATTTCCAGGACGTTGTTGTTGAACATCCGGAAGCAACCGTGGCTGGTACGCATGCCGATACCGAACTTTTTGTTCGAACCATGGATCAGGTAGCCCGGGGTGCCCAAGGTGAACTTGAACGGGCCCAGCGGGTTATCCGGGCCGGCTGGCACTACATTGGGCAGCGGATCACCGTCGGCGGCATGCTCGGCCTTGATCGAGGCCGGCGGGGTCCAGGTCGGGTTGGGTGTCTTGGCGATGATGCTGGTGTGGGCGATCGGCGATCCCCAGCCTTCCCGACCAATCCCCAGTGGGAAGGTGTAGACCACGTTGCGGCCTTTGGGGAAGTAGTAGAGACGGTACTCGGCGAGGTTGATCACAATGCCCTCGCGCGGTCCCGGTGGCAGGATGAACCGGGTCGGCAGCACGATCTCGGTGCCTGCGCCCGGCAACCAGGGATCAACCCCCGGGTTGGCGGCGACCATCTCCGTGTAGCCCAGGTCGTAGGTAGTGCCCAGGTCGGCGAAGGTGTCTTCGTATTTGGCCTTGATGACCTGCACCTGGCCGACGATGTCTTCACCCGGCGGTGGCAGGGGCAACTCCAGTGCTGCAACGGGGCCAGCCATACACAGGGCGGCGAGAGACAAGCAGCGGGTGACGGCAGGCAAGCGCGGCAACATCCAGAAATCCTTCGCAGATCGAACAGAGGGGTATGAAAACCGCGATTGTACACTGCCACCTGTTATTTCGGGGAGAGTGCCAACAAGACGTCCGATGCGCAGCATTTTTTGAGGTGCTCACCGGATTGGCATTCAACGCAAATCCCCTGTGGGGGCGGGCTTGCTCGCGAAAGCGGTGGGTCAGCCGGCATTGAAGCCTGAGGTGCGCACGCTGCGAATCTGGAGGATTACAACTCGAAGCGCAGCTCAGGCCAGATCGGCGAGGTGCCGCGTTTCTGCGACTCCAGGATCGCCCGGCACAATGAACACAGGCGATGGTCCTGGAATATCTTGCGATCAACCCCCGACCAACGCGGCTGGGCCGGTAGCAAGCTGCCGCAGAGGGTTCGGTCGGCCGAGCCGCCAAGTTCCAACTGCCGGGTCACCAGATGCACCCGCACTTCCTGGCAGGCGAACAGATCCAGCTGTTCGTCAGGCTCGATCAGTTGGTAGGCAAACAGGGACCAGGCTGGGCGCGGCATCGGGGGCTCCAAATCGGGGGCGCCACATTAGCCGAAAGCCCGCCTGTAGAAAAGGTCAAAGCAGCGGTTTTAGCGTCGGCCAGACATTTTCCAGCAACTTGCCCTGGGCCGCGACGGACGGGTGCAGGCCATCGCCTTGCATCATCCCGGGAACACCACCGATGTCCTTGAGGAAAAACGGCACCAGCGGCACTTGTTTCTCCTCGGCCAGGCTGCTGTAGACCCGGGCGAAGGCATCGGTGTATCGGCGCCCGTAATTGGGCGGCAGTTGCATGCCCAGCAGCAGTACCTTGGCACCACTGGCGCGGGAGCTGTCGATCATCGCTGCAAGGTTTTGTTGCAATTGTGTTGGCGGCTGTCCACGCAAGCCATCGTTGCCTCCCAACTCAAGGACCACCAGGTCCGGCTTATGGGCTGCAAGCAGCGCCGGCAGGCGCGCCTGGCCTCCTGCACTGGTGTCGCCACTGATCGAAGCATTGATCACTTTGTCATCGAAACCCTCGGCCTTGAGCCGTTGCTCGAGCAACGATACCCAACCTTGCCGGGTATCCAGGCCGAAAGCCGCGCTGATACTATCGCCAACGATCAGGACTGTACCCGCCGCTGCGTTCTGGGCCATGCACATCAGGGCCAGGCCGGCACTCAAAAACCACACACGCATCGGATTCTCCATGGGCTCAAGCATTCTCACCGCGAAGGACCTTAGCAAAGTGGTTCCCAGCGCGGAAGGTGAACTGACCATCCTGCACGAACTCAGCCTGGAACTGAACAAAGGCGATAGCCTGGCGATCGTCGGCGCATCAGGCTCCGGCAAATCCACCCTGCTGGGCTTGCTGGCCGGCCTCGACCTGCCCAGCAGCGGCGAAGTGACCCTCGCCGGCCAGGCCCTCAGCGCGTTGGATGAGGATCAGCGGGCGCGGATTCGTGCCGAGCATGTCGGTTTTGTCTTCCAGTCGTTCCAATTGCTCGACAGCCTCAACGCACTGGAAAACGTCATGCTGCCGCTGGAACTGGACGGTCGTGGGGATGCCCGTGAACGCGCCACGGAATTGCTGCAACGGGTCGGCCTGGGCCAGCGCCTGACCCACTCGCCTCGCCAGCTCTCCGGCGGCGAGCAACAACGCGTGGCGATCGCCCGCGCCTTTGCCGCTGAACCCGACGTACTGTTTGCCGACGAACCCACCGGCAACCTCGACAGCCACACCGGTGAGCGCATCAGCGATCTGCTGTTCGAATTGAACAAGGAAAGCGGCACGACCCTGGTGCTGGTCACCCATGATGAACGCCTGGCCCATCGCTGCCGGCGCCTGATCCGACTTGAAGCGGGCCAGATGGTCGCGCCCCTGGAGCCTTGATGGCACGCTTGCCGCTGTTGCGCCTGTTCAGTCTCGCTGTCCGCCAATTGCTACGCGACGCCCGCGCCGGCGAGTTGCGCGTGCTGTTCTTTGCTCTGTTGGTGGCGGTGGCGGCGAGTACCGCCATCGGTTATTTCGGCGCCCGCCTCAACGGCGCGATGATGATGCGTGCCACCGAATTCCTCGGCGCCGACCTGCTACTCGAAGGCAGCTCGCCTGCCCGTCCCGAACAAATTCGCAGTGGCACCGAGCTGGGCCTGGAACATGCCCGGGTGGTGGAGTTCTCCAGCGTCGTCGCCACCGACAACGGCATCCAGCTTTCCAGCGTCAAGGCCGCCGATGACATCTACCCGCTGCGTGGCGAACTCAAAAGCGCCCCTGCCCCATTCGCCCCGGAAGAAACCGGTGGCCGACCGAACCCCGGCGAGGCTTGGGTCGAAGCGCGGCTGCTGACGGCACTGGACCTGAAAATCGGCGACAGCATCGATGTCGGCAACAAAACCCTGCGCCTGAGCCGGGTCTTGACCTACGAACCAGATCGCGCCGGCAATTTCTACAGCCTCACGCCCCGAGTCCTGATCAACCTCCAGGACCTGGACGCCACCGGCGTGGTACAGCCTGGCAGCCGCGTCAGCTATCGCGACCTGTGGCGCGGCCCGGCGTCAGCCCTGCAAACCTACCGCGACCTGATCAAACCGGGCCTTGAGCCCAACCAGCGCCTGCAGGATGCCCGCGACGGTAACCGGCAGATCGGGGGCGCCCTGGGCAAGGCCGAGCGCTACCTGAACATGGCCAGCCTGGTGGCAGTGTTGCTGTCCGGCGTCGCCGTCGCCCTCTCGGCCAATCGCTTTGCTACCCGCCGTTTCGATGCCAGCGCCCTGCTGCGCTGCCTGGGCCTGTCGCGCCGGGAAACCATGGTGCTGTTCAGCCTGCAATTGACGGTGCTGGGCCTGCTGGCCAGCATCAGCGGCGCCCTGCTCGGCTGGATCGCCCAGTTGGGATTGTTCGCGCTGCTGCATGATCTATTGCCCACCACCGTTCCACCGGGCGGCCTGCTACCGGCAATTGCCGGGATCGGTACCGGACTGGTAGCGCTGGCGGGGTTCGCCCTGCCGCCGCTGGCCGCGCTGGGCCGGGTACCTCCGTTGCGCGTGCTGCGCCGGGACATGCTGCCCATCCCCTCCAGCACCTGGGTGGTCTACGGCGCGGCATTGGGTGCCCTTGGCCTGATCATGTGGCGCCTGAGCCTGGACCTGGTGCTGACCTTTGCCTTGCTCGGTGGCGGCGTCGTTGCCGCGCTGGTGCTCGGCGGCCTGCTGTTGCTGCTGCTCCAGAGCCTGCGGCGCCTGTTGGCCCGTGCCTCCTTGCCCTGGCGGCTGGGCCTCGGCCAGTTGCTGCGCCATCCATTGGCCGCAGCCGGCCAGGCACTGGCATTCGGCCTGATCCTGTTGTCCATGGCGTTGATCGCGCTGTTACGTGGCGAGTTGCTGGACACCTGGCAAAACCAGTTGCCGAAAAACGCCCCGAACTATTTCGCACTGAACATTCTGCCCAATGACAAGCAGGCTTTCACCGACAAGCTGCTGGCGCTGTCGGCACAATCGGCCCCGCTCTACCCTGTGGTGCCGGGGCGACTGATCAGCATCAACGGCGAGCCGGCCACAGAGTTCGTCACCAAGGACTCGGCCGGCGACCGGGCGTTGCAACGCGACCTGAGCCTGACCTGGGCCGCCGACCTGCCAGCGGGCAATGTCGTCACGGCCGGGGCCTGGTGGTCGCAACAGCCAACGGACGATATCCCTGGGGTTTCGGTGGAAGGCAAAGTGGCCGAGAACCTCAAGATCAAGTTGGGCGACCGCCTGGTCTTCAGCGTGGGTGGCGTCAACCGTGAAGCGAAAGTCACCAGCCTGCGAGAGATCAACTGGGATAACTTCCAGCCTAATTTCTTCATGATCTTTCAGCCCGGTACCCTGAAGGATCTGCCAGCCACCTACCTCACCAGCTTTTATCTGGCAGCCGGTCACGACCAGCAAATTGTCGACCTGGCCCGATCCTTCCCGGCGGTGACGATCCTGCAGGTCGAAGCCTTGCTGGAACAACTGCGCAGCATCCTGGCCCAGGTCACCCTGGCCGTGGAGTACGTGTTGTTGTTCGTGCTGGCGGCAGGGATGGCCGTGCTCTTCTCTGGCCTGCAGGCCACCCTAGACGAACGGATCCGCCAAGGTGCGCTGCTGCGCGCCCTCGGTGCCGAGCGGCCACTGCTGGTCAAGGCCCGGCGCATCGAGTTCGGTTTGCTGGGTGCGGTCAGCGGCCTGCTCGCGGCCCTGGGTTCGGAACTGGTGAGCCTGGTGCTCTACCGTTACGCCTTCGACCTACCCTGGCATCCGCATCCGTGGCTGTTGGTATTGCCGCTGGTGGGGGCCCTGTTGATCGGCGCCGCCGGCGTGTTTGGCACCCGTCGTGCACTCAATGCCAGCCCGCTGACAGTATTGCGCGAGGGTTGATAGACTCCCGGCTTCGTCATCACAAGAAGTTGCCATGAGCCGCTATCGTCCACCCCGCACCGCCGGCACCGCGCTGATCACCCCCGAGGGTGAAGCGCGGATGCGCGCCGAATTTCATGAACTGTGGCATGTGCGCCGTCCGCAAGTGACCCAGGCGGTCAGCGAAGCGGCAGCCCAGGGTGATCGCTCGGAAAATGCCGAATACACCTACGGCAAGAAAATGCTGCGGGAAATCGACAGTCGCGTGCGCTTCCTCACCAAGCGCCTCGAAGCGCTCAAAGTGGTCAGCGAAAAACCCAGCGACCCCAACAAGGTGTATTTCGGCGCCTGGGTCACTGTCGAAGATGAGGATGGCAAGGAGTCACGCTATCGCATCGTCGGCCCGGACGAGCTGGATTTGAAACAGAACCTGATCAGTATCGATTCACCGCTGGCGCGGGCACTGATTGGCAAGGCCCTGGACGCCGAAGTTCGCGTCCAGACGCCTACCGGTGAGAAACGGGTCTACATCGTGGACATCACTTACCCGTAACCCCCCCCCCATCGGCCTCGCGTCAGAGGCCCTGTACCTCAACGACGAGTGATCAAGCCCTGCCGTGCAACTCGGGTCAGTTGCCGGATCATTTCAGGCGCTTGCGCCGCACTGGGGGACTGGATGACGGCCAGGTCGAAACTGTCGTCGGCGAAACGCGCCAGCGACTCACCGTCTTCTATGAACTGGATCAGGAAAGCTGCCGGCCCGTGGCTACGTCGCGGCCAGCCATCGAGATAACGCAACAGCGTTGGCTGGTGGCTACCGCCCAGGAGAATTTTCGGATTGCGCTGCAGAAGGTTCGCCGTAATCGGCGCAAGACGTACAAGGGGGCTGGGTGCGTTCATCGTGTCGTGTCTCTGCCTCAAAAGTCTGCATGGCAGGTGAGAGGCAACACCGAACCAGCGCTTTAGCGGTATTTCGAAGCCCGGCTTTCCGGCTTCTATCGGCAACTGGATGAGTCACCTGGCGCCCCGCAAGTAGCTGTTTAAATCGGCGCATGAGCGGCATCCTAGAGAAGCTGACTGGCCAGTGTCAAGAATCGCTGCTCATAAAAAAGGCCCGTACAAGACGGGCCTCGAGATTCAAATCGTGCAATCAACCGGCGATGGCGCGATCGACCGACAACTTGCCAGCGCCTTCGATCAGCACCGCAATACTGCCGGCCAGCAAGGCCAGGGCAAACTCATAACCGTTGTTGGCCATGAACAATCCATTGCCAATGTGCACGGAGAAAATCGCCACCAGCGACAGAAACGCCAGGCCCAATGCTGCCGGACGGGCCAGTAAACCGATGATCAGCGCCAGCCCGGCGAAAAACTCGGTGCCGCCAGCCAAGGTCGCCATCACGTAACCCGGGGTCAGGCCGATGCTTTCCATCCACTGCGCCGTCCCCGCCAGGCCGTAGCCACCGAACAGGCCGAAGAGTTTTTGCGAGCCGTGCGCGGCGAAAATGATACCGACAACGATGCGCAGGACAGTCAGGCCATAGCCGGCGCGGGTAAACAGGACTTTATTGATCAGCGAGCTCATGTGGGGTCATCCTTAGGTGTGTGGTTGTTGGTCGCCATATTAATCAAAAAAACTTGTGTTAAAAGCGGATAAATTTCGACATAACAATCAGTTTAATCGATCATTTTCGCTGAGCGACCTTTTCCTGAGGCTCCAGCGACTCCCGCTCCCGATCAAACGCCAAATAATATTTGTTCACGCTATTAACGTAGCTGACGGCGCCCATCCCCACCTGCTCCATGGCAATGCGCTCGACCTGGAAAAACCATTGGTTGGGGTTCAGCCCTCGCCGCCGGGCCTCGGCCCGCATGCCCTGGACGCGCTCAGGCCCCATGTTGTAGGCAGCCAATACGAAGGCCATGCGTTCGCGCTCGTTGAGCTTGGGGCTGGCAAAGAACTTGCGGCGGATCAGGGCCAGGTACTTGGCGCCAGCCAGGACATTGGCGTCCAGGTCCTGGATGTTATTGACCCCGACCCGCTGAGCCGCCGACGGGGTGATCTGCATCAGGCCGGTGGGCCCGCTGCCGCTGCGGGCATTGGGCTGCAGGGCTGACTCCTTGAATGCCAGGGCCGCCAGGTTGAGCCAGTCCATGCCTTGGGCCTCGGCATGTTTTTGCAGCACCGGACGCAGTTTTTCCAGGCGCTGGCGATCAGCCCGGGCCAGCGGATAGTGGACCTGGTACAAACGGCGATAGATGCGCAGGAACGCTGCGTCCTGGTTGGACGGTACCTTGTAGGTCGCCAGGAACTGGTCGACGCTCGCTCGTAGCATGGCGGCATCGCGGCGTACGAACCAATACTCATCACCCGGTTCACCGATCAGCACCTGACGATCGAAGCGCAACTTGGGCAGGATCTTGCCCCAGCGCTCGGCGATAGGTTGCTCGACGATGGTCAGGTGGAAAATCCCGCCCTGGACCATTTCCAATACATCTTCCACCGCCAAGGTGGGGTCGACCCATTCGACCTTCACGGGTGGCAACTTGAGCAACGCGAGTTTCTGGTTGATCTGGCTGACCGCATCCCCTGCCGCACTGCCGTTAGGCAGGGCCAGGGTCTTGCCGGACAGTTGCTCCACCCGGGTGTAGCGCTTCTCGCCCTTGATGCCCACCAGCAACAACGGCACGCCGGTACGGATCGGATCGCTGGCGCTGACCGCATGGCCGGTCTGGGGATCGAGCAACTCACCGGGTGCCACGAGGTCGCCCTCCCCGCGCTGCAAGGCGCCGAGCAATTGGTCCTTGGCCTTGGGAATGATCTTGAGGGTGATTTCCTGGCCATCCCGGGCGTGGCCGTTGAGGTATTGCTCGAAGGCCCGCAACCGGTGATATTCGACACCAATGGGCTGGCCCTGGACTTCGCCGGAGCTGTTGCGGCTCTGGTTGACCAGAACCTTCAATACCCGGCTGCTGCGGATCTGCGCCAAGTCGCGCACCGTGCCCGGCGCCACCGCTTGCACAGGTCCAGGCAGCCGCGCTTCGGCCGGCATCGGCAATAACAGCGAACAACACAACAGTAGCAACACCTGGGGACGTGTCATCCACTCTCCGGAAGGAATACCGCGGACCGCCTTCTTTGAAAAAATCGAGGCTGGGTCGACAGAAACAGAGCACCTGGGGCGCTGAAAAAGTGCGCAAGACTGGCACAGTGATGGCGTTTATACCAACCCGACTTATCTAGCGGCCTTAACAGACAGCCTCAACTCGTTGTAGTTCTTGGCTTTTCTTATAAATCTACAGCTCTGATATGCTTTCCGGCCTTTGGGCCGAGGTAGCACCATGCAACTCATCGATATCGGCGTCAACCTGACCAACCCCAGTTTTGCCGACAAACACCAGGCGGTGCTTGAACGCGCCTATGCAGCCGGGGTCTGCCAACTGGTCCTGACCGGCACCAGCGTCGAGGGCAGCGAACAGGCCTTGGCGCTGTGCGAACGCCTCGACGACAGCGGCGAACGGCTCTTTTCCACCGCTGGTATCCATCCCCACAGCGCTAGCGACTGGAGCGCCGAGAGCACCCGGCATCTCAAGGACTTGCTGATGCAAAGCCGCGTCCGCGCGGTGGGTGAATGCGGGCTGGATTTCAACCGGGACTTCTCCCCCCGCCCGCAGCAGGAAAAAGTCCTGGAAGAACATCTCGCCCTGGCGGTAGAGCTGCAACTGCCGGTCTTTCTTCACGAACGGGATGCCGACCAGCGTCTGCTGGAAATCCTGCGGGAGTTTCGCGACCAGTTGCCGGCCGCGGTGGTGCATTGTTTTACCGGTGAAAAAAAGGCCCTGTTCAGCTACCTCGACCTGGACCTGCACATCGGCATTACGGGGTGGATCTGCGATGAACGCCGGGGTACGCACCTGCACCCACTGGTGCGCGAAATTCCTCGCGGTCGGTTGATGCTCGAAAGCGACGCGCCGTACCTGCTGCCCCGTACGCTGCGGCCAAAACCCAAGAATGGTCGTAACGAACCGGCCTATTTGCCAGAAGTCTTGCGGGAAGTCGCCTTGCATCGAGGCGAAACCCTGGAAGATGTGGCGGCCCACAGCACGGCGTGTGCCCGGGCGTTTTTCGGCTTGCCCACGATCTCCTGATCAAATAGTTCCCTTGTGGGAGCGAGCAGGCTCGCTCCCACAAGGGATCCTTGCTGTTTATTGAGCCACATCAAAACCCTGGGCTCGGTGTTGTCTGTTGACCCACATCAAAATCCCGGCGCCTGAGTAGCGGCAGAATAATGGCACCTTGCCAATGCTGTTTCCGCTATCAGAGAAGACCTTCCATGGGTGCCTGGCTTAGCAACATCTCACTGAAGTACAAATTCTGGGCGGTCAATGCGGTCGCCTTTGTCACCACCTTGCTGCTGGTGCTCTACGCCGTGCACCTGGAGCAACAAGCGCGCAACCACGCGGCCCAGGCGAACGCCCAGGCACAGGCACACTTGCTCAATGCCTGGCCTGTCGGACAACCCTTGCCCAAGGCCGACTACCTCCTGACATTCCAGCGCGATCAGGCCCCCGTTTTCCACGACCAGGCATTGCCGTCGCTGGTGCAGGCCGACGGCTGGGTCGAACTGAACGCCGGACCGTTGTTCGGCAACGATCCGCTGCTGGGTGCCGAAGTGATCCGTCGAGGCGACGACCAGCGGCTCGCGGTCCTGGCCCATGGCGCGAGCCTGAGCCAAGTGTTCGGCGAGCGCTTCAGCCAATATGCCGTGGCGGTGTTCGTGTTGATGTTGGCGATGCTGGGGGCCTCGCAATTGTTGATCCGTTTTCTGCTCAGCCAGCTCAACACCCTGAAGGACGTGATGCTGCATGTGGAAAAAACCGGTGACCTGTCCGCCCGCGTGCCCCTGGCCTGCAAGGACGAAGTGGGTCAGATGGCCGCCGCGTTCAACGCCATGCAGGCCGGTTATCAACGTGTGGTGGACACGGTTGCCAATACTGCCCGACAACTGGACAGCGGTGCGGCGCGCCTGGCATCGAGCATGAACGATGTTCGCCACGGCATGCTCGGCCAGCAAAGCGAAACCGATCAGGCGGCCACGGCGATCAACGAAATGTCCACCACCGTGTATCACATCGCCCAGCATGCCGGCGCCACCCGCGACCTGTCGAAAACCGCCGACACCCTGGCCGGCAACGGTCGTGAAGTGGTCAGCCGCGTACAACAGTCGATCACTGGGCTGTCTTCGGGCGTACAGCAGACCGCCGAAATGATCCAACGCCTGGCCGAAGACAGTCAGAAAATCAACAGCGTGGTCAGCGTGATCCACAGTATTGCCGAACAGACCAACCTGCTGGCTCTCAACGCGGCCATCGAAGCAGCGCGGGCCGGTGAAATGGGACGGGGCTTTGCCGTAGTGGCCGACGAGGTACGCAACCTGGCCAAGCGGGTACAAACTTCCACGGATGAAATCACCACCATGGTCTCAGCCCTGCAGGCCGGTACCCAAGACGCGGTGGATTTCATGCAGGAGAGTTCGTACAAGGCCGACGACTGCGTGCTGCAGGCCCGCGAGGCCGGCGAAGCACTGGAGCAGATCACTAATGCAGTGGCGCAGATGCGCGAGAGCAACACCCAGATTGCTGTCGCGGCCGAGCAGCAAAGCCAGGTTGCCGAGGAAATGAACCGAGCGGTGGTGAGTATTCGCGACGTGACCGAAAACACCGTGCGCCAGACGGTGGACTCGGCCACCACCAGCCATGAATTGGCAACGTTGGCGGGTGAGTTGAACAAGGCGATCGGGCAGCTCAAGCTTTAGAACAGTGCGGCAGCGCCTGTGGCGAGGGAACAGGCTTGCTCGCCACACAAGCAGTCTCTTGCCGCATAGATGAAAGCGCTATCGCCGCCTATCGCGTCGATAGCCAACCGCGATTCGCCGCCCGGTCTGGCCAGGCCTATTCTTGGGTCATTCAGTTTGATGAACTCAAGGAACAGCATCATGGGCAAACGTCATCCCAACCTCCCGGCCTGGCAATGGCGCGCCTATCCTGATAACCATCGCCACCCGACCAACCTGGTGTTGCACCTGATTGCGGTGCCGCTGTTCATCGTCGCGTTTCTGTTGATTGTGTCCGGGGTGTTCAGCCTGAGCCTGGCCGATGTAGCCATCGGCATCATTGGTGTGCTCGCGGCCCTCGGCTTGCAGCGCCACGGCCACAGCCTGGAGACCCAGGCCTCCGAACCGTTCAGCGATCGCAAAGATGCAATGTCACGCCTGCTGGTGGAACAGTTCCTGACCTTTCCCCGGTTCTTTCTCAGCGGTGGCTGGTGGCGCGCCTGGCGGGATCGCCACCGCCACTGAACAGCTCAAGGCCCTCAGGCGAAGATGGTAACCGTCTGCCGGCTCAGGGCGATCAAGCGGCCATCGGCACTCCAGAATTTCGCAGCGACATGGCCGTAGCCGTCCTGGGCATGTTCGATCTCAGCCAGGTATTTGCACCAGTCCAGTGTCGTGAGTTCCAGCAGCGGCTGGACGAACTCAATGGTCCAGGTGAGCGTACTGCCCGGGGCCATTTGAGTAAGGTGCGGTAACAAGGCCGGCGGCCAGGCATCCACCAGTGCCAGGATGTGGCCTTCGTTCAACGGCTCCTCTTTCACGTCCCCGCGCAAGCGTACCCAGCCCCCCATGCTCCGCGATTTATTGCCCGAGAACGGCAGGCCGCCGACGCTCCAGCACATCGCCAGGTGCCGCATGAATTCCGGAGTACCGCCCTTGATATAAGGCAACTCCTGGCATTGCTCGACGCTTTTGAATTCAGGCGCGGGGTCGGCTTGCACCGCCACCACGGAGGGCCGCGATGCACCGAAACTACCCTGCACCACGGTGACTACCTGGCCTTTCTGCACGGCTCGGCCCAATACCTGGCTGACCGCCTTGCCCTCACGTACTACCTCGACTTCGAAGCTGACGGGCACATCGGGTTCGACCGGACCGACAAAGGTGATCGCCAGCGAACGCACCGGGCGATCCGCCGGCACCTGCGCGCGCATCGCCTCGTACTGCAACGCCGCAACCAGGCCGCCAAAAGTGGCGCGACCCTGGCCCCATTCAGGCGCGATGGTCACGGCGTCTGGCTGACGACGCACGGCATCGATCAAATCGGAAAAACGCATGAAGACCTCGGCAACAGGGAAAAAGATGAAGGCATCTTAACCAGCCCGGGCGGGCGGCACAGCGCTCATTCCGGCCAAAGAGACTGACAGAAGAGCCGCGAACTTTGAATTCACCCCAACCCACTGTGGGAGCAAGCTTGCTCGCGATAGCGGTGGGTCAGTCAACATAGATGCAAGCTGACCCAACGTCATCGCGAGCAAGCTCGCTCCCACAGGTGTTGGGGTGGGTTCAGGATTTTTCGAAGCAACTGGCAATCAGTTTATCGAGCACCTTATCGGATTTGGCCTCGGCCTCTTCCATCGTCCCCCGCCAAGTCGGTACACAGGATTGCAGGTCGCTCTCCTGTTCGGCCCTGGCCAACCACTGCCAGCAATCGTGCCAGTCGCCCAGCGCGGCCTGGGCGGATTTGAGCCGGGGCATGGCCGCTTCGGGCAGACGGTCAAGTTCGGGATAGGCTTCGATGGCATAACGCACACGCTTGATCAGTAGCCGCAATCGATGGCGGTCATGGGCTGGATCGCGCAAGGCCTCGCCGAGTTTCTTCCATTGTTTGTCGAGGCGTTTTTCGATGCGTTTGCGTAGCCCTTTGAGTAACCCCTGACGCTGGGCGGCACGCACAAAGCGTGGGAAGGCGTCGAGGATCATCAGCAACTGCACCAGCTCCGGGCTGCTGGCGACGGCGGGATAAGCGTCGACCATTTGCACTTGGCGCCGCAGTGCCGCCTCGCGCTTGCCGTGCAGCTCAAGGTAAGCCGCCAGTACTTCACGGTCGCGCAGGGGGGTGGTCAGGGTGCCGACCGCCGAAGCGGCTGTTTCCAGCTGTTCGACGCCGGGCAATCCGCGTAACGGGCGAAGCAGGCTGCGCAAACGGCGAACGGTAGTCCGCAGATCATGCAAGGCTTCGCTGTCGGTATGGGCATTCAGGCGGGCCTGGGAGGCCAGCAGGCGGACTTCCAGGCCCAGTATCCGGGCCACCAGCCGATCGATCATGGGGACGTACTCCGTAGCGTCAAGCTGCAAGCTTCAAGTGAGAGCGGTATTGTCCCTCTCTTGTAGCTCGCAGTTGACAGCTTGTCGCTGCTTTTAACGTCCTGCGCGGGATTCGCGGATGTAGAAACGCGCCTTCTCGGCCTTCTTCGAGCAGCCTTCGAACGCCTCGAATTGCTGTTGGGTCTTGGCACCGGTCAGCAGCGACAGGGCCTTGGAGTAGCTGACGGTGCCGGCAAAACCTTCGGCCTTGGCCAGGTCCAACTCATGCCAAGCGCTGTCGAGCTGGCTGGCGCAACTGTCGCGGTAAGCGGTTTTGCCTGCGCAACCGGCCAGGGCCAAAATCATCAAAGATGCCACCAGGGGCAGGCGGATCTGGGCTTTCATCGATTACACCTCAAGTCAGGTCAAACAGTCGTGCTGTTAAGACGGTGGCAACGGCGAAAAGTGCCTTGCTTGACCGCGTAAATTCCAGTGTGGGCGAGCATACGCAAATGCCGCCACGGCGTGTCAAAAAACGACGCCTGCGCCAGAACGATTGAGCGCAGCCGTCGATGAGTGCATTGTTGAAGTCTGTTGGACAAGAGGCCGGGTCATGACAAAACGTGTCGCATTGGTATTGGGCTCGGGCGGCGCCCGGGGCTATGCCCATATCGGGGTGATCGAAGAAATCGAACGGCGCGGCTACGACATTGCCTGCATCGCCGGTTGTTCCATGGGCGCCGTCGTGGGGGGGATCTATGCCGCGGGCAAGCTCGAGGATTACCGCAACTGGATCGAAAGCCTGGACTACCTGGATGTCCTGCGGTTGGTGGACGTCAGCTTTCGCCTCGGGGCTATTCGCGGCGAGAAAGTCTTCGGGCAGATCCGCAAGATTGTCGGCGAACTCAATATCGAAGACCTGCGCATTCCCTACACCGCCGTGGCCACCGACCTGACCAACCAGCAGGAAATCTGGTTCCAGGAAGGTTGCCTGCACCAGGCGATGCGCGCCTCGGCGGCGATACCCAGCCTGTTCACGCCGGTGATGCAAGGCAATCGCATGCTGGTCGATGGTGGCCTGCTCAATCCCCTGCCGATCGTGCCGGTGGTGTCGAGCCATTGTGACCTGATCATCGCGGTCAACCTCAACGCCACCAACCAGAAGCAGTACAGACTGCCAGTGATCCAGCGCCCTGCCGCGTTCAGGCGGCGCTTCGACACCCTGGTCAATTCCCTGGGCTCGCGCCTGCCGTTTCGCCGCAAACAGGCCGAGCAATTGTTGCTGCTGGAGCAGGAAGCGTTAAAGGCCGAGGCCGGCGAAATCAACCCGTGGATCGAATCGGCCGAGCCCGAAGGCCAGCAACCGGCTGCCGCGCCAGAGACCGATGGCGCGCCGAAATCCGCCACTGGCTCGTTCATCATCGATAACGTCGGCCCGGCCTCGTTGCTGGATTTGATCAACCAGAGTTTCGAGGTGATGCAGACGTCGCTGGCCCAATACAAAATCGCCGGTTACCCGCCGGATGTGTTGATCAACGTGCCGAAACGGGTGTGTCGGTTTTTTGAGTTCTACAAGGCTCCGGAGTTGATCGCCCTGGGGCGGGAGATTGCTCGGGATACGTTGGAACGGTATGAAAATGAGCAGAAATGAATCTGGGAAATCTCGATTGATTGCACAGGCCTCATCGCGAGCAGGCTCGCTCCCACATGGGTCCTGCTGAATACACAAAATTTGTTGCCAACTCGATTTCCTGTGGGAGCGAGCTTGCTCGCGATGGCGGCAGCCCAGGCAATGAACAAACTAAAGCCCCCCTCCCCCAACAATCGATACCCAACCCCAGCCTCGGTCACAATGAACCGAGGCCGGGTCGGGTCGTCGGCCAGTTTCTGGCGCAGATGGCCGACCACGATCCTCAGGTAATGGGTGTCCTCGATGTGAGTCGGGCCCCAGATGTCCTTGAGCAATTGCTGCTGGGTGATGACCCGACCCGGGTGGCGCGCCAGTTGCGCCAGCACGGCGTACTCCTTGCGGGTCAGGGCCACTTCGGCACCGTCCAACAGCACTCGGCGGTACGCCAGGTCCACCGTCAGCGGGCCGAACGTCAGCGCCGCTTCCTGCGCTTCGCCTGCCGGGGCCTGACGTAGCAGGGCTCGAATGCGAGCGAGGAATTCCTGGATACCGAACGGCTTGGTCACATAATCGTTGGCGCCGTTGTCCAGTGCCTCGACCTTCTGCGCTTCGCTGGCCCGCACCGAGAGCACCAGCACCGGCACCACAGACCATTGGCGAAACTCGCGCAACACCTGCTGGCCGTCCATGTCGGGCAGGCCCAGGTCGAGCACCAGCAGATCGGGCTTGTTCAACGCCGCCAGGGCCAAGCCTTCGGTACCGCTGCCAGCTTCCAGCACCTTGTAGCCTTGGGAGGCCAGGCTGATGCGCAGGAATTTGCGGATCTGCGGTTCGTCATCGATGACCAAAAGGGTCGCGGTCTGGCTCATGGGATCCGTTCAATGCAATCAATGGGTGAGAGAGTAACTCAGCGCCGCTCAGGCTTCATCGTCCATGCCCGGCTGCTTTTGCAAAGGCAGGTGCAAAGTGATGCAGGTGCCGCGCCCGTCGAGGCCGTCGTCGACGCTGATTCGCCCACCATGGGCACCGACCATGCCCTGACAGATCGCCAAGCCCAGCCCGGTGCCCTGCCCGCCTCGATCACCGCGTGCAGCGGTGTAGAACATGTCGAAGATTTTCTCCCGCTCTTCCTGCGGGATGCCGGGCCCTTCATCGGCGACGGCAAAAAACACCTCGCTGTCCGTCGCGCCGGCACTCAGCAGTAGCCGCCCATGGGCCGGCGAGAATCGCGCGGCGTTCTCCAGCACATTGACCAGCGCCTGTTCGATCAACGCCGCATGGACATACAACAAGGGCAACTCGGCAGGCACCTCGACGCCGACCGCCAGGGGCGCCAACACTGCCCGCAGGCGGTTCAGCGCGCTGCCGACGATGTCGGCCGGCGCTACCCAGTCCCGCGCCAGCTTCAGGGCGCCGTGGCCAAGCCGGGTCATGTCGAGCAAGTTCTGGATGTAGCGATCCAGCCGTTCGGCTTCATCGCGGGTGCCCTCGAGCAGTTCACGACGATCCGCCAGTGGGATCGCTTCCCCCAGCGCCAGCAGGCTGTCGATGCTGCCGCGCATGGACGTCAGCGGCGTGCGCAAATCGTGGGACACAGAGGCCAGCAAGGCACTGCGCAGTTGCTCGGTCTCGCCGTGCAGGCGTGCCGCTTCCAAGTCCTGGGCCAGTTGCGCCCGAGCCAGCGCCTGAGCCAGGGGCTGACTGAGGGCGGCCAACAAACGGCGACGCTGGCCACTCAGCGGCTTGCCCTCTTTCGGGCACACACCCAGCAACGCCAGCGGCCCACCCTCCGCCGACAACGGCCACCACCACCAACGCCCGGATGGCAGGGTCCCGGTGCCAGCGCCCGCCGGCTGGTCGTGCTGCCAGGCCCAATCGGCCGCCGCACGTTCGGCTTCGGTGAACGTCAATGGCTCGCCGGTCTCGACGATCCAATCGCTCTGGCCGTTGCGATTGAGCAGGCAAAGCTGTAAGTCGTGCAGGCCATTGAGGTGCTGCGCGGCGGCGCTGACCACCGCCTGGCGGTCAGTGGCGGCGGTGAGTTTGCGCGACAGGTCAAGCAACTCACCGGTTTCCTGCTGGGTGTCGCGCAACGCCTGCAACTGCCGGCGCTGACGGGCCGCGAGGTTGCCGGTCAGGGCCGCCATCAACAGGAAGAACACCAGCGTCAGCACGTCTTCTTCGCGCTGGATGGTGAGGGAAAAATTCGGCGGGATGAACAGAAAGTCATAGGCCAGGAACGACAGCGCCGCGCAGGCCAGCGCCGGGCCGAGGCTGCTGCGTACCGCCACCAGCAACACCGCCATCAGAAACACCAGGGAAATATTGGGCAATGCCAGCACCCCGGAAATGCCCCAGGCCAACGCGCTGGCCGCCACGGTCGCCGCCAGCGCCAGCATGTAGTCGAACCCAGTCTGGACGGTGCTTGAGCGCTCGCGGGCGGGCCGGGGCTGTTCATCGCTATCCAGCACGTTGATTTCCAATCCCCGGGCACCGCGCAGCAAGCGTGAAGCCAAGCCACCGCCAAACAGCCGCCGCCACCAACGCGGTCGGGACTGGCCCACCAGCACCAGCGTGGCACGCCGTTCGCTGGCATGCTGGATCAAGGTCTTGGCGACTTCCCCAGCCCGCAACAGCACCACTTCCCCACCGAGGCGTTCAGCCAGTTGCTGGGCATTTTGCAGGTACTGGCGCGATGCCTCGTCCCGCACACCACCGTTGTCCACGTGCACCAGGCTCCACGGCAGATGCCGACGCTGGGCGACGCGGCTGGCGTGCCGCACCAGGCGCTCGGCCTGAACATCACCGTCCACACCCACCAGTAATCGCCCACGCACGGCCGGAGCGGACTGACCCAGTTGTCGATAACCCTGGGCCAGGTCATTGTCGACCTGGGCGGCGGCGGTCTGCATGGCCAGTTCACGTAACGCGGTCAGGTTGGTCTGGGTGAAAAACGCATCGATCGCCGCGCGAGCCTGTTCCGGCACATAGACTTTGCCGTCACGCAGGCGCTCGAGCAGTTCGCGCGATGGCAGGTCGATCAGCAGCAGTTCATCGGCTTCCTGCAAGACCCAATCCGGCAGCGTCTCGCGAACCTGCACGCCGGTGATGCCGCGCACTTGATCGTTGAGGCTTTCCAGATGCTGGACGTTGACAGTGGTGTAGACATCGATGCCGGCGGCGAGCAGGTCCTGGATATCTTGCCAGCGTTTGGCATGGCGGCTGCCGGGGGCGTTGCTGTGGGCCAGTTCGTCCACCAGCACCAGGGCCGGCCGCGCCGCGAGCAAACCGTCGAGGTCCATTTCCTCAAGCATCACGCCGCGATATTCCGAGCGCACCAACGGCTGCTGCACCAAGCCGCCCAGCAGTGCTTCGGTTTCGGCGCGACCGTGGGTTTCCACCACACCGGCGACAACTTTCACGCCTTGGCGCAGTTGAGTGTGGGCCGCTTGCAGCATGGCGTAGGTCTTGCCGACACCGGGCGCCGCACCAAGGAAGACCTTGAGCCGGCCACGGTCGTTGCGGGGCAGATTGGCTAACAGTGCGTCGGCGCGGCCGGAGTCGCTCATACTGGGGGATCTCTTTCAGATATTGATCAAACACCTGTGGGAGCGAGCTTGCTCGCGATAGCGGTAGGTCAGCCAACATTGCTGGTGACTGATACACCCTCATCGCGAGCAAGCTCGCTCCCACAGGTTCTTACAGTTTTTCCAGGGCCAGATTCAACGCCAGCACATTCACCACCGGCGGCCCCACCAGGGGCTGCTCGATGTGGGCATCGAGCAGTTGCTGCACCGTCGAAACCGGCAGGTTGCGCGCCGCGGCCACACGCGCCAGTTGATAGGCAATCGAGGCCGGTGGCAAGTGCGGGTCCAAGCCGCTGCCAGAGGTGGTCAGCAACGCCAGCGGCACCGGTCCCTGACCGGGCACCAGCAGTTTGTGGGCGTCATCGATCACCCGAGTGGCCAGGGCCGGGTTGCTCGGGGAGTAATTGCTGGCGCCGCTGGCGACCGTGGCGAAGGCTCCGGCCGATGGCCGTGGATGAAACCAGGCATCGCCGGTGAAATCCTGGGCGATCAACGTCGAGCCACGGACCTTGCCGGCGGCATCGAGGATCAGGCTGCCATTGGCCTGGGCGGGAAAGGCGACTTGCGCCACGCCGGTGACCAGCAGTGGATAAGCGACGCCGGTGATCAGGGTCATCAGCAGTAATAGGCTCAAGGCCGGACGAATCAGACTGGACATTTCAAAATCCTCGAATCAGAAACAGTTAATTTCCAGGCATACACATTATGGCGAGGGAGCTTGCTCCCGCTGGGCTGCGCAGCCGCCCCAAAAAGACTGGACGCGGCCTTGTCCGATGCATTGGGATTGCTGGCTCTGGGGCTGCTTCGCAGCCCAGCGGGAGCAAGCTCCCTCGCCACAACAATCTGCCTGCCACCACAAATATGCTCACCACACATCAGGCTTAAACCAGCCCCAACGCCGTCAACAACATATCGATCGCCTTGATCCCCACGAACGGCACCACGATCCCGCCCAGGCCATAGATCAACAGGTTGCGCCGCAACAGCGCCGCCGCGCTCGCCGCTTGTACCCGCACGCCGCGCAGGGCCAGGGGAATCAGCACCACAATGATCAAAGCGTTGAAGACGATGGCCGACAGGATCGCGCTCTGCGGGCTGCTCAGGTGCATCACGTTCAACACCCCGAGCTGTGGATAAATCGAGGCGAACAGCGCCGGTAGGATCGCGAAGTACTTGGCGATGTCATTGGCGATGGAAAACGTCGTCAACGCCCCGCGGGTCACCAGCAACTCCTTGCCGATCTGCACCACGTCCAGCAACTTGGTCGGGTCGCTGTCGAGGTCGACCATGTTGGCCGCCTCTCGCGCCGCCTGGGTGCCGTCGTTCATCGCCATGCCGACATCCGCCTGAGCCAGGGCCGGAGCGTCGTTGGCGCCATCGCCGCACATCGCTACCAGCCGACCGTCGTTCTGCTCATGACGGATGCGCGCCAGTTTTTTCTCCGGCGTGGCCTCGGCCAGCACGTCGTCCACACCCGCCTCGGCGGCAATCGCGGCGGCGGTCAGCGGGTTGTCGCCGGTGACCATCACCGTGCGGATCCCCAGCTTGCGCAGCTCGGCGAAACGCTCGCGGATGCCGGGCTTGACCACGTCCTTCAGATGAATGGCACCCAACAGCTTGCCGTCGGCACACACCAGCAATGGCGTGCCACCGCTTTGGGCAATCTTGTCGACTTCCCGGGCCAGCGCCGGCGGCAACTCGCTTTTCGCCAGACCGATAAAGCTCAGCAGCGAATCCACGGCGCCCTTGCGGTAGACGCGCCCTTGATAATCGACACCAGACAGCCGGGTTTCCGCGCTGAACGGCACGACGGTCAACGCCTCTAGGCCTGGTTCGGGTTGCGCATGCAAGCCTCGCAGGTACTCGACGATGGACTTGCCCTCAGCCGTGTCATCGGCCAATGAAGCGAACAGTGCGCCTTCGGCCAGCTCTTTGGTGCTAACCCCTGGAGCGGTATAGACCGCTGCACAGCGACGATTGCCGAAGGTGATGGTGCCGGTCTTGTCCAGCATCAACACATGCACGTCCCCCGCCGCCTCCACCGCGCGGCCGGACTTGGCGATCACGTTCAAGCGCACCAGCCGATCCATCCCGGCGATGCCGATGGCCGACAACAGCCCGCCGATGGTGGTAGGGATCAACGTCACCAACAGCGCCACCAGGAACACCAGCGGCAGATTACCGTTGGCGAAATGGGCGAACGGTTGCAGCGTCACCACCACCAGCAGAAAGATCAGTGTCAGGCCGATCAGCAGGATATCCAGCGCCACTTCATTCGGGGTTTTCTGGCGCTTGGCGCCTTCGACCAGGGCAATCATGCGGTCCAGGGTGGACTCGCCGGGGTTGCTGGTGATGCGCACCAGCAACCAGTCGGAAACCAACCGCGTATTGCCGGTGACGGCCGAGCGATCCCCGCCGGACTCGCGGATGACCGGCGCCGATTCGCCGGTGATCGCCGCTTCGTTGACCGCAGCGATGCCTTCGATCACTTCGCCATCGCCGGGAATCATCTCCCCGGCTTCGACGCGCACCACATCGCCTTTGCGCAAACGGGTGGCGGGGATCATTTCAAAACCGCTGGCCGTCTGGCGGCGTGCGCTCAGGCCTTCACTGCCGGCCTTGAGACTGTCAGCCCGGGCCTTGCCGCGCCCCTCGGCCAAGGCTTCGGCGAAGTTGGCGAACAGCACGGTGAACCACAGCCACAGGGCGATTTGCGCGGCAACGAAGGTCGGCACGGCGTTGTCAGGAATGAAGCACAACACCGTGGTGAGGATCGCGGTCAACTCCACCACCAGCATCACCGGGGCGCGGTGCAATTGGCGCGGGTCGAGCTTGACGAAGGCTTGTACCAGGGCTGGCCGCCACAGGGCGGAGATCGCGGTTTTCGGTTGCTCCGGCGCCTTGGCGACGACGGTTTTGCTCATCGGCATATTCATCTTCATATCCCTCAGAAGCCCAGGCTCAGGTGTTCGGCAATCGGCCCCAGGGCCAGGGTCGGCAGGAAGGTCAAGCCACCCACCAGCAGGATGGTCACGGTCAACAAGGTCACGAACAGCGGCCCATGGGTGGGGAAGCTGTTCTGGCCAATCGGCGCGGTTTTCTTCAGCGCCAGGCTGCCGGCCAACGCCAGCACCGGCAGGATGTAGCCGAAACGGCCGATCAACATGCCCAGACCCAGCATCAGGTTATGGAAGGGCGTGTTGGCACCGAAACCGGCGAAGGCCGAACCGTTGTTCGCCCCCGCCGAGGTATAGGCGTAGAGCAATTGGCTGAAACCGTGGGCACCGGGGTTACTCACCGCCGCGGCCGGCCCGGGCAGGCTCGCAGCGATGGCACCCAGCACCAGCACACTCACCGGCATCACCAGCAGGGTCACCACCAGCAGCTGCACTTCCCTGGCCCCCAGCTTCTTGCCCAGGTATTCCGGCGTGCGACCGATCATCAACCCGGCCAGGAACACCGCGATCAGCACGTTCAACAACATCCCGTAGAGCCCGGCGCCGACGCCGCCGAAAATCACTTCGCCAACCATCATGTTCACCAGCGAGACCATCCCGCTGAGCGGGTTGAGGCTGTCGTGCATGGCGTTGACCGAGCCATTGGACGCCGCCGTGGTGGTCACCGACCACAGCACCGTGGCAGTGGTGCCAAAGCGTGCTTCCTTGCCTTCCAGCGGCGCGGTCTGCTCCACGGCAGCGTTGTTCAAGGCCGGATTGGGCTGGTACTCGGCCCACAGCGATGTGGCGCCGCCGAGCAAAAACAGCACGAGCATGCAGGCGATGATCGCCCGGCTCTGGCGCAGGTCCTTGACGTAATGGCCGAAGGTGAACACCAACGCGGCAGGAATCAGGATGATCGACGCGAGTTCAAACAGATTGCTCCAGGCCGTCGGGTTCTCGAACGGATGCGCCGAGTTGACGCCGAAGAAACCGCCGCCGTTGGTGCCCAGTTGCTTGATCGCGATCTGGCTGGCGGCCGGGCCCAGCGGGATAACCTGGTCTGCGCCCTGCATCGTGACCCCGTGCACATAGTGCGCGAAGGTTTGCGGCACGCCCTGCCACACCAGGAACAGCGCCAGCAGCAGGCACAGCGGCAACAACCCGTAGAGGGTGGCGCGGGTCATGTCGACCCAGAAGTTACCCAGCGTTGCGGTGGATTTGCGCCCGATCCCACGACACAGCGCCACCAGCACGGCCAGGCCGGTGGCCGCGCTGACGAAGTTCTGCACCGTCAGGCCGATCATCTGGCTCAGGTAGCTCAGGGAGGCTTCGCCGCTGTAGGACTGCCAGTTGGTGTTGGTCATGAAACTCACGGCCGTGTTGAAGGCCTGGGTCCATTCCATGCCCGGCAGTTGCTCGGTATTGAGGGGCAGATGGCCCTGCAGCAGGAGAACCGTGAATAGCAACACAAAACCCGCCAGGTTGAACGCGAGCAAGGCCAGGGTATATTTCTGCCAGCTCTGCTCAGCAGCGGGATCGACACCGGCCAGGCGATAACAACCGCGCTCCACCGGGCCGAAAACAGGTGATAGCCAAGTGCGCTGGCCTTCCATCACCCGGAAGTAAAAACGCCCCAGAAACGGCGCGGGAATCAGCACCAATGCGAAAAAGGCGAGGATCAGCCCGTAGTCATAACCGTGCATAGCCGCTCCTAGTTCCGATCCGCGCGTAACAGCGCAACCAGTAGATAGATGAACAGCGCCGCTGCCAGCAGCAGCGACACCCCGTCCAGAACACTCATGGGATTTCTCCGTGATACGGCGTCGTGCCGTGTGTGGAGTGATTGTCGGCAGGGAGGGTGTAAAGGAACGAGACCGAAGGAGGGCTTGGGGGATAAAGAATGTGTAAAGAATGGTTTTTTCGGCTAACTGGGATGGCCTCATCGCGAGCAAGCTCGCTCCCACAGTTGACCTGTTGTGAATAGAAAATCTGTGGCCACTGAAGATCCCCCGTGGGAGCGAGCTTGCTCGCGATGAGGCCAGCCCAGCCACTGACGCCCTGAACTGGAGCACAAAACCGAGCGATCCGGCAGCGAACATCCCCGATACGACACGATTTCAGCCTTTACGACGGCTCCCGCCACCCTGGCACGCCCACTGCAATGCCCCCTTCCAGCGCTTTTGCTATGGATCAAAGGGGAGCCACCGATGAACACACAACTCAAACCGACCCTGGGCACCCTGCATTTATGGGGCATTGCCGTTGGCCTGGTGATTTCCGGCGAGTATTTCGGCTGGAGCTACGGCTGGGGCGTTGCCGGGACGCTGGGCTTTCTGGTGACATCGTTCATGGTCGCGGCCATGTACACCTGCTTCATCTTCAGTTTCACCGAACTGACTACCGCCATTCCTCATGCCGGCGGGCCGTTTGCCTACAGCCGTCGCGCCTTCGGCGAGAAAGGCGGCTTGATCGCCGGGCTGGCGACATTAATTGAATTCGTCTTCGCGCCACCGGCCATTGCCCTGGCCATCGGCGCCTACCTGAACGTACAGTTCCCGGCCCTGGACCCGAAACACGCAGCGGTCGGGGCCTATATCGTGTTCATGGGCCTGAACATCCTCGGGGTGAAACTGGCGGCGACGTTCGAGTTGATCGTCTGCGTATTGGCAGTGGCCGAACTGCTGGTGTTCATGGGCGTCGTAGCCCCGGCATTCAGCTTCAGCAACTTCGCCCTGAACGGCTGGGCCGGCTCCGATGCGTTCGGTGCACCGGCGATTGCCGGGATGTTCGCGGCAATTCCCTTCGCCATCTGGTTCTTCCTGGCTATCGAAGGCGCTGCGATGGCGGCCGAAGAAGCCAAGGACCCGAAACGCACGATTCCCAAGGCCTACATCAGCGGCATCCTGACCCTGGTGGTCCTGGCCATGGGCGTGATGTTCTTCGCCGGTGGCGTCGGCGACTGGCGCACTCTGTCGAACATCAACGATCCGCTGCCCCAAGCCATGAAAACCGTAGTCGGCGAAAGCTCCGGCTGGTTGCACATGCTGGTGTGGATCGGCCTGTTTGGCCTGGTGGCAAGTTTCCACGGCATCATTCTTGGCTATTCCCGGCAGTTCTTCGCCCTGGCCCGCGCCGGCTACCTGCCCGCCTCCCTCGCCAAACTCTCGCGCTTCCAGACCCCGCACCGGGCGATCATCGCCGGCGGGTTGATCGGCATCGCAGCGATCTACAGCGACGGCTTGATCAACCTAGGCGGCATGACCCTGACGGCCGCGATGATCACCATGGCCGTGTTCGGCGCCATCGTCATGTACATCATGAGCATGCTCAGCCTGTTCAAACTGCGTAAAACCGAACCCAACCTGGAACGCACCTTCCGCGCGCCGGGCTATCCACTTGTACCCGGCATCGCCCTGGTATTGGCCGTGGTGTGCCTGGTGGCGATGGCTTGGTTCAACGCCTTGATCGGGCTGATCTTCCTCGGCTTCATGGTGGTGGGTTTCCTGTATTTCCTGCTCACCGCACAACTGCGTGCGGATGCGCCGGCCGATGCGATGTTGACCGGGCTATGAGGTGAGCCAGGCATAACGGGCGTAGTATTGAACCACTGCGAACAACCTTCGCTCATAAGTGGTAGGTGCGATGGACCGGCGAAATGTTCGTCCGCCATCGCCCCCCTCAAGGAGAGCCCTATGCCCTGGTATGCCTGGTTGATTCTGATTGTTGCAATCGGCTCGATCGTCGGCGGTCTGATGATGCTGCGCGACACCGCCAACAAGGTCGAGCTGACAGATGAACAGCGTAAGCGTGTTGCCGAACGCAATGCCGAGATGGATGCGAAGGAGGCCAAGGATCGTTGATTGCTGACCTGTCCAATACTCTTGTGGCGAGGGGATAAACCCCTCGCCACAAAGGCCTGCATATAGGCAGCGTGCACGGCATTACTTCTCCCAATCCGCCTTGGCAATGTGCAACCCATGCAGCCCCTTGTACGCCGCCCGCTCCGGCTGGCTCCAGCCTTCCAGCAATGAATCCTCCAGCCGATAGATCTCCACCCCCAGCGGACGACAGACACTGAGCGGATCCTGCGCATCCGGCCCCCACATCGCCAGCGACAAGTCCCCGCCAGGGCAAGTCGACAAGGCACACAGCAGATCGGTCTCGGCAAAAAATTCCAGATAATCGCCCTTCTGCGCCGGACAGGCCTTCATGAAGTACATGTCGTCATGATTGAGCCCGGTGCACTGGAAAATATTCAAGACGTCGTGCACGTCGAACTCCGTCAAGCCATGGGGCAACACCGCACGGGTCAGGTTCGAGTGGCAGTGATGGTGGAAGTCCTCGCCGGTCAGCATCTTGTTCACGTACGGGTCACAGCGGGTCCCCAGCAAATCGTGCAACCGCCCGCCATGCTCGTCGATGCCATAACCGGCCAGGCTGTCATCAGTGATCGTCACCAATGGCCTGAGGAATGGCAGGTTCGACCACAACCGATCATAGGTGCTGACGTGAGCGCCCTGAAGCTGACGCGTACGTGCCGCCCACAGACGCTCCCGCGGATCGTGAGCGTTCCAGACGTTGAAGTCGCCCACCTGCGGGCCTACAGGTGTAGTGACACGAAACACATGCCCAGCCGGCACATGCCACGCCCTCCCCGTGCGGATCGGCACTTCGAACTGCTCAATCAACGTGCGCTTGTCCTGCTCGGCACGGATGCGGTCGTAGAAGGGTTTGTCCACTTGCAGGGCTGAGCCTTTGCTGACCTGGTAGGCGGCTGGGTAGTCTTTGTACATGGCGCGGGTCCTTGATCAGTGGGGGATAGATGGGGCCAGGAACTGCAACAGCAGTTGCTCGGAATCGTCGAGGTAAAGGCTCATCGCTTCATAGGCAGCATCCTTGTCGCCTTCGGCCAGCCAGTCATGGATCTCGCGATCCCGGAGCAGCCACGGAGCCTGGAAACGTGGTTCATCGGGTGCGGCGTAGAACACCAGGCGCAGTTGCGCGACCACGTTGGTGAAAAACTCATTGAGTAACGGGCTGCCCATCAACCCAACGACATGTTGATGGAACGCCAAGCCATGGGTACCGACCGCACGCCAATCTTCACGCTCCCGGGCCAGCTCGGCGGCCTCAAGGGCTTCGAGCATTCGGTCGGATTGGTACTCACGCAGTGGTTGACTGCCCATGATGGCTTGAAGCTCCAGGGTGCGACGGACCTTGAACACGTCCCGCACATCCTCGGCGTTCAACCTGCGGACCATCACCCCCTTGTTACGCACATAGCGCGTCAGCCCCTCCTGCCCCAAGCGATGCAGCGCCTCGCGAATGGTGTTGCGTGAAGCGTTATAGGCCTCCACCAGGTCGTTTTCCACCAGGGCCATGCCGGGCAGCAAACGCCCCCCGATGATGTCGGCGCGTAGTTCGAGGGTGATGTGGTCGGCGAGGGAGAGTTCGCTGTTCATGTTCAAGGGCTCGAGATTGTTCAACAATCGATTGGCAATGGGTAATCACAATTTGTGCCATATCGCCATGCCGACGTCCTGAGGCTGGATCTCAGCCACAATCATCTTCCTAGGCGTCTATCACCAGAACGCAAAAAGGCCAGTCATCCCGACTGGCCTTTCTCGCTACCTCACCTCAGTTCACTTCCAGCTTGTCGCGATTCCTCTCCAGAAGCGCCTTGCCAATACCCTTGACCTCCAGCAACTCCTCCACCGACGAGAAGGCCCCATTACTCTCACGGTACGCAACAATCGCCTCGGCCTTAGCCTTGCCTATCCCAGTCAACTCGCGTTGCAGAGTCGCGGCATCCGCCCCGTTAAGATCAACCTTGGCACTTTGCGATTTTGCCGATACTTCCAATGTTTGCGGTGCAGCCATCGTCTCGGGTTTGACCACAGGCGCGGCGATTACCGCTATAGAGGCGCTAGTCAGAAGGGCAAAAACCAGAGAGTAGAAATAGCCTGTACGCATAAGTGACGCTCCATGACATCGTTAAGAAAGAAGCAGCTTTTCCGAAGCTGCTTCTCAAACTTAGGCGATGATGATTCG
This sequence comes from Pseudomonas sp. Tri1, assembly GCF_017968885.1. Classification (NCBI taxonomy): domain Bacteria; kingdom Pseudomonadati; phylum Pseudomonadota; class Gammaproteobacteria; order Pseudomonadales; family Pseudomonadaceae; genus Pseudomonas; species Pseudomonas sp. Tri1. The sequence continues at coordinate 1,922,035 of NZ_CP072913.1, read as the reverse complement.
CTGTCAAAAATGTGTACGTTACAGCGTGTGTAACAATCAGGGTTCAAGGCGGCGCTGCTGGTAGATCCAGTCGACAATCTCGCCGTCCGGGGCATACCCACTGACCGTATTCCTAAGCAACTGACGAACCCTGGTGTAGTCATCACGCTCGATGGCAGAGAGCAGCTCAGACAGGCTCTCCTTAAGCACATCCCAAGGCAGATGATCTTCGTTGGCACTCATGATCATCGGGTGCTGGGTCGCGACGACGTTGTCACCAATCAGCAACTCTTCGTAAAGCTTCTCGCCTGGCCGAAGGCCCGTGAACTTAATTGAGATGTCTCCGTGGGGGTTTTTCTCCGAACGGATACTCAAACCAGACAAATGAATCATTTTTTCCGCCAGCTCGACAATCCTCACCGGCTCCCCCATATCCAGCACGAACACATCCCCACCCAACCCCATGGAGCCCGCCTGAATCACCAACTGAGCGGCTTCGGGAATGGTCATGAAATAGCGCGTGATCTTCGGATGGGTGACGGTCAGCGGCCCACCGGATTTAATCTGTTTATGGAACAACGGAATAACCGACCCGGACGAGCCCAGCACGTTGCCGAATCGGACCATCGTAAAACGGGTTTTATTGACGCGAGAAACATTGGCCTTATCGCCAAACAGCACCGGGGCGAGCTCGCGACTAAGAGCCTGCAACGTCATTTCCGCAAGCCGCTTGGTGCTGCCCATTACATTGGTCGGGCGCACAGCCTTGTCTGTGGAGATCAAGACGAAGTTCGACACACCCGCCTGCAATGCAGCCTGAGCCGTGTTCAACGTCCCGATCACATTGTTCAGGACGCCTTCGGCGATATTGTGCTCAACCATCGGGACATGTTTATAAGCGGCGGCATGATAGACCGTGTCGACATTCCAGGTTTTCATCACATCCAGTAACTTGCTCTGATCCCGGACCGAGCCCAGGATAGGCAACAACCGAACGGACAACGACTCCCGAACGAGGCGAGGTTCAAGTTCGGACAAAATGCTATAGAGATTGAATTCGCTATGCTCGAAAAGCAGCAACGTTGTTGGCTTCAGCGTCAGGATTTGCCGACAAAGTTCGGAGCCAATTGATCCCCCTGCCCCTGTCACTAGAACGGACTGTCCTGTGATGCAATGTTTAAGCAAATCTGCTTGGGCTGGCACTGCATCGCGCCCGAGGAGGTCGGCGATATCTACTTCCTGAATGTCATCGACCTTGACCCGGCCGCTGGCCAGATCCATAAAACCCGGGACGCTGCGTACATGCAGCGGAAACCTCTCAAGCAGCGTTAATATCTCTCGACGACGGCCTCGGGAGGAAGAAGGTACCGCCAGCAAAATTTCCTGCGCACCGGTTGTATCAATCATCTTTTGAATATGTTTGGGTTGGTAGACCTGCAACCCTGCAATAACTCGGTCGGCGATGCTGTGGTCATCGTCAATGAACGCAACCGGCCGCATCACCCGTCCCATACGCAATGCAGCCACTAGTTGGTTACCTGCGGCGCCGGCACCATAAATGGCAACCTTGGGCAGGCCATCGTCACGATTGGTAAACGGGACATGCTGTGCTGCGGTAAACCAGTCACCGAGGAAATATTGCCGCATCACCAGGCGTAAACCGCCAATCATGATCAGGCTCAGCCACCAATAGTTGAATATGATCGATCGAGGTACCACTGTTTTATGGTTGCTGTACCAATACACAACAAGCGCCAGTAACAAAGCCGAGAGACTCACCGCTTTGCAAATGGTGATCAACGCGTCGTTACCAAAATAACGCATGACGGCGCGATACATGCCAAAGCGAATGAAAATCGGAATGGCAACCAGTGGAGCCGATGCGAAAAGCCAAAGATGTGTGGTGACCGGGCTGGTCAATACCTCGAACCCCAGTCGAACAATGAACGCCAGCCACAGGGCAGTCCAGACTAATATTACATCCGTCGCCACTTGGATCGCGCGTTTATGGTGTCTTGGCAATCCCAGCAAGGCTATTCTTAACTTATCCATAAACCTCTTACGCACCTTGGCCCGCTCCTGTCGCAAATCCGTTTCTATTGTACGTAGCAGCGAGTCACATCACTTGATAAAAACGGTCATTTGAAAACGAAACTGCACCAGCATCCAGATTAGACCGTCTCGAGCTCCAGCATGGAATTTGAGCGGCCAACATCATCTGCGCGCGCATATCGCACCAGCCTCCACAGCAGGAGACTCACCCAACCACAGGCAACCACCAGCGGATACAGACCATCGCACAAGGGGGAGTAGACAGCTGGCGCGCGTATGTTACTGCCCCAAGGAGCCCACGACCATGGTCAGATCAGTAGATTGCAAAGCCAGGAGGATACTCTGGCAATGGACGGTGAGACGACAGCTGCTATGGGAGGGTAGCCGTCCGGCGATGGTATCGATCAAAATCTTGACGCAGTGCTGCTGTTCACACTCAGGTCAATCCGTACCAGTCGCTCTAGCTGCGACGATTCCATGATAGGGGATAGCGTAGCAGCCTGAGTCGCAAGCACCAGCGGCAGTACATAAAGTAGCTGGCACCCCATGAGACATCGGCCCGACTGCGACTCACTTCCGAACCTCACAGCGCTCACACTTATCGACCGACGAAGTGCCCCATCAGGAATAACTCAACGATCCTTGTATTTTGGAGCCAAGCGGCGTTGTTGGAATATCCAATCGACGATCTCTCCTTCGGGCTTATAGCCGCTTACGATCTCGCGGAGCAGCATCCGGACCCGTGAATATTCGTCCTTGGCAATGGCGACCATCAGTTCATCCAATGTAGTCTTGAGTTGCTCCCATGGCAGATGGTCTTCATGGGCACTCATGATCATGGGGTGCTGGGTCGCGATCACGTTGTCACCGATCAGCAGCTCCTCATAGAGTTTCTCACCTGGCCGTAAACCAGTGAACTCAATGGCAATATCACCGTGGACGTTCTTCTCGGAGCGCACATTCAAGCCAGAAAGATGCACCATCTTTTCAGCCAATTCGGCGATTTTTACCGGTTCCCCCATGTCCAGCACAAACACATCCCCTCCTCGCCCCATGGAGCCCGCCTGAATCACTAGCTGGGCGGCCTCTGGAATGGTCATGAAATATCGGGTGATATTGGGATGTGTAACGGTAATGGGCCCGCCGGATTTGATCTGCTGTCGAAAACGCGGAATAACCGAGCCGGACGACCCCAGTACATTACCGAAACGCACCATCACGAAGCGGGTTTTATTGACCCGCGCAACATTACCACTGTCTCCGAGCAGCACCGGTGCAAGCTCTTGACTCAGTGCCTGCAGGACCATTTCAGCCAGACGCTTGGTGCTGCCCATGACGTTAGTCGGACGCACAGCCTTGTCCGTGGAAATGAGCACGAAATTTTCGACCTGGGCCTTCAAGGCCGCTTGGGCGGTGTTCAAAGTACCGATGACATTATTGAGCATGCCTTCGGCGATGTTGTGCTCCACCAGGGGTACATGCTTATAGGCTGCCGCGTGATACACCGTCTCGACGCTCCAGGAACTCATGAGGTCGAATAATTTATCCGCGTTACGCACCGACCCCAGAATCGGCAACAAGATCACGGGGATCGATTGACGAATAATGGTCTCTTCCAGCTCAGTAAAGATACTGTAGAGGTTGAACTCACTGTGATCGAACAACAGCAAAGTGGATGGCTCCAGGGCGAGAATCTGACGGCAGAGCTCAGAGCCGATCGACCCACCCGCCCCCGTGACCAGAACGATCTTTCCCCGAATGCAACGTGAAAGAAGCGCGGGTTGTGCAGGCACCGCATCTCGCCCCAACAAGTCGGCAATGTCGACTTCCTGGATATCGCCGACTTTTACACGGCCGCTGGCCAGATCCATGAAACCCGGGACACTGCGTACGTGCAGTGGATAGCTTTCCAGATACTCCAGGATTTCACGGCGACGCGCGCGACTCGCCGAGGGCACGGCCAGCAACACTTCTTGTGCGCCAGTGAGTTCAATCATCTTCTGGATATGCTTGGGCTTGAACACCTGCAAACCCGAGATCATTCGATTTTCGATACTGTCATCGTCATCGATAAAAGCCACCGGCTGCATATCTCGGCCAATGCGCAAGGCCGCCACCAATTGGTTACCGGCGGCACCGGCGCCATAGATCGCTACCTTGGTAAGACTGGTGTTGCGGTTGACGAAGGGAACGTGATGGGAGGGAATGAACCAATCGCCCATGAAATACTGGCGCATGAGCAATCTCAAACCGCCGATCATCACCAGGCTAAGCCACCAGTAATTGAAGATGACTGAACGTGGGACAGCCTCCATGTAGGAGGAGCCCCAATACACCACGAGCGCCAATACCAACGCGCTCAAGCTGACTGCCTTGATGATTGCGATCAAGGCATCGTTACCCAGGTAACGCATGACGGCTCGGTACATACCAAAACGAACGAACAATGGGATAGCAATCAGAGAAGCACTGACAAGCAGCCATGGGTGGGTGGTGAACGGATTGATCATCTCGTCGAAACCAAGGCGCACCACGAACGCCAACCACAAGGAGGCCCAGACCAACAGCACATCGGTCATGACCTGGAGCAGGCGCTTCTGCCGATGCGACAGGCCCAGCAATGCAACGCGAAATCTATCCATGAAGTTTCCAGCACCTTGTTCCTGCCCAATTCTCGTTATGTCGGGCTGCCTGGTGACAGCCGTCCATGACCCATTTCACATCTTTACCCGGGTACTCAAGCGCCCTCCAACTGACCAGCCTTGAACTTCAAGGCCAGTAACACCAGAGGCACATAGGCCAACGCCACGCCTGTCAGTCCGTCCAACTTCAAGACCACGACGCACCACGCCAAGGGAAACAACCACAACACGTTGATCGCAGCGACTGCCAGTGTGACAGGACGATGGCGACCATAACGGCGGGAGGCAAACTGATAAGCATGACTGCGGTGCGCCTCGTAGACTTTATCACCCCGAAAAAACCGCCGGACCAGGGTGACAGTCGCATCGACGATAAACACTCCCAACAGGATCAGCCAAGCCCACAACAAGACCGGGGAGACCCAGGCAGCTTGCAGAGACATGATCCCAAGCGTGATACCCAAGAAGCCACTGCCCGCGTCTCCCATAAAGATTTTCGCGGGTGGGAAGTTCCAAAACAGAAAGCCCAGCACGGCGGCCGCCAGGATCAATGGAGGCCAGATCAGGTCGGTGAAACCCGACAATACGTAGAGAGCACTCGCCCCCAGGCAGGCCAGCACTGCTTCTACACTGGCGATACCATCAATACCGTCCATGAAGTTATACAGGTTGAGAACCCAGACCAGATAAAAAGCAGCCAAGACATGCCCAAACCAAGATAAATCCAAGGTCATACCGAACAGGTTCAAGGGTGCCAGACCTTTAAGCCATAACAGTGCCCAGACCGCCGCACTGAAATGCCCAAGCAATCGCCACCGTGCTGCAATATGCCCATGGTCATCCATGAAACCCACGATGGCGACCAGAGCACCTGCCCCACCTAACGCCACCAGGTAGTGGAGCGACACCAGACCCAGTAGACCCAGCAAAGGCAATGTCAGCAGAAAGGCCACGACTATGGCGACTCCTCCGCCCCGGGCTGTCGGAATACTGTGGGAGCTGCGCGCATTCGGGATATCGATGATGCTACGCGCCAAGGCATAACGACGTAGTCCCGCCGTCATGAGCAGCGAAGCCACCGTGACAGAGGCAAATAACCAGAAGTGCATCATTTCGCTTGATTCATCCTGAAATGCCGTGCGGTCTTGGCCAATGCATCATCGACACTCACGGGAGGGTTCCAATTCAAAAGCGTGCGGGTTTTCTCGATATTGACCTGCAGCGAACCACACAGGCGCTGGGACAGTGCTTTTCTGCCCAGCATGCGGGCGCCGCACTCAAGTATCCAGCTGGGGATCGGAATCAACCGGGCAGGCTTGCCCAGCGCACGGGCCATCCGACTGAGCAACGCTGTGGTCGACAGATCTTCTCCATCACTGACCAGAAATGTCTGATTCGCCGCCGCAGGGTGGTCGATGCACGTCACGATCAGGTCGACCAAATTGTCGATGCTCACCAGGCTGCGACGATTATCTATGGCACCAAACGGCAAAGGGGCACCCTTGTCCAGCCAACGCATCATGCTCAGGAAATTGGCCTTCACACCCGGCCCATACACCAGGACAGGCCGAATGATGACCACTTCCATTCCAGTCGTCCGCGCCATCTGTCGCAGACCTTGCTCGGCTTCCTGCTTGGAAACACCGTACGGATCCGCTGGCGCAGGCATATCGTCCGCGGCGTAGGGTTGACCGGGCGATGTGCATTCCCCATTCACTTTGATGGAACTGATAAAAATAAAGCGACGTACACCGGCCTCGGCCGCCTGCCTTGCAAAATTGAGCGTGCCTTCCACGTTGACCTGCCGAAAGACCGCCAGAGGATCAGCTTCCGTATCGTTCATCACATGCACACGAGCGGCACAATGAATGACCGTATCCACATTGGCCAGATGCGGTTGCCATTGAGTTTGCTGGGAGAATGCTTCGATCCGCACAGTACTGACGGGTATCGGTAAATGACGATCGCCTCGAACGACCGCAATGACAGACTTCCCGGAGTCTGTTTGCAGCCTTTCAAGTAACGCACCACCAACAAACCCGCTCGCCCCGGTCACAAGAATACTGCGCTGCATCAGTGGTTCACCTTCCGTAGCGTGGCTTTTCTGAAGATATCTTCCAAACGCGCCAGCAAGCGCTGTTTGGAGTAATGCTGAAGGTAATAGTCACGACCACTCTCTCCCATGACCATAAGTTGGGATGGGGCTGTGTCAGCCAGAGCCTGAGTGATACGTGCCAGACCATCTGCATCACCGGATGCACAAGTAAACCCCGCACCCGACTCATTGATTACCCGAGCGGCTTCGCCATTGATCATGCCCAGCAGAGGTCTGCCCGAGGCCAGGTAAGCCTGGACTTTGCCGGGAATGGTTTTTTCAAACACATCATTGGTCTTCAGCGACACCAACAATGCATCGGCGTTGGCGAACAAGGCCGGCATGGCTTTCAACGGATGTCTGCCCAGGAGCAGTACGTTATCCAAGCCTCGCGCACTTACTTGTTGGTTCAGCCACTGACTCATGCGGCCATCACCCACGATGGCCCAACGCACGGCGACTTTCCCACGCAATTGTTCAGCGGCGTCCAGCACTGCAGGAAAATCCTGGGCCTCGCCTAGATTCCCGGCAAACACCACGGTAAACACCGAGTCATCGCGTGCAAGTATCGAGTCCGAATGATTCGAAGTCGCAGAGAAATCGTCTTCAGCCCAACTTGGGAAATAGATCAGGCGCTTCGGGTCTATGGGACGAGTACAGTAGCCTTTGACGTTTTCGAGGAAGCCGTTCGATTGCAGCAGCAGGTAGTCGGCGCGGTTATAGATCCACGACACCATGCGGCCAACCACGGATAACAACGCCGGCTTTTTCAGCACGCCAACCGCTCTTAGGGTTTCCGGCCACAAATCCAGAACCCAAATCAATACGGGGGCATTTTTCAAACGCCCGATGACCAAGGCAGGAATAGCCGCCATGATGGGAGACACTGCGTAGACGAATATTGCATCGAAAGCACGTCCCCGCAGCGCATAACTACCGATGGTCGAAGCGCTGGTAAAAAAACTCAGGTAGTTGAGAATCAACTGAATACTGCGCTTTCCGCGCGGGATCATGGGAACCCGCACAATGCGGGCACCATGGTATTCAGTAAACTGCTCAGGTGCTGACCTGTACGCTTCGAACACCTGGCCTTCGGGATAATTGGGCACTCCAGTGAGCACCGTAACCGAATGGCCCTTTTCGGTGAGATCACGCACCAGATCGTTGATCCGCATGTTTTCCGGCCAGAAATACTGCGTGACCACCAAGATATTCAGCTTGCTCTCCGGCATATCCACTACTCGACTCAATACCGCTTCCATACGACACGGTTTACGTAGTCGGTATAGCTGTGCACGATTCTGGCAACTTTTTCGGAAACGTTAGGCATGCTGTAGTCCGCCACCAGACGCAGGCTGCGCTCGGTCCCCGCTAATTGCGTCTGGAGAATGTTCAGTCCTTGCAGGACTCGCTCGACTTCCAGGCCCACCATCATCACGGCCGCTTCTTCCATCCCTTCGGGTCGCTCATGAGCCTCGCGCAGGTTCAAGGCTGGAAAATTGAGAATGGAAGACTCTTCATTGATGGTGCCACTATCAGACAACACCGCACGGGATTCGAGCTGCAGCTTGTTGTAGTCCATGAAACCCAACGGCTTGAGCAATCGGATATTTTCATGAAACACGATCCCCATGGCATCAACACGCTTTTGAGTACGCGGATGGGTAGAAACAATGACTGGCAGACCAAAAGTGCTGGCAACGGTATTGAGTACCTCGACCAGCTTGAAGAGGTTCTTGTCCGAGTCGACATTCTCTTCCCGGTGGGCGCTGACCACAAAGAACTTGCCCGCCTCCAAGCCAAGCCGCTCCAGGACGTCCGACGCCTCGATACTGTCACGATAATGGTTGAGTACTTCGAACATTGGACTGCCAGTCTTGATTACACGATCGGCAGGCAAACCCTCGCTCAGTAAATAATCGCGAGCGATAGTGCTATAGGTCAGGTTGATGTCTGCTGTGTGATCAACGATGCGTCGGTTGATTTCTTCAGGAACACGCATGTCAAAACAACGGTTTCCAGCTTCCATATGGAAAGTGGGGATCTTGCGCCGCTTGGCAGGAATAACTGCCATGCAGCTGTTTGTATCGCCCAGCACCAGCAAGGCTTCAGGCTGGATGGTAGCCAATACCCGGTCCACCGCGATGATCACATTGCCGATGGTTTCCGCCCCCGTGCTCCCGGCAGCATTCAGGAAGTGGTCAGGCTTTCGAATACCCAAGTCCTGGAAAAAGATCTCGTTCAGCTCATAGTCATAATTCTGCCCGGTATGCACTAGCACGTGCTCACAATATTTATCCAATGCGGCCATGACCCGGGACAAACGAATAATTTCGGGGCGCGTTCCCACTACGGTAACGATCTTCAGTTTCTTCAGTGCAGTATTCATTGCTAATCCTTCAGGCCTGAGTGCCAACAGCCATGGTGTAGGTGTCTGGCCGCTCACGATCAAAAATTTCGTTGGCCCACAGCATTACGATCATTTCGGTTTCACCGGTATTGGTAATGTCATGGCTCCAACCCGGGACCGTTTCGACGATTTGTGGCGTGTCACCGTCAGTGTAGAGTTCGTAAAACTCTCCACTGACGATGTGGCGGAAACGGAAGCAGGCTTGACCTTTGATAACCAGGAACTTCTCGGTCTTGCTGTGATGGTAATGCCCTCCCCGCGTAATGCCAGGATGAGCAGTGAAGTAAGAGAACTGACCGGCATCCGGGGTCTTGAGCATCTCAACGAATACGCCTCGCACATCACCGTGCTTGGGCAGCTCATAGGTGAAATCGTCTGGCGTGAAATAGCTCAGGTAAGTCGAATACAAAGCGCGGACCAACCCAGTCCCCACCCGCTCGGTCACCATCGTCTCTCGGCTGCGCTTGAACGCCTGCAACTGATCGGCCAATGCCCCGACCGTCGTGGCATAAACCGGTTGTACATCCAGATAAGGGCCTTCCGGGGCGCCACCATCCATCACATCGATGAAGCTTCTGATTACATCGTCGATATAGACCAACTGCAGCGGTGCCGCGGGATCATTGACGGTAATTGGCAAGCCACGGACGATGTTATGGCAGAACGTCGCCACCGCCGAATTGTAGTCTGGCCTCGCCCACTTTCCGAAAACGTTGGGCAAACGATAAAGATAAACCGGTGAACCTTGCTGTTTCGACAGGTCAAGCAAGGCGTGTTCAGCATCGCGCTTGCTCGTCCCATAAGGATTATCGACCTCAGCCTGTATGGATGAGGTGTAAATCACGGGTATCGATCGGCCAGTGGCCTTGATGGCAGCACACAACGTTGCAGTGAGGCCACTGTTACCTTCGCTGAATTCCTCGATACGCTGGGGTCGATTGACGCCCGCCAGATGAAACACAAAGTCCACATCATCAAGCATCGACAACAGATCGGATGGAGCCTCCTGGCGACCAAATCGAACCACCTGAACGTCCTGGCGCTCTTGCAGGTGAGCCACAAGGTTTTTGCCGACAAAGCCACTGGCTCCAGTAACAAGAACTTTCATGGGCATCACTCTTCTGGAGTGGCGTGTTCGCCACGCTGTATGGCCCGCATGAAATCCAGCTTCAACAACAGCTTCTGCATACCCTCGACATCCAGACGCTCGGTGTTATGCGAGTTGTAATCCTCGGTGCGGGAAATCTTCTCCTCCCCTAGCTCGACGAACTTGCTGTAGTTCAAGTCGCGCAGGTCCGGCGGTACACGGAAATAGGCCCCCATGTCTTCCGCACAGGACATTTCCTCGCGACTGAGCAGTGCCTCGTAAAGCTTTTCACCGTGTCGCGTGCCAATGATTTGAATCGGGTGGTCCGGTTGCCCGAGCATGGATGTCAACGCTTGGGCCAGGGTTTCGACAGTGGCAGCTGGGGCTTTCTGGACGAAAAGATCACCATTGTTGCCATGCTCGAAGGCGTAGAGCACCAGATCCACAGCATCAGCCAGGGTCATCATGAAGCGGGTCATGTTGGGGTCGGTGATCGACAGCGATTTACCTGCACGAATCTGCTCGATGAACAGCGGGATGACTGACCCTCGGGAAGCCATGACGTTGCCATATCGCGTACCGCAAATAACCGTCTTGCTCTCGTCGACATTACGCGACTTGGCCACCATGACTTTTTCCATCATGGCCTTGGAGATACCCATGGCGTTAATGGGGTAGACAGCCTTGTCAGTACTCAGACAAACCACGCGCCGGACGCCATTCTGGATGGCGGCTTCAAGCACATTGTCGGTACCAATGACGTTGGTTTTCACGGCTTCCATGGGATGGAACTCGCAGGATGGCACCTGTTTGAGAGCGGCGGCGTGAAAGATATAGTCAACTCCGCGGGTAGCATTCAGCACACTCTGGTAGTCACGTACATCACCGATGTAGAACTTCAGCTTGGTGTTACCGTAACGCTTGCGCATGTCATCCTGCTTCTTCTCATCGCGACTGAAAATGCGAACCTCAGCGATGTCTGTATCCAGGAAACGTTTGAGCACTGCATTACCAAAGGAACCAGTACCACCAGTGATGAGAAGTTTTTTGCCGTTGAACATATGACCTGACCCTTGCCACGAACCTGGCGAACTACCTGGCTCGTAGAGCTGAATAAATAATGTCGTCTTTCTGCTGAGCGCTCGGATAGCTGATCAGCACCGCCCGGTACGCGCCCTTGAACACGAAGAAGCTGCCTGCCGCAACACCAACCACCCCACAAGCTGCCACGATGCTGCGCATGTCTTCAAGCGAGCCGCCACCACCAAGAATGGTGATCGGTATACGCACGGCTTCGCGAAGCTTGATTGCAAGCTCTACGTCGTAGCCTTTCATTTTTCCGTCGTTTTCGATGGAATTGAGCACAATTTCGCCGGCGCCGAGCCTTTCAAACTCTTGAGCCGCCTCAATGACACTGCGCTTGGTATTGCGCGTGCCGTTGTGCGTCCAGACCTCCTGCTGCTTGCTCAACAAGCGCGCTTTATGATCCAGGACCACCACAACACTCTGCCTACCAATCTCTTCAGCGATCTGACTGATCAATTGCGGATTTTCAAATGCCGCCGAGCTGATGGCAACCTTCTCAACACCCAACGCGATAATACGCTTGGCCTGCTGGGCTGTACGAATGCCACCGCCATAGCACAGCGGCATCCTGCATTCTGCCGCCAACTTGGCGATCTGGGCATAGTTAGGTTCCACAGCATTTGCGGTGGCATCGATGTCGACCACGATCAATTCGTCGGCTTCTTTCTCATTGAAGATTTTTACCGCATTGATCGGGTCCCCGACGTACTTGGGATCCTTGAACTTCACTGTCTTCACCAGCCCGCCATCCTGAATCAGCAAGCAGGGAATGATCCTGGGTCTCAACATGTCATAGTTCCGCGAAGTTTTTCAGTAGTCCGACGCCGAAGTGATGGCTTTTTTCAGGGTGAAACTGGACGCCATACACATTTTGAGCGCGTACAGCACAGCTGAAATCTAAGCCGTACGTGGACGTCGCCTCACTATATTGGGCCTCCTCGCACTCAAAAAAGAACGAATGGAGAAAGTAGAAGCGTGCGTCCTCCTCAAATCCCTTGAACAAGGCGGAATTGGAGGAAGCAGTGACATCATTCCACCCCATATGCGGCAGAGGTAGCTCAGCCAAGTCAGCTACTGAATTGAAAGACCGAACACGACCCGGCACCCAGCCAAGGCCGGGTAAGCTTCCTTCTTCACTGCTGCTCGCTAATATCTGCATGCCTACACAAACGCCCAGGACCGGCAATTTGTGGCGAAGAACCAATTCGTCGAGTGTCGGACGCATTCCCGAGGCATTGAGGCGCTCGACCGCATGATCGAATGCACCCACCCCCGGGAGGACCAACTTAGTCGCACCATCCAGCTGAGCAGCTGTCTGAGCGACGGCGACTGGGATGTGCAGACGTCGGTAAACGTTCACAAAAGCCTGGATATTACCCAGCCCGTAGTCAATGATGGTAATCATCTGAACAGTCGTCTTTCCAATCCGATTGCACTGAGAATACGAGCACCAATTCCAATCAAGAAGCGCTTGTTTTTGTAATCACGGAAGGTCTTGTTTTCGCCGTCGAAAATGCGCTGAAGCTCCGGCACAGTCAAGTCCAATTTATGCGCCACATACTCAAACTCCGACTCGAGAAAATTTTCGCCCAATTCGGGCTTGGCAATGCGCTCCAAAGCGGCTTCCCGGGTCATTTGCCCAGTCATGATAAGACTTGAGAAATGAGCGCGACGCTTCTCATAGCCAAACTTTCGGGGCATCCAATAGTCTTCGTAGAAACGTGTAAATCTGGATTCATGATGTTTATGCTGAAAACGCTTCCAACCAAACAGGCGCTCAAGAGTATCCTCTGCCTCGCTTTTTACATAGGGCACCAGATTTAGGGGCCGCACGACCTGCATACCTAGAACGTAACGATAGTAGATCTTATAAGACAGTATATCTACGAGGGGAAACGTTTTTAGCCGCCTCGAACCGAACCTACCATGAATATCATTAATAAGTATTTTATCAATGCCCGGATAGCCTCCCCACTCCTCCGGCTCACGACAGCACTCAGTAGAATAATTAGCACCCGTCAGTACATACTTTATTTTATTAGCCTTGGCAAACTTATAAAGCCCTGAAAAAAAAGCAGCATCCTGTGGAATATCCTGATCGGGAATCTGGGATTTTAAAAAAGCTGTTTGCAAGCTTTTCATTTCTTCCCAGTTGATAACATCGGTGTATAACTCCAAGCCAAGACCATCAACCAACTTCTCAATATTACCGACAGCTTGATCCGTATTCCAACCCGCATCCACATGAAACAACAACGGACGCAAACCCATAATCTCTTTAGCGACGTAGCATAGATACGAACTATCAAGCCCTCCACTAAGGCCGATTATGCAGTCAAAGTCCCGCCCGACACCATCGGCCTTTATTTTTTCAGCCAACACTTTAAGCTCAGCAGCACCTCGCGCATCTGTGTGCCAATTGGGCTTAATAACCTTCTCAAAATTATTACAATACTCGCAAACACCATGCTCGTCGAACTTTATATTAGGATCGCTTACATCCATAATACAGTTAGTACAGATATTATAATCCATAGCCCTCCCCCCGGCGCCGTCTCAACAACTGCAACTAATTATTATTATTAACATCTCGCAACACTCTTCAGACTTAATCGGCCTGCTCAATTATACGCCCCTCCAATAGTATTCAGCCAGATCTGACTACGCAGAAAAACTGCTTAGTGACCACCCTTCTTTAAGGAACAGCACTCGTTTACCCAACGACTTATATTCATACCCCAAAAACGAGTCATAAGACGCCATATAGTCACTGTCGGGAAAGTCTGAGCGATCTACCACTTCATCCGCCATCCCAAGCAAAATATTGACCGCATCTCCGTAAATATGCTTCGGGTGCAATTTCACAAGAACATGGTAATCCAGCTCCGCTCTCACAAAACGAAGAAATTCAATCTCGATGTCCAGATAAGGCTCCGAGGATGCCAAAAACAGAGTCGGCTTGGATGATGAGCACGCGCTCATTCTGATCTTTGGTGCGACCTTGCCTACCTGATCAATTGTAAAATATCGAGCGAAAACCTCGACGAATAATGGATCAAATACGTAAAGTTTACCCAACCGACCAAAGGGAGCCTCAAAATCGATATCTGCGTGGATAAACGCGTGCTGGATAAGTGAAGCACGAGGCGCCAAGTGGCTAATAATGAAATCCCAACGCTGCAGATTGCTATCAGTGATCGGACGCTTTCCATGAGCATCGAGTTGTGCGACAAATACCGCGAAGCAACTGATGGAAATCAGGTCACGCAAATGAAGCGACACATCTCGAAAACGAACGTTCTTATTATATGACTTTGTCAAACAATACCATAGCACGCATTGGATGACGAAGAACGCCCGAACAAAATCAGACACAGAGAAATACTCTACTAAAGCGAAAGCTTTCCTACACAAAAATTTTTGACGCCGATCAAAATCAGAAAAAAGATAGTGATATAACTTGAAGTCATTACTAACAGGAAAGCAAATTTCCTCGTCAAGATCAGCATATCGCGGTAGGCGCCTGCAGCAAGCATAGAGCATGCCCATTAAAACCAGCAAAATTGACCCGACGAACAAAACTGGCAACAATGTTACACTCGCCGCCCACAGCCCCAAGACGACCAACCCAGGATGTTTTTTATAGAATGGCAAAATCGCCATCATCTTATAGCGAGGAAGAAAGCTGGCGGAGGGCTCACGAGCAAGGAATTTGTCTCGCAACGCGATATCTAACCGTACCTCATTCAAGTAGGCGCTGAAAACCACCTGCGCAATTTTTATCAACTTCACCTCAGTCATGATGATGACTCAACTTTAACAAACAGGACACGCCCAAACATAAGCAGAAAACCATATACCAACAAAGAAAACAGATCAATCCAAGCAAACATGCTCCCACGAAACACACTCAAGAAATGCAAGTAGCCCAGTACATATATAAACAAAAAGACCGGCCCATACTTGAAGCGCACAGAGTAGAGAACACACATAAACAACGAATACAGAAACACTGGAACCCACCAAAAAACAAAATATCCGTAATTAAGGTAAAGTTCCGTTTCAATTGGCCATTGCTGTGTAGCACTCCCCTCAAACCATTGCGCAGGAAAATAAATGGATGTCAGCCAACGACTGATATCATGAAGGTATTCCTCACTCGGAACCCCCACAAATGTCAACCATTTATTTATTGGAAAATCAATAGTCAGGAAGAACTGGGGATCCATATCATGAACAATGCGATCATGCAAAAATATAGTATTAAAATAACTTAAAAAATACTCTAACAACATCTCTGGAGTACTATAAAAACCATTGGATCGAAAGTACATTGAAAACATGAAAGCAAGCATGAATGCTATAAATACACCGACCCCTTTTGAAATTGAAATCCGGGCATAAACAAGCCAGGGAGCACTAAAAAGAATTGCATAATAGAACATCCTGCTCTTAATACCCTGTAGATATGCACAGAGCACCAAAACCGTAAGCGCATACAAAAACAAAACCCAGTTGACACGCGTCTCAACTCGCCAATAAAATCCGAGTACGAAAGCCAAAAAGTTTGACCCCATAATCAACATAAAATTGAGTAACCCATACCCCTTCTTGTTCTTTATATATGTATCACTATAACTACCCAACCACTGATCTATCCCACCCGTCACCTGCATGAAAATTACCCCTCCAAGAAGAATGAGGGATATGAAAAAAAAGAAAGGTACCGGCCTTACTGCATAGCGTTCGAAAAAAGCTGCATCCACAGTACGACACATTCCGATTTCGAGCAGGCGCGAAAATATAAAAAACATCATGAACACGTACAAATACGACAGTACCGATTCTTCGGAAAGTGTAGACCAATCATTTGTCTTGCCCCACGGCAAGACATACTCCCAGTGCACAGCTTCCAAAAAATAAAACAGGACCGCAGGAAATACAAAATACAGCGCATAATTCAGGAAAACAATGTTGGAGGGGCCGAGCGCACTCTTATTCCGAAACGCTAGATAAACGAAGACCATTAAAAATGCAGTAAACAATACCATTTGCTTGCTCCGTCAGCCGCTTCCGTCCAAAAACTCACACAATGCCTGGCTCACGCTATTATAGACTTGGGTATGCCCTGTCGCATTCAAATGGTGATGATCATTCATGAACAATCGATCCCCTCCCTCTGCGTAACAGCTACCCAACACTTCAGCACCAAACAAGTCGGTCAGAATCCCGTTATAACTAGTCACAGCAGACTCAATCAATGGATTCTTGGCTTTATAATCAGAGCAAGGGGGAGCGATGGGCACAATGCGAAACTGTGCCCCCGGAAACAGGTCGCGCACCGACTGTAAATTCTCTTTAAACTCGGCAGCACCAACATATTGAATACGCCGACGCTTTATCAAATAACCATAATGACGCTTAACTTGCTGATGCAAGAGTGTATTCAACATCCTTGGCAAACGCATGATAATAGATAGTTCGCTACGCCTTAGCGCTCGCGGATAACAATCTACAATACCTACTTGAAGAATCACCAGATCCGGCTTGATTGCCTGATGGTAGTTCCGACTCGCCACTAACAACTGCCGAGTATCCATGCCCGGCGTACAAATCGCACGAAACTTGAACACATGACTAAAGGTGTCTTGAAGGCGATAAACCCAACACTCATCATCTGAAACACACTCGGGCTGGACTCGGGGAAGACCAAGAGAATCGGTCAACATCAAAACTGTCTTCATGTTTTTATTGCCTTGATGCGTATGAGCAGAATGCTAAACATCACAACGATCAATGCGCCGTTTGAAAGAGGCAGAAAGACAATCGCTTGCGTGGTGGAAAAAAAACCGACCCACAAATACGTTGCCAACAAGGAGATACTGGTGATAACAATATAATATCCCGCCAAACGCTTCTCACCGTTGTTCGCCAAATAAAAACTACACAAAGTGCCGAGCATGATCATAGCCGTCTTCATTAGCAGCATCGAAAACAACAATTCAAACATCATCCACTCGAATCGGCCCAGCACGAATATAAATACTGACGCACAAACCAGGAACAGTAAGAAGACCCCACTTAGAACGAAAAGAATCAACTTCATCGAGTGTAGAAAATGGGCAGCGGAAACGGCCCCTGCGGAGGTGTATCGCCGTAACAAATTAGGCGTAAAGTAGTACAGCACCGCTGACAAGCCGAGAAAGTAAATATTCGATAGAGTATCAATGTACTGAAAATTAGCGATAACTGTCTCTTCAGCCTGATGGAGATTCAGTATCACTCGATCGGACGTCAACAGCACGACACCACCGACAGCCATCACGAACATAAACTTAGAAGCACTCAGAATCTTGAAAAACAGGTTTCGGTCATAGGGGCGGCGACTAAATAGACCGACGTTTTTTCCACACACCACATAGAATACCGCCACCACTAAGGTGGTGGCGGTGAGCCACGTCAGAAAGAATGCCCGCTCGAGGGGTATGGGCCAGGCGAACCCTTGACTCAGCGCAAATAATAGAAAAAACAGCGCAGCACACGAGACATTAAGCAGATTGAGTCGATTATTCTCACCATTCAGTCTAAATACGGCCTGACAGGCTGCTTTCAAATGATTGACTGCACCGATCATCATGCCTGCCATTAAATAGAAATTGGGATTGAAGACCAGTACCGCTCCCAAGAGGGCCAAAGCTACACCAGAAGAGAATAGAAGTTCTAACCTCAATATTTCATTACGCTGCTCCAGCGTCGCGGCAATTGCACCATCTCGGGTGACACCATTGTGAAAGCCGAATGCCAGGAAAACACTGTAGGAGATCACAATGAAGGTGATGCTCGATTCTGCCAAAATACTGGCCGATGCTGTATTAATGAAATATAAAGTAAGCAGCGCCCCTAGCGCGAACTCGCTATAGACAAAAAACACATACCGCAGTGCACTTTTTAATTCAGGAACGTTAACCGCGCTAACGTTACCCCAGCGTTTCAATCTAGCGATCATAACTGGCGATTCGCGCATAAATAACACTGTTAGCCAAATGCTCACGCAGCGAGCACAATACGCTGATATCGTTATCCAAAAAGTGCTTAACTTGCAGAAACAGCCCTGGCTTATATTGCTGATCGAGTATGGCATCTACTTCGCAGTGTTCTACGGCAACACTGTTGCGATTTTGGATTTGCAATTGCTCCATGGGCTTTAAAATATACCGTCGTGCTGACGTCATGATCTCCACTGCCCAACGACCCGGCGCATTCCAATCCCCGGAATAAGAAAATAGCGCCCCTTGGCTCGTTTTACCGGCACCCGCAAACCTCGAAGCACGCGTATGCCATTCCAATTCTCCTGCGGCATAGCAGGATATGAGCTCCGGCTGCCCCCCCAAATAAAAAGCCAAGTCAGTAACGTGACTGGTATTTGCGAAGAACCAATTTTCTTTAACGCCTTCAGCCTTGGCTATCTTAGCAATGCTATCGGACCACTCGGTCAGCTCGAAAGTGAAACTGGTCACTCCTCCATCCGCAGCAATCATCGCCTTGGCAAGCAGTACTGATGACAGAAAACGCCGATTATAGGCAATAAAAATGTCGGCATTACGCTCAGTGGCCAGGTCCTG
Source organism: Pseudomonas sp. Tri1 (assembly GCF_017968885.1). Lineage (NCBI taxonomy): Bacteria > Pseudomonadati > Pseudomonadota > Gammaproteobacteria > Pseudomonadales > Pseudomonadaceae > Pseudomonas > Pseudomonas sp. Tri1. Next base: position 1,903,062 of record NZ_CP072913.1, on the reverse strand, counting down.
CAACGATTGAATAGAAGTAAGGGTTAAACCACCTGGTTTTTCAACCAGAATACGAGAAACACCATGGAGCAATAACTGCCGGGTGGTGGCCTCCAGTTGCTCGACACTCACCGCAACAATGGCGTACTCAATGACTTCAGCACACTCATTCAGAAATAGCTCCAAGCCACCCGTGATGGGCGACACACCCGTGGCATTTTCGAAGCGCGACGCGGAATCAAGACTTCGTCCTACCACACTGAATTCTTTCTTCAAACCTTTAAGTACATGCGCATAATGCACGGCCATCGGGCCGGCGCCAACAAGAAGAATCATGGGAACCTTGGTATCAAGTTATCGGACAGTGATCGCGCACGACATCGTCGTACTCATTGAAAAACGTCAGTAAAGCCTTGAGCAATGGCTTGTGTAACGCGACCGACTCCTTAAATGGAGTCAGTTCACAGTGCCCATGCTGTAATAGTGAATCAGCCACGAGATGAGTGAGTTGACTCTGGTAGGGAATCGAAAAACTTTGCTCCTGTTCAGAGTGGCTTGCCAAATCTACGATTCGACAGATCCCCTTAGACTCGAGAATATCGATTACCAGCCGTTCGGTTTCAATCCGCACCTTCAGAGGCTCTTTATCCACCGTATCCAATGCACGCGAAGTTAAACAGAAGGAGTGCCCTGCAGCGTGTCCGCTCAGGATGCCTGTGACTTCTTTATAGCCCTCGCGCTTACTATCGAGAATCGTGGAATCTAACGCAGAGACATCCACTTCATAGTCTGCGCATCCGGTCAGAAAAGCCCACAGGTCGATGAAATGGATGGCATTACAAGCCAGTCCCCAATCATCACCTTCAACTGTGAGTACGACCCGTTTGGCATCTTTAAGGTGCTCGCGCAGCTCCCGATAGATTGGAAACATACGGCGCGGGCAGTTGACATAGGTGGCGGTGCCAACTCGCTCGATCAAATCAACTGCCTGATCAAGCTGATCGGTCGACTGGAACAAAACTTTCTCAAGCAAGAGATACCTGACATGAGACTTTGCCAACACCTGTTTTATGACGTCGAGCCGACAGTTAGCATTAGTTGCAATGACTGAAAAATCGATAGTTGGCAAGATATGGTCAAACTTGCTCAAATAGGACAGTTCGACATATCCGTCGCTATTTTTCACAGCGTCGGCACGTTCACGTGCCATCGTCAGTGAAGTTTCGAAAGGATCGACAACCTGGATAGCGGTAGGCCCGGGAGCATGCCCGACCAACGCCTGAAGGTGCCGTGTCCCCAATTGTCCGGCGCCGACCAAGAGATAGTTCGATTTTACTTGATTGGCTTGGCTCATAATGAAAACCCGTCATCCACCACTAGATTTTGACCGTTCACATACTGAGATTGATCGCTTAACAGAAAAGCGATCGATCCAAGGACATCTTTAACGTCAAGCATCCCTTTACCCAGGCTATGTTGTTGATAGCGCTCCAGGAAAGGTTCGGGCTGGTGGTCGAACAACCCACCAGGACTTACAACATTGCAACGAAAATCGCTTTGGCCAACGTAACGGACAACGTACTTGCTCAGATGAATCAATGCAGACTTGATAGCCGCATATTCGACAGGCATCGTCATCTTGAGCCCCTCGTATACATCAAAACGCGGGGCCACCACACCGTAGATGGATGCGATGTTCACAAGCGAAAAAGGTGTTTTTACACGCTCAAAATAAGCGGCCGCTTGCTGCATGAAGAGAAACGAGGCTCCCAAGTGCAATGACACATTCTCATTGAAACTTGCAAGCTCCACGTCGTAGAAATGCGCGCCGTACTTACTATTCCGCGGATAGGAACAGTTCACCGCTCCGTCGAGATCAGACCGATCAGAAAAAAATCGAATAACCGCCTGTTCATCATTTAAATTAAGCGATTCGACTGTTACGGCGGCGTCCGTCGCATAGAGGCTTTGCAGTCCCTCGAGATCAATATCTACGGCCACCACCTGAGCCTGGTTTTCCACCAAGTGCCTTACTAGCTGCCTCCCAAGTAAACCAGCTGCGCCCGCAACCAAAAATTTCTTGCCTATAAACATGTTACTCATTCCGCATTGAATAGAAGGCTTCGGCCACTTTGAAGTCATAGAGATCATCAATATCGACGGCCCGATGCTTCGGCACTATCCACGACTTCACCCGACCGGCAAACAAACGATCATGACCTAAGATAAAGTCCGGTGTAGTCACATAAGCGACTGTCGTGATGTCGTACACAAGGGGGGCATCCTGACGCCGAGTGACTCTGTCACCCGAATTGACCACACTGCAATGACCCGCCTCGTCAATCACAACCATATTAAAAAAAGGACTGCGGGAAGCCGCTGTGACTGTGATAACGGCATCAACATCCTCGGTCAATAAATCCAGACAGCCTTGAACGTCCTCTTTGGATCGCAAAGGGCTGGTGGCCGGCAAACTAACGAATACGTCAAAGCAATAATTGCGCTCGGCTAAATAAGTGACGGCATGCTGCCAGGCGTTCCACTCAGCAGCCGTGTCGGTCGCCAAGTGCCCGGGGCGCACGATCACTTCTGCGCCATATTGTCGGGCTATATCGGCTATTTCGTCCGAGTCTGTCGAAACGAACACACGATCTATGGCTGGCATACTAGCTGCCAGTTTGATGCTATGGCCAATTAACGGAACCCCGCCCAGCGGGCGGATATTCTTGCCGGGCAGGCCCTTGGAGTTTCCACGGGCAAAAATGAATGCTGCAATTCGCATGCTAGACCTTCTTCATATTCACAGGCAGCCCCAGAGCAGAGGACTGGCGCATCGCCTCAATCACCCGCAAGGTCTGTGTTGCCTCTTGCAAGTTCACATTGGCCGCAACGCCATGCTTGAACACATTGACAAAGTGCCGGAGCTCGGCGACGTACATCTCATTGCGATCGTAATCGCAATCCTCATAAAGCCTTTGAACAGCGCCACCTGGCCCATGCAAGTCGACATCATTGCGATTCAGATCCCAGACAAGGGTGCCCTTCGCCCCAATGATTTTGCAGGTTCGCATAGGCGCACGCTGTAAAAAATCCATGTGCAACGTAGCCACGATATCGGCGGAAAAGGTAAACAAAGCGTCCACACAGTCTTCAACATCGATCTCGAGCTCTCCGGTATTCCTGACCTTGCAATAAACCGAGTCCACAGGCCCAAACAACCAACAGAGATAGTCGAGCTCGTGACTCAACTCCAGCAATACCCCTCCCCCCAGCGACTTCTGGGCGGAAACGTTATGTCTGAAGTTTGTCATTGGCCGCCAATCCGGCAAATACTGACCGACATCCGTATGAACGGAGTGGATACGGCCTAAGCCACCTTGCCGGATCAGATCTCTTACGCAACATGCTGAAGGCAGGAATCGTAAATTGTAGCCGATGTCGACACATGCATTATGCCGCTCAGCCTGTTCGGCTATCTTTATCGCGTCCTGCACCGTTGCAACCATGGGCTTTTCGATCAGCACGGGAATACCAGCCGCCATCAGCTGAGTCGCGTGGGATAAGTGCCAGGGAGCCGGTGAAGCTACGATTGCGCAGAGCGGATTGGAGGCAATGGCTTCATCCAAACTTGAATGGACGACATCAGCCGTCACCTCATCAGGCCTCAAGGGCCGCCCGGACGCCGAAACGCAGTGTATCGAACACTCCGGTAGCACCTGTCGCAGGTTACGCAGGTGACGCTTGGCAATGCTCCCACTGCCGACGACAAGGCAACAGCCTGAGGCGTTCATAAGTGCCCGAACTCTTGTTGGGCTTTCTGGAAATCTTCCATGCGACCAATATCCAACCAGTACTCGTGCAAGGGGAACATACTGACATCGTTACCTTGCGCAATTTGTTTTTCCAGCAGCGTCGGCATGTCGATTCGCGTGGCATAGGGCACACATTTTACTAGTTCCGGTGCCAGCACGTAGATTCCGGCATTGATGAAAAACTTCTGCACCGGCTTTTCCACCATTGCGCGAACCTTGTGCCCGTCACTTTGAACAACGCCATAAGGAACACAATATTCATGTTCACGAACACACATGGTGGCAACCCCTCCCTTTTCCCCATGGAAGTCGAGAAGACTTCGAAAATCTAGGGTGGTCAGCAAATCGCCATTCATCACGATCAATGGAAGATTGATCCCATCATGAGGAAGGAGCCCCAAAGCCCCACCTGTTCCAAGCGGTTCATGCTCGTGGATGTAATGGATCGTCACCCCCCACTGACTACCGTCACCGAAATGGGCAACAATCATTTCAGGCATGTAGTGCGTCGAGATATAAAAATTATGGAAACCAGACTTGATGAAACTTTCCAGAATTAGCTCGAGAATGGGTTTATCACCCACTTTGAGCAGGGGTTTCGGGCAATTATGAGTCAAGGGGCGTAATCGCGTGCCAAACCCACCCGCCATGAGAAACACCGGATTATCCTGCTTCAGGGGATTGACTAAGTCATGCAGTGTCTCGAGACCTACTACCACACCTGCATCGTCAAGGACCGGGAGCTGCAAAAGCTGATACTTCTCCATCACAGCCAAGACACGGTCCTTGCTCCAACCCCGCTTTGCCGTCCGAGGCGTGCTGCACATGACGTCCTGCACCGACTCACTGAGGGTGTGGCGTTTTAACAAGGCGCGGCGGACGTCACCATCGGTGAGCGTACCCAACAAGCGATTCTGATCATCGATGACCAAGACTATACGCAGAGCCACACGATCCAGTATGGCTATGGCATCTTCAAGCGTCGTCAGAGGCCCAGTCAGGGTCAACTCCCAAGGTCTCATCGTCATTCCTTACTCATCATGTTAAATGAATCACTTAAGTCTTACGGCCGGGCCGACCGCACATTGGTGCTCCGCCAAGTCACGTATCAATGTCACACCCGCACCAACGATCGCACCACGTGCAATCGTAAGCCCAGGCAACAGAGTAGAACCCGCGGCAACGAACGCCTCTTGCTGAACGTCGACATCCCCACATAGAACGGCACCTGGTCCAATATGCACATGCGCACCGATTCGACAATCATGGTCAATACTTGCACCTGTATTGATGATCGTCCCTGTCCCAACTATCACATCGGGCTGTACGATGACGCCTGCCATGATCTGCACCCCTTCCCCCAGCAAAGCTGTCTCGTCAACCCAGGAATAGGGATGGACCATGGTAGCGAATCGAAATCCCTTGGATTTCAATCGTTCATGTATACGCTGTCTGACACAACTACGTGGTAACTGACCGACTCCATGAATCAACAGCACTCGGTCAGGATCAAGGTGCTCCAGCGCATCATCGTCGCCCAATACCTCAATCCCCCGCCAACGGCTACCGCGCAAATCGGCGAGCTCCGGAGCACATACACCCTCGACCAACAGCCCCAGAGACCTCGCCAAGGCTAGCAATACCTTGGCGTGGCCGCCTGCGCCGATGATTATATGAGGGAGAGAGGTCACTGGATAACTTCTCCTGCTGCGTAATCGCGTAGCGAGACCTGTCCTACCAAATTCCAGATATGGGTAGGCATCAACCCCGAACCACAGCGAGCAGTGCTCAATTGATCGGATTCGATGACGCTACCCTTTTGAATTGGTTTCGATGCGATGATCTGTTGCCTTGCAGCCAACCGGGTATCCCATTCGCTCGGTTGCGGTATCTTGAAGGAATCCCCAAGGGCGATTTCCAAATCTCGGATGTCCGAGACCAGACATTTGAGTTCATCAGGCTCTAACGACGCGGCATGATCCGGCCCCGGCATTGCACGATCGAGGGTAAAATGTTTTTCAATCACACAGGCCCCCCGCGCAACGGCTGCCGTGGAAATCAGCCCCCCTGCCGTATGATCCGAATAGCCAACAGGGAGAGAAAAAGTCGAAGCCAGTGTATCCATAGCTCGCAGATTGACTTCACGCATGGGCGTCGGGTACTGCGACGTGCAGTGAAGCAAAGTCACCCAACCTTGCAAGGATTCACGAGCACCGGCTTGTGCCCAGCATTTCCAAACCTCGTCCAGGTGACCGGGTTCTTCCTCGTTCAGCCGTGCATGCGCAATGATCGCCAGGGCCTGCTCCACTTCACTCAGAGTAGCCATACCAGTTGAAACGATCAGAGGCTTGGAAGTACGCGCGAAGCGCCAAAGCAGTGGCCCATTGGTGATCTCCCCCGATGGAATCTTGTACATGGGCATGTCGAGACCGGCTAGAAACTCCAGGCTGGCGATATCAAACGCCGTGGACAAAAATTCGATACCTTGAACGCGAGCATAGGCTTGAAGTTCTATATGCCATTGCCGGGGCAATTCCAGCTTGCGCAGCATTTCCAGCTGGCTTTCCGAATCTGATGTCGTAGCCTTCTGGTAGTTTGCTTTTGGCGCAAACTGTGAAGCGAGAAGATCGGCGCTGAATGTCTGAAACTTGACTGCGTCAGCGCCAGCTGCAGCTGCAGCGTCGATCAGGCGGAACGCAAGATCACGCTCTCCATTGTGATTGACACCGGCCTCTGCGATGACATAAACCTTCTGATTCTTCATTTCTCAACCTTTATGCATCGAAGAAGGGTTTCGTGGACTGCAAAGCACAGGTCGTCAATACTTCGACGATACGCTTTACAGTGTGACCGTCACCATAGGGATTGACAACATTACGGCTCAGCTCTTGGAATGATGGAGACGATGCTTTGGCGATCGCTTCCTGGATGGCCAGAACGTGAGCCGGACAATGCAGCACCGACTCAGCAGCCAAACGCCCTCGCTGACGAATCCCGATATCAATGGAAGGGACCCCCATGCTGGGGGCTTCAATGATACCGCTAGAGGAGTTGCCAACCACTATCAGGGCATGCTTCAACGCACTGTGATATCGCCTGAAACCCAGCGATGCGATGGCCTTGACCCGTTTTGGATACCTGCTGGCGTAAGCCTCGATCAACGGTATTATGGTCCGTCCGCCGTTATCAGAATTAGGGTAGGTAATGATCACTTGATGATTGGGAAACTGATCAAGGGCAGCCAGCAATGAGGTGAATGACTGCGCCGGGTCCTCTCCTTCCAATGTGACTGGATGGTAGGTGACCAGAAAAAAAGGAGCATTAAGTTCAAACTCGAGGCTATTGCTCAACTCCTCGTAACTCATCACAGGACTGCGATTGAAATGCTCCAGGCCTATGGCACCGACGTTGAAAACCCGATCAGGTGACTCGCCCAACTGAATTACACGCTTGCGATAGACATCCGTCGCCACGAAATGCAGATAGGACATTTTGGTGATGCTATGTCGTATTGCGTCATCGTAAGCCCCTTCAGTCACTTCGCCCCCGTGAAGATGAGCGATAGGGATTCTCATGATCATCGCAGACTGAGCGATGGCCAAGGCCTCATAGCGATCCCCAAGAATGACTAAACAATCAGGCTTAAGTCGCTCAAGCGCATCGGCAAACCCCAGCAGTCCAACCCCCATGGACTTGACAACACCCACAGCACTATCGGAAGACAACAGCATTTCCACTTTGGCGTCTATATCGAAACCATCTTGGGCAATGGCTTTCCAGGTATCACCGAATTCGGGCGACAAATGCATGCCGCTGACAATCAGTTGCAAATCGACCGAAGGGGACGCTTTCAACTCCTTGAGGAGCCAGTACAACAGCCCATACTCAGCCCGCGTTCCAGTGAACACAGCAATCCGCCGCTTCATACGATTGCGCTCGGCACAACACTGCTTGGCAGGTTGACGACTCTAGCTTCGAGCCACTCGGCGTTGCTCAGATCCCCTTTGAGGCAAGCGGCATAGGCTGGCAATTTGTTCATCAATGCCCAGATAGGTCGAGTCATCACATTTTGCGCGTTGGTAGCCTTGAGCAACTCATCACGCTGCTGCGCACCCTCGCAGATGACTGCATTGAGCCAGTAATTCGAACGACACTCTGGTGGTTCTTTGAAGAAGACCAGGCCCGAGCCGTCAAGCTCGCGCTCATAGAACGCAGCTAATTGACGTTTAACTGCAATAAAATGATCCAATTGCTCAAGCTGCGCGCACCCTAGCGCGGCGTTGAGATTGGGCAGTCTATAGTTGTATCCGACCTCGTCATGCCGGAACTCATAGGCATGGCTAAGCTTGGCGGTGGTTGTGAGATGCTTTGCTCTTGCCCCTATTTGGGCATTGGTCAGGATCATACCGCCGCCGCCAGTCGTGATGACCTTGTTACCATTGAAACTCAGAGTGCCCAACGCACCGAAGGTACCCGTATGGCGCCCCTTGTAAAGGCTGCCAAGCGACTCGGCTGCGTCTTCGACTAGCGTCAACCCCCAGCGCGCGCAACATTCAATCAGCGTATCGAGCTCGACGGGATGACCAAATGTATGCATGGGCAAACATGCCTTTATGATCTTGTCATTGACCTTGGCCCGACACCGACCATCGACATCGCGGTAGGCATTCTGCGACAGCCAGCTCTCCAGCGCATGAGGAGACAAGCCCATCGTATGCAGGTCGACATCCACGAAAACTGGTTCGGCTCCACAGTAAGCGATAGCGTTGCAGGTCGCGACAAAGGTTAACGGTTGGGTAACCACCAGATCGCCGGGCCGAACGTCTGCAAGTAGCAGAGCCATGTGCAACGCAGCCGTGCCATTGACCGTGGCGACCGCACGCTCACTGCCAGTGAAGAGCGCCATACGATTCTCGAATTGATCAACGAAAGCACCGACACTCGAGACGAAAGTGGATTCGAGGGTGGCGTTGACATACTCCCGCTCTTTACCGGCAAAAACCGGTGCGTGCAAAGGAATAAACTCCGTCGTCCCGAAGTATTCGCGAATGAACCGAATCAGAGAATCGTACATATCATCCCTCACACATTGTAAATATTGGCTTTGTACTTGGACAGATTTTCAGGACGAACCAACCATTCGATAGTCTTCTCCAAGCCCTGACGAATCGAGTAGTCAGGTTTAAAACCAGTTAACCCTTGAATTTTGGTGTTATCACACCACAGACGAAATACTTCCGATTTTTCCGGGCGCAGGCGCTGATCGTCGACGAGGAACTCAACATCACTGCCCATGATTTCCTTGATCAGGCTCAGCGTGTCGCCCACTGAAATTTCAAAGTTCGAACCAATATTGACCGTCTGACCAATAGCCTCGTCGCAATTGGCCAATGCCAAGAAACCACGACAGGTGTCCAAGACATAGTTGAAGTCCCGAGTTGGCGACACATCACCCAGCTTGATCTGCTTCATCCCACTAGCAATCTGGGTAATGATTGTGGGGATCACAGCGCGTGCCGACTGGCGGGGGCCGTATGTATTGAACGGTCGCGCGATGGTCAGCGGCAAATTGAACGCGTTGAAGAAACTCATCGCCATGGCATCAGCGCCAATTTTGGACGCACTGTAAGGGGACTGCGCTTGGAGGGGGTGATTCTCGTCGATAGGGACATATTGAGCCGTACCATAAACCTCACTGGTTGAGGTATGGATGACACGCGACACACCATTTTCCAGAGCAGCCTGGCAAATGTTCAAGGTGCCCTTAACATTTGTATCGACATAGCTATCGGGGGCTACGTAGGAATAAGGAATAGCTATCAGCGCCGCCAGGTGATAGACAATATCGACATCTTTCGTGAGGTATTTACAGAAGTGTGGATCCCTGACATCACCACTGACCACCTCAATCGCTTCTCGGCAATTGACATCTTCCAGCCACCCCCAACTATTAAACGAGTTGTACTGGGACAGAGCTTTTACTTGATAGCCTTCTTGCACCAACAACTCAACCAAGTGCGAACCAATAAAGCCATCAGCACCCGTCACCAAAACTTTTTTCACTTTCCACCTCAGTACTAGTTGAGTATTTAAATTCAGCGCTGGCCGCTACGGCGAGGCGGTTTTCTGATGCTCTCATCAAAGCTGAAGGCGCATCTTCGCTGAGTTTGGCACGCTACCGCCTCAGGATGTGCGGTGCCCCCTGAAAACGCAATATCTATCAGGCAACCCAAGCTGCATTAGGCCAGTCGTCTTGTGTTAGGCTTTTGATCGGTAGGCTCATTCGCTGATGGCACAAAAATAGCAAATCATATAGGCATCACTTAATTAGGGTTTCCGACGCCTAAATCCGCTCACCGCACAACTGCAGCAATTAGAGTCATAACGCCATCACCCCTAAAACAAACCAACATACCGACAACCTGACGTACGAGCTCAAAAAACAAAAGAAGCCGCTAGCGTTGAAATCTATCACTCACTGAAAGATCACTCAGCCATGACAAGTCTACAAATCACAAACAAGCGACTGCCTCTTCTCGGGCCGCAAACATACAAGTGGTAGTAAACGACTTCATCTACTTAACCGAGTCACGATTCAAAACAAATCGCACAAGGGCAATAAATACCCCCAACATAAGACCCGCAATAAGCCCCAACATCAAGATCATACTTTTTACCGGTTTAATAGGGCTTTCCGGCACCTTAATACTACCATCCTGCCGATAAACCGAAATGCTCTCGGGGTCGACATTCAACTTACGATAGAAACCGTATCGCATCTGAAGCGAGCGCAAATCCGATATAAAGGCATCATCGGAAGCCCTAGTCTCCAGCGCTTTAACTTCCGCCGCCAGCGCTTTACTACCGCGCTGATAATCCATTTTATTTCCCGTATCTACGGTGATATCTACCGCAGCAGACGAATTTATTGTCGGAGTAGTCAAGCCGATCGCCTCGGCAATCTCCAACGCCTCACGCAGTTGTTCAATCCGATCTTCGCGTATCCGCTGCGAAGTTTCGCGCAAGCTGATAATCCTCTGCTCCAGATTCCTTGCCCTGACGGATGCTTCGGTCGTGACATTCTTGATCAGCTCTAACTCGGCAGCTTCACTGGCGCGCTGGACATAAACTTTTGCCCATTCCGTCACCCGAATAGGATCACCGCCTTGAACCGTAATTGAAAAACGATCCGAAGCGTCCTTACCCCCCCCTTTTATGACCAACTCTCGGGAGAAACGCTCGTACAAACCGTCGAGCGCCCCCTTGCGTTGAGACTCATCAAGCGAGGGAAGATAGACATCATTGAAGAATTTTTGACGGAGGGATTCACCCAGAAGGTTTCGAACAAATACGTCATACACTTGCTGGATGGAATAGAGCTCCAGCTCAGAGCCTTTCCCGCGACCATAATTGAGCTCAGCAATACCGTTCTGCGTCGGAGGTATGATAAAAAGCTTGGCCTCATAAACGGGCTTGCTGAGGAACGCATAGGTGGCCGCGCCAGCCGTGACCAAAATAGCGACACCAAGAATCAACCACACTTGCGCCCAAAGCCCGCGCACAAGCGCAATCAAATCGATCTCATCCGCGCCACGGCTGTCAACACGATTACTTTGCATGGGTAGCCTCGCCTTCTTCTTCTGAGACTGCACTTGCAAAAATACAGAGCGCATTAAAAGGCAAGACCCCGAGGGATACAGCGGAAAGCTGAGTTAGATTAAACACGAACAAAACGCACCCAAAGTCAGAAAAAATTGTAGACAGTGATCCTTACCGAGACTCCTGGGCTCACACATCCATTATTTAAACCGTCGACGCACATCCATGAACCACTTGAGCAACGGCCCAAGGATCATACCAGCGAGAAGCGCCGCCAGCACGAAAACCGAAACCGGAAGCTGCGGCGCCGACCAGCCCAAGAATAACAGCGTAGCAGGCTGGTTATTCTCAAGCACGAACAGAACAATAGTTGCTGCCGCAAGCAGCGCAAGCACAACCAGCATCAGGCGCTTAAAATTCCGCATGAATCCCCCTTTTGCATCGAGTCTCCTTTAAAACTCATCACCCTCCTCCTCATTCACACGATCCCTGAGCTCCTTGCCCGGCTTGAAATGAGGAACGAACTTCCCATCAAGGCTGACGGACTGGCCGGTTTTTGGATTGCGACCTACTCGCGGGGCGCGGTAGTGGAGGGAGAAGCTGCCGAAACCACGGATCTCGATACGATCTCCCGTAGCCAGGCATTGGGACATTTGCTCAAGCATGGTCTTGATAGCCAGCTCCACATCCTTGGATGAGAGTAGCCCTTGATGGGTGACAATTCGTTCGATCAACTCCGACTTCGTCATATTTTTCCCTTCTTTTTCAAGCAGCTAGGAAAATCGCTTGAAAAGGTTTTAGCATGGTCGGAGGGATTTGAACAGCCCAAGTATTGACATTCTTCATTACCCCCTTGCAGGCCCTTCCCATGCAGGCAGCATGACTTTCCTCATGCTATCGACAGATCACCAGCATCGTGCGAGTCAGGTAACCTGCCGGATTGAAACCAAAGGGATATTGATCTTCATCCTTCGCATCGTCAGAGCGGGTAATGACCTTGTAACCTGCTCCCTTGCACTCCCTTGCAGCGCGCTTACGGCACTTCTCCCAACCGGACCCCAACCCTGAGCAATCGACCTCGATACCGCTGACACCACGCACTGCGTGGGTCTTGGCGCTTGTAGAGCAACCCGCTAGCACCAGGACGGCCAACACCAGATAGAACTTGTTCATTCAGATCCTTTAGGTAGAGAGCCAGGACCGATTACGCACACAAGCCAGAGCCCCGAAGAGATTATTGATCTGTTTCATAAAAGAGACAGCCAGGCTGAGCGGTTGGTTTCGTAGCGTCTCGAATGATCGCAACTCTGCGGCGTTTACGGGAGTCGGAAAATTCTGAAATATCGCAGGCACAAAAAAGGGCGACCGAAGTCGCCCTTTTTCTATGGTCTGACAGAACTCAGTTCTGTTTTTCCATTTGTGCACGCAACAGGTCGCCCAGAGTGGTAGGACCAGGAGCAGCAGTGTCCGAAGCTGGCTTGTCGCGCAGGCTCTGGATTGCTTCTTTCTCTTCTTCAACGTCTTTCGACTTGATGGAGAGCTGGATTACGCGGCTCTTGCGGTCAACGCTGATGATCTTGGCTTCTACTTCTTCGCCTTCTTTCAGGACGTTACGCGCGTCTTCAACGCGGTCACGGCTGATTTCGGAGGCTTTCAGAGTCGCTTCGATATCGTCGGCCAGGGTGATGATGGCGCCTTTAGCGTCAACTTCTTTCACGATGCCCTTAACGATTGCGCCTTTGTCGTTCTCTTGAACGTACTCGGAGAACGGATCGCTTTCCAGTTGCTTGATACCCAGGGAAATGCGCTCGCGCTCTGGGTCAACCGACAGGATAACGGTGTCCAGCTCGTCGCCCTTCTTGAAGCGGCGTACGGCTTCTTCGCCCACTTCGTTCCAGGAGATGTCGGACAGGTGAACCAGACCGTCGATGCCGCCGTCCAGACCAATGAAGATACCGAAATCGGTGATCGACTTGATGGTGCCGGAGATTTTATCGCCCTTGTTGAACTGGCCAGAGAAGTCTTCCCATGGGTTGGACTTGCACTGCTTGATGCCGAGGGAGATACGACGACGCTCTTCGTCGATGTCCAGAACCATGACTTCCACTTCGTCGCCGACTTGTACGACTTTCGAAGGGTGGATGTTCTTGTTGGTCCAGTCCATTTCGGAAACGTGTACCAGGCCTTCAACGCCTTCTTCCAGCTCAGCGAAGCAGCCGTAGTCGGTCAGGTTGGTAACACGAGCGGTGACGCGAGTGCCTTCTGGGTAACGGGCTTTGATAGCAACCCATGGATCTTCGCCCAGTTGCTTGAGGCCCAGGGAAACACGATTGCGCTCGCGATCGTACTTCAGAACCTTGACATCGATCTCGTCGCCAACGTTGACGATTTCCGAAGGATGCTTGATACGCTTCCAGGCCATGTCGGTGATGTGCAGCAGGCCATCGACGCCACCCAGATCGACGAATGCGCCGTAATCGGTGAGGTTCTTGACGATACCTTTGACCTGTTGGCCTTCCTGCAGCGATTCCAGCAGAGCTTCACGCTCGGCGGAGTTCTCGGCTTCCAGGACACTGCGACGGGAAACGACAACGTTGTTGCGCTTCTGGTCCAGCTTGATGACCTTGAATTCCAGCTCTTTGCCTTCCAGGTGCGTGGTGTCGCGCACTGGACGGACGTCAACCAGGGAACCTGGCAGGAACGCACGGATGCCGTTAACGTCGACAGTGAAGCCGCCTTTAACCTTACCGTTGATAACGCCCTTGACCACTTCCTCAGCTGCGAAAGCCGCTTCCAGAACGATCCAGCATTCAGCGCGCTTGGCTTTTTCACGGGACAGCTTGGTTTCACCAAAGCCATCTTCAACCGAGTCCAGCGCAACGTGAACTTCGTCACCGACGTTGATGTTCAGTTCGCCAGCGTCGTTGTAGAACTGCTCAAGCGGGATGAGTGCTTCAGACTTCAGACCAGCGTGAACGGTTACCCAGCGAGCTTGGTAATCGATATCAACGATAACACCGGTGATGATGGAGCCTGCCTGAAGGTTCAGGGTTTTCAGGCTTTCTTCAAAGAGTTCCGCAAAGCTTTCGCTCATTTTAATTCCTGTTGATTAGGGCGAAGAATACGCCCGCCTCCACACCCCAGACAGTGTGGGTTAGTTTCATATAAAAGAAGCACCGCAGGACTATGACTGGTCCCCTGCGGAGCTTCCTGGTCACCCGGCGATATCGCGAATGGCGATCTCGCTCATGATGCGTTGCAACACCTGATCGATGGACAACTCCGTGGAATCCAGCTGTATCGCGTCAGCCGCCGGCTTGAGCGGGGCTACTGCGCGCTGGGTGTCACGCTCGTCGCGTGCACGGATCTCATCTAGCAGACTCGACAGACTAACATCCTCGCCTTTGCCCTTCAACTGCAAATAACGGCGACGCGCCCTCTCCTCCGCACTGGCGGTGAGAAAAATCTTCAGCGGCGCATCGGGAAACACTACCGTGCCCATGTCGCGACCGTCGGCCACCAGCCCTGGTGGCTCCTGGAAGGCGCGCTGGCGTTGCAGCAACGCCTCGCGCACCGCCGGCAGCGCGGCGACCTGGGAAGCACCGGCACCGACACTTTCGGTGCGGATGACATCGCTGACTTCATCGCCCTCCAGAATGATGCGCTGCAACTGACCGTCGGTCGCCGCGATGAACTGCACGTCCAGATGCGCGGCCAGCGCCTTTAGCAACTCTTCGTTGGTCAGATCGACGCCATGATTGGCGGCGGCGAATGCCAGCAGCCGATACAGGGCACCCGAATCGAGCAGGTTCCAGCCCAGTTGCCTGGCCAGGATCCCGGCGACGGTGCCCTTGCCCGAGCCGCTTGGGCCATCGATGGTGACGACCGGTGCCTTGATATTCACGACTGCGCCTCTTGTGCCACTCGAATACCGACCTGAGCGCACAGCGCCAGGAAGTTCGGGAACGACGTTGCGACGTTGGCGCAATCATGGATGCGAATCGGCGCACTGGCGCGCAACGACGCAACACTGAAGGCCATGGCGATGCGATGGTCTCCGTGGCCATGGACTTCGCCGCCGCCGATCTGGCCGCCGTCGATGATAATGCCGTCCGGCGTGGGCTGGCACTTGACGCCCAGGGCGAGCAAGCCATCCGCCATCACCTGGATGCGATCCGACTCCTTGACCCGCAGCTCTTCGGCGCCGGTCAGCACAGTGCGCCCTTCTGCGCAGGCAGCCGCCACGAACAGCACCGGGAATTCGTCGATGGCCAGCGGGACCAGCGCCTCGGGAATCTCGATACCCTTGAGTTTAGCTGCTCGTACGCGCAAGTCTGCTACCGGTTCGCCGCCGACTTCACGCTGGTTTTCCAGGGTGATGTCAGCGCCCATCAGACGCAGGATGTCGATCACGCCGGTACGGGTCGGGTTGATGCCGACGTGCTCGAGCACCAGGTCAGAACCTTCGGCGATCGAGGCGGCCACCAGGAAGAACGCCGACGACGAGATATCGCCCGGCACTTCAATGTGGGTCGCGGTCAATTTGTTGCCGGACTCGACGCTAGCCGTGGCACCGTTGACCGTGACCGGGTAGCCAAAGCCACGCAGCATGCGCTCGGTGTGATCGCGGGTCGGAGCCGGCTCGGTGACGGTGGTCTTGCCTTCGGCATAGAGGCCGGCCAGCAGCAGGCAGGATTTCACCTGGGCGCTGGCCATCGGCATGGTGTAGGTCAGCCCCTTGAGCTTGTGGCCACCGCGAATGGTCATCGGTGGACGGCCGTCAGCCGCGGTCTCGATGACCGCGCCCATTTCCCGCAGTGGGTTGGCTACGCGATTCATCGGGCGCTTGGACAGCGAGGCGTCACCGGTCAGGGTGCTGTCGAAGTCCTGCGCGGCCAGCAGGCCGGACAACAGGCGCATCGAGGTACCGGAGTTACCCAGGTAGATCGGGCCCGGAGCAGGCTTGAGGCCGTGCAGGCCGACACCATGGATGGTCACGCGACCGTGGTGCGGGCCTTCGATGACCACGCCCATGTCACGAAACGCCTGCAGCGTCGCCAGGGCGTCTTCGCCCTCGAGGAAACCTTCCACCTCGGTCACACCTTCGGCCAGGGAGCCAAGCATGATCGAACGGTGGGAAATCGATTTATCGCCCGGTACACGAATACGCCCACTCAGGGAGCCACCAGGTTGTGCCAGGAAAATCAGATCGTTGGAGTTCATAGCGTCCACATAGGCCCGACGGGCCAGGATTTTACTGAAATGCTCGCGGGCCACCCTGGCGCGTGTGAAAACGCCCAGCAATTGGTGCCCGTCCCCAGCATCGACCGCGTCGCGCAAGGCGTCGAGATCGCTGCGAAATGTATCGAGTGTGCGCAGGACAGCTTCGCGGTTAGCGAGGAAGATGTCGTGCCACATGACCGGGTCGCTTCCGGCGATTCTTGTGAAATCGCGGAAACCGCCGGCAGCGTAACGGAAGATCTCAAGATTTTCATTGCGTTTGGCCAATGAATCCACCAGACCGAACGCCAACAGGTGCGGCAAATGGCTGGTAGCGGCCAACACTTCGTCGTGACGCTCGACCTGCATGTGCTCGACATCGGCACCCAGTTCGCGCCACAAACGGTCCACCACCGCCAGCGCAGCCGGGTCGGTCTGCTCCAGCGGCGTCAATATCACTTTGTGACGACGAAACAGCTCCGCGTTGGAGGCTTCCACCCCACTCTGCTCGGAGCCGGCGATCGGATGCCCGGGCACGAAGCGCGCTGGCATGCCGCCGAAGGCTTCGGCGGCAGCACGCACGACGTTACCCTTGGCGCTGCCGACATCCGTGAGAATGGCACTCCCCAGATCCATGGCAGCCAGGCGCACCAGCAATTTTTCCATGGCCAGGATCGGCACCGCCAACTGGATCACATCGGCACCCTGGCAAGCGATTGCCAGGTCATCCTCACAGCGGTCGACCACCCCCAGCTCCACCGCCAACTTGCGCGACTGCGGATCCAGATCGACACCGACCACCTCACGGCACAGGCCGCTTTCACGCAAGCCCTTGGCAAACGAACCGCCGATCAACCCCAGGCCCACCACCACCAGGCGACCGATCATAGGGGCAGCAGGTTGCAGTGAAGTGACATCAACCACGAGCCAGGACCTTGCTCAACGCCTCGAGGAAACGGCTGTTTTCTGCTGGCAGGCCAATGGTGATACGCAGGTGGTTCGGCATGCCGTAATTGGCCACCGGACGCACGATCACGCCTTCACCCAGCAAGCCCTGGAATACCGGCGCGGCGACACGCCCGACATCGACGCAGATGAAATTGCCTTTCGATGGAATCCAGCTCAGGCCCAACTCACGGAACCCGGCTTCCAGTTGCTGCATGCCGGCCTCGTTAAGACGGCGGCTTTCGGCCAGGTAGGCGTCATCCTGCAATGCAGCGCAGGCGGCGGCCAGGGCGAAGCTGTTGACGTTGAACGGCTGACGCACGCGATTCAGCACATCGGCCACCACCGCGGTGGACAGGCCATAGCCGACTCGCAGCGAGGCCAGGCCATAGGCCTTGGAGAACGTACGCGAGACCAACAGGTTCGGGTAGGCAGCCAGGAAATCCAGGCCATCGGGCAAGTCGCTGCCTTCGGCGTACTCGATATAGGCCTCGTCCAGCACCACCAGCACGTGCTCGGGCACATCCTGCAGGAAGTCATCCAGGGCCTGGGCGTCGAACCAGGTACCGGTCGGGTTGTTCGGGTTGGCAATGAAAACCACACGGGTGTTGGCGTCGATGGCGGCCAGCATGGCTGGCAGGTCATGCCCCCAGTTCTTGGCCGGAACCACACGGGCGTCCGCGCCGACGGCCTGGGTCGCGATCGGGTAGACCGCAAACGCGTGCTCGCTGAACACCGCATTGAGCCCCGGCGCCAGGTAGGCACGCGCCACCAGTTCGAGAATGTCATTGGAACCGTTGCCCAGGGTCACCTGGTTCAGCTCCACGCCACAGCGTTCGGCCAGCAGGCTCTTGAGCGAGAAGCCGTTGCCATCAGGGTAACGGGTCAGCTCGGCCAGCTCGTCGCGGATCGCCGCCAGCGCCTTGGGACTCGCGCCCAGCGGGTTTTCGTTGCTCGCCAACTTGACGATGCTGGCCGGGTCCAGGTCCAGCTCGCGGGCCAGTTCGTCCACAGGCTTGCCTGGAACGTAAGGCGAGAGTTGTTGCACGCCTGGCTGTGCCAGAGCGAGGAAGTTGCCACTCATTTGCTATCCGCCCTTAAAGAACTGCCTTGGGGTAGGAACCCAGCACCTTGAGTGCCACTGCTTCCTGACTGATTTTCTCGAGCACACCTTTTACCAGCGGATCGCGGTGGTGGCCGACGAAATCGATGAAGAACACGTAGGTCCATTTACCGCTGCGCGACGGACGGGTCTCGATCCGCGTCAGATCGATACCGTTGTCGTGGAACGGCACCAGCAATTCGTGGAGCGCACCAGGCTTGTTGCTCATGGAGACGATGATCGAAGTCTTGTCGTCGCCGGTCGGCGGCACTTCCTGGCTGCCGATCATCAGGAACCGCGTGGAGTTGTCCGGGCGGTCCTCGATTTTTTCGGCCAGGCGGGTCAACCCGTAGAGGCCGGCCGCCATGTCGCCAGCAATCGCCGCCGAGTTCCACTCACCCTTGACCCGCTTGGCCGCTTCGGCGTTGCTCGATACCGCCACGCGCTCGACGTTCGGATAATGGGCGTCCAGCCACTTGCGGCACTGGGCCAGGGACTGGGCGTGGGAATAGATCCGGCTGATGCTGTCGGTCTTGGTGTTCTCGCCGACCAACAGGTGATGGTGGATACGCAGCTCGACTTCACCGCAGATCACCATGTCGTGCTCGAGGAAGCTGTCCAGGGTGTGGTTGACCGCGCCTTCGGTGGAGTTCTCCACCGGCACCACGCCAAAATTCACCGCCCCGGCCGCCACTTCGCGGAAGACTTCGTCGATGGCCGCCATCGGCTTGCTGATCACCGCATGACCGAAATGCTTCATGGCCGCAGCCTGGGTGAAGGTGCCCTCCGGCCCCAGGTAGGCGACTTTCAGCGGCTGCTCAAGGGCCAGGCACGAAGACATGATCTCGCGGAACAACCGCGCCATTTCTTCGTTGCCCAACGGCCCCTTGTTGCGTTCCATGACGCGCTTGAGAACCTGCGCTTCACGCTCAGGGCGATAGAACACAGGCACTTCGCCTTCGGCCAGGGAAGCCATCTTCACCCGGGCGACTTCCTGGGCGCAGCGCGCACGCTCGCTGATCAGCTCCAGGACTTTTTCGTCCAGGGCATCAATGCGCAGGCGCAGCGCCTTGAGTTCTTGCTCAGACATCAGCCATGTTCCTTCTCGAACTCTGCCATGTAGGCAATCAACGCATTGACTGCGTTGATGTCGACGGCGTTGTAGATGGAGGCGCGCATGCCACCGACCGAACGGTGGCCCTTGAGGTTCAGCAGACCGCGCTCGTCGGCACCGGCCAGGAATGGTTTGTCCAGACGATCATCGGCCAGGCGGAACGGCACGTTCATCCATGAACGGTCAGTCTTGTTGATCGGGTTGCTGTAGAGGCCGCTGGCATCGATGAAGTCATACAGCGTGCGCTGCTTCACTTCATTGAGCTTGCCGATGGCTTCGACACCGCCCTGTTCTTTCAACCACTCGAACACCAGGCCCGACAGGTACCAGGCCAGGGTCGGCGGGGTGTTGTACATCGAGCCGTTGTCGGCCGCGACCTTGTAGTTGAGCATGGTCGGGCACAGGGAACGGGCGCGACCCAGCAGGTCTTCACGGATGATGCTGACCAGAATGCCGCTCGGGCCGATGTTCTTCTGGGCTCCGGCGTAGATCATGCCGAAACGGGAGATATCCACAGGCCGCGACAGAATGTCCGAAGACATGTCGGCCACCAATGGCACGTCGCCAGTTTCCGGGATCCAGTTGAACTCCAGGCCGCCAATGGTTTCGTTTGGCGCGTAGTGAACGTAGGCCGCGTCCTTGGACAGGTTCCACTCGTTCTGGCCCGGAATGGCGAAATAGTCGTAGGGCTTGGCGGTGGCGGCAACGTTGACGTGGCCATAACGCGAGGCTTCTTCGATGGCTTTCTGCGACCAGATACCGGTATCGATGTAGTCGGCCTTACCGCTTTCGGGCAGCAGGTTCAGCGGAATCTGGGCGAACTGCTGGCTGGCGCCGCCCTGCAGGAACAACACCTTGTAATTGGACGGGATGTTCAGCAGATCACGCAGGTCCTGCTCGGCCTTGGTGGCAATGGACACGAACTCATCACTGCGATGGCTCATTTCCATGACGGACAGGCCCTTGCCATGCCAGTCGAGAAGTTCACCCTGGGCACGTTTCAGGACCGCTTCAGGCAACGCCGCCGGGCCGGCACAGAAGTTATAGGCTCTCTTGCTCACATCCAATCTCGCTCTGATCTGGTGGTCACATACATCTTGTGTTCTGCACATAGGGCCCAATGTGGGAGCGAGCTTGCTCGCGATTGCAGTGTGTCAGTCAATATCAATGCTGCTGACCCACCGAAATCGCGAGCAGGCTCGCTCCCACAAAGGGCGGAATGCGCAGTGTCGCAAATTTTCAAACGGGACAAACAACAAGGGGGCGAATCTTCATCCGCCCCCTGCGTGTCCGCTTAGTCCTGCGGTTCTTCTTCGTCAGCGGCAGCGTCGAGCGGTTGATCGCCGGTCATGTCATCGACATCGGCGCCAAGGGTGCCGTCAAACGCCACGCCTTCCTCGCCTTCCAGCTCCTCGCCTTCGACTTCCGATGGTTCCTGGACCCGCTCGAGCCCGACCAGCGTTTCGTCATTGGCCAGCTTGATCAGTGTCACACCCTGGGTGTTACGACCCAGGCTCGATACTTCGGCAACTCGCGTGCGCACCAGGGTGCCCTGGTCGGAGATCAACATGATCTCTTCGCCATCGAGCACCTGGACAGCGCCGACCAGACGACCGTTACGCTCGTTGCTGACCATGGCGATCACGCCCTGGCCGCCACGCTTGTACTCAGGGAACTCGCTGATGGCCGTACGCTTGCCATAGCCACGCGCCGAAGCGGTGAGGATCTGGCTGCCTTCTTCAGGGATCAGCATGGAAATCAGCTTCTGACCTTCCGGCAGGCGCATGCCTCGTACGCCGCGGGCGGTACGGCCCATGGCGCGAACGTCGGATTCCTTGAAGCGGGTGACCTTGCCGCCGTCGGAGAACAGCATGACTTCGCGCTCGCCGTCGGTGATGGCGGCGGAAATCAGCACGTCGCCTTCGTCCAATTCGAGAGCAATCAGGCCAACGCTACGCTGACGACTGAAGGATTCCAGCGGGGTCTTCTTCACGGTGCCTTTGGCGGTGGCCATGAAGATGAAGTGACCTTCGGTGTACTCCTCCACCGGCAGCATGGTGGTGATGTATTCGTCACTGTCCAGCGGCAGCAGGTTGACCAGCGGACGACCGCGCGCCGCACGGGACGCTTCAGGGATTTCGTAGGTCTTGAGCCAATACACCTTGCCCTTGCTGGAGAACAGCAACAGCGTGGTGTGGCTGTTGGCAACCAGCAGGTGGGCGATGTAGTCCTCGTCCTTGACGCCCGTAGCCGACTTGCCTTTGCCACCGCGACGCTGGGCCTGGTAGGCGGCCAGCGGTTGGGTCT
The DNA here is from genome assembly GCF_017968885.1 of Pseudomonas sp. Tri1. NCBI lineage: Bacteria > Pseudomonadati > Pseudomonadota > Gammaproteobacteria > Pseudomonadales > Pseudomonadaceae > Pseudomonas > Pseudomonas sp. Tri1. Next base: position 1,880,984 of record NZ_CP072913.1, on the reverse strand, counting down.
TGGCGTAGCCGCCGTGGGAAATGGTCACCACGCGCTCTTCTTCCGGGATCATGTCACCCAGGGTCAGGTCCAGGCGCGCATCGAGAATCTCGGTGCGACGCACATCGCCGTATTCGGCGCGGATCACTTCCAGCTCTTCGCGGATCACTTCCATCAGGCGCGTGGCGCTGTTGAGGATGCGGATCAGCTCGCCGATCTGGTTGAGGATCTCCTGGTACTCGGCCAGCAGCTTCTCGTGTTCCAGACCGGTCAGGCGGTGCAGACGCAGTTCCAGGATGGCCTGGGCCTGTTCCGGGGACAGGAAGTACTTGCCCTCGCGCAGGCCGTATTGCGGGTCGAGGTTCTCCGGACGGCACGAATCGGCACCGGCACGTTCGACCATCGCCACCACCGCGGTGGACTCCCAAGGTGTGCTGATCAGCGCTTCCTTGGCTTCCGACGGCGTTGGCGAGGCCTTGATCAGGGCGATGACCGGGTCGATGTTCGACAGGGCAACAGCCTGGCCTTCGAGGATGTGACCGCGCTCGCGCGCCTTGCGCAGTTCGAACACGGTGCGGCGGGTGACCACTTCGCGACGGTGACGCACGAAGGCTTCCAGCAGGTCCTTGAGGTTCAGGATCCGCGGACGACCATCGATCAGCGCCACGATGTTGATACCGAACACCGCTTGCAGCTGGGTCTGGGCGTAGAGGTTGTTGAGGATTACCTCAGGCACTTCGCCGCGACGCAGCTCGATCACGACGCGCATACCGTCCTTGTCGGACTCGTCACGCAGCTCGGTGATGCCTTCGAGTTTCTTCTCTTTCACCAGCTCGGCGATCTTCTCGATCAGACGAGCCTTGTTCAGCTGGTACGGCAGTTCGGTGATGACGATCTGCTGGCGGCCACCGACCTTGTCGATGTCTTCGATGGTCGATCGGGCGCGCATATAAATGCGGCCACGGCCGGTGCGATAGGCTTCGATAATGCCGGCACGACCGTTGATGATCGCGGCGGTCGGGAAGTCCGGACCGGGGATGTATTGCATCAGCTCATCGACCGTCAGCTCGGGATTGTCGATGAGGGCCAGGCAACCGTCGATGACTTCACCGAGGTTGTGCGGCGGGATGTTGGTCGCCATGCCCACGGCGATACCGCTGGAGCCGTTGACCAGCAGGTTGGGGATACGGGTCGGCATGACCGCCGGGATCATTTCGGTGCCGTCGTAGTTCGGCACCCAGTCCACGGTTTCCTTGTGCAGGTCGGCCAGCAGCTCGTGGGCCAGCTTGGTCATGCGCACTTCGGTGTATCGCATGGCCGCGGCGTTGTCGCCGTCCACGGAACCGAAGTTGCCCTGGCCGTCTACCAGCAGGTAGCGCAGGGAGAATGGCTGGGCCATCCGCACGATGGTGTCGTACACGGCGGTGTCACCGTGGGGGTGATACTTACCGATCACGTCGCCGACGACACGGGCGGATTTCTTGTACGGCTTGTTGAAGTCGTTGCCCAGCTCGCTCATCGCGAACAGCACGCGCCGGTGCACGGGCTTCAAGCCATCGCGCGCATCCGGCAGCGCCCGCCCGACGATTACGCTCATTGCGTAGTCGAGGTAGGACTGTTTCAGCTCGTCTTCGATATTGACCGGGAGGATTTCTTTGGCCAGTTCGCCCATGAGAAGCCTGATTCCTTTTTCTGGTGAAACCTCGTCACATCCAGATGGGACGAACGAAGCTCGCCGCTGCAGAACAAGTGCCATGCAGCGACTTACGACAAATCAACGAGTTATGCCATGGATCTGCGCAGTAAAGGCTACCTCGCGAGGCAGCCCTGGAAACCGCCGGATGTTATCACAAGAGCCGCCACGCACCTATCCCCCTGATGCGCATGGAGCATAGTTAGTTGACCGGTGACAGGCTGATAGAGGACGAGAGGGGCTCAGAGACGCTGCGAATGAAGATTTTCGCCCCGATTCAGGCTCATTTGCTGGCTTTGCGGGCCTCATCGCGAGCAAGCTCGCTCCCACAGGAGACTGTGCATGCCTGAGATTCGGGTCACAACACGAACCAATGTGGGAGCAAGCGTGCTCGCGAAGGCGGCAGATCAGACACTGAAAGCCTTCAGTGCAACCGCTTGCGACACATCAACTGCGCCATTTTCGCCGTGTCTGGCCGTTCGACAATGCCCTTCTCGGTAATGATGGCGTCGATCAGGTCCGCCGGAGTGACGTCGAACACTGGGTTGAACGCTTCTACATCCGCCCCGACCCGTTTGCCGCCGACTTCCAGCAGCTCGCGCCCGTCGCGTTCTTCGATCGGAATGTCGTCCCCGCTGGCCAGGTTCATGTCGATGGTCGAACTCGGTGCCACCACCATGAAGCGCACCCCATGGTGCATGGCGCAGACCGCCAGTTGATAAGTGCCGATCTTGTTCGCCACGTCACCGTTGGCGGTGATGCGGTCGGCGCCGACGATCACCCAGGTCACGCCTTTGGTTTTCATGATGTGGGCGGCGGCGGAGTCAGCGTTGAGGGTCACCGGGATGCCTTCGTTGGCCAGCTCCCACGCGGTCAGGCGCGAGCCCTGGAGCCATGGTCGGGTTTCGTCGGCATAGACACGCTCGACCATGCCTTCGAGGAACGCACCGCGAATCACCCCCAGGGCCGTGCCGAAACCGCCGGTGGCCAGGGCGCCGGTGTTGCAGTGGGTCAGGATGGCCTGGGCGTTGCCCTGATGCTTGCGGATCAGGTCGACCCCAAGCTGGGCCATGGTCAGATTGGCTTCGCGGTCGCTTTCATGGATGGCGATGGCTTCGGCCTCAAGGGCAGCCAATGGCTCGGCGTGCTCTTTCAAGCGCACAAGCCGCTCACGCATGCGGTCCAAAGCCCAGAACAGGTTCACCGCTGTCGGCCGGGAATCGGCCAGCAAGGCGAAATCGGCTTCCAGCGCCGCCTGCCAGTCACCCCCTTCGGCCACTCTGGCCCGTGCGGCCAGCACTACGCCATAGGCGGCGCTGATGCCAATGGCTGGCGCGCCACGTACCACCATCGAACGAATGGCCTCGGCTACACCAGCGGCGCTGGTGTAGCCGATCCAGTTTTCCTCGAACGGCAACACACGCTGATCCAGCAGGTACAGGGCACCATCCCGCCAATCGATGGCCTTCACTTTCTCCGCAGCCAACAGTCGATCGCGCATCCCTCACCCCGCACTCATGAACAAAAGCCGCCGATTATAGCGATCCCTCCGCGAAGACGCTCGGGTATACTTCGCCATCCTTTATAACCCATGGAACCGTTCCACGATGCCCAAGCCTGCCGTTGCGCTCGACTTATTACTGCTGCCGACCTGGTTGGTGCCTGTCGAACCCGCCGGTGTGGTGCTCAAGGATCATGGCCTGGGCATTCGCGACGGCTGCATCGTGTTCATCGGCCCGCGGGCCGAAGCCCTGAAGTGCAATGCCACCCAGGTCCGCGAGTTACCGGGCATGCTGCTCAGCCCGGGCCTGATCAACTCCCACGGCCACGCGGCAATGACTTTGTTCCGTGGCCTGGCCGACGACCTGCCCTTGATGACCTGGCTCGAACAGCACATCTGGCCGGCCGAAGCCAAATGGGTCGATGAAGATTTCGTGCGCGATGGCACCGACCTGGCAATCGCCGAACAGATCAAGGGTGGCATCACCTGCTTCTCTGACATGTACTTCTACCCCAAGGTTGCCAGCGAACGCGTACACAACAGCGGCATCCGCGCGCAAATCGCCATTCCGATCCTCGATTTCCCCATCCCCGGCGCCGCCAGCGCCGACGACGCCATTCGTCAGGGCATCGAGCTTTTTGGCGACCTCAAGCACCATCCACGGATCAAAGTCGCATTCGGCCCACATGCGCCCTACACCGTGGGCGACGAGAACCTGGAGAAAATCCGCGTGATCGCCGAGGAGTTGGACGCGGCGATTCATATGCATGTTCATGAAACCGCCTTCGAAGTGCAGCAGGCTGTGGATAACACCGCTGAGCGGCCGCTGGCCCGACTGGGACGGCTAGGGCTTTTGGGGCCGCGCTTTCAAGCCGTGCACATGACTCAGGTCAGCGATGAAGACCAGGCCTTGCTGGTAGAAAGCAACTGCAGCGTGATCCATTGTCCGGAATCGAATTTGAAGCTGGCCAGCGGCTTCTGCCCGGTCGAGCGTTTGTGGCAGGCCGGGGTCAATGTGGCGGTCGGCACCGACGGTGCAGCGAGCAACAACGATCTGGATTTGCTCGGCGAGACGCGCACCGCCGCATTGCTGGCCAAGGCTGTCGCCGGTTCGGCCACGGCCCTGGACGCCCACCGGGCGTTGCGCATGGCCACGCTCAATGGCGCCCGGGCGCTGGGCATCGAAGCGACGGTCGGCTCCCTGGAAGTCGGCAAGGCCGCCGACCTGGTGGCCTTTGACCTGTCTGGCCTGGCCCAGCAGCCGGTCTACGACCCGGTGTCGCAACTGATCTACGCCACGGGCCGCGATTGCGTGAAACACCTGTGGGTGGCCGGCAAGCCGTTGCTGGAAGATGGCCGGCTGACCCGCCTGGACGAGTCGCAACTGACCGCCACGGCCCAGGCCTGGGGTCGTCGAATCAGCGGCCATAACGAATAACCCGCCCCTGGAGCCACGGCTCGGGGCACACGATTTTTCAAGCTTTTCGAGGATCTGCACATGAGCAACGTTGACCACGCCGAAATCGCCAAATTCGAAGCCCTGGCCCATCGCTGGTGGGACCGTGAAAGCGAATTCAAACCGCTGCACGACATCAACCCGCTGCGGGTCAACTGGATTGACGAACGGGTCAATCTGGCCGGCAAGAAGGTCCTCGACGTCGGCTGTGGCGGCGGCATCCTCAGCGAGGCCATGGCCCAGCGCGGAGCGAGCGTAATGGGCATCGACATGGGCGAAGCGCCGTTGGCGGTTGCGCAGTTGCATCAACTGGAGTCCGGCGTCAGCGTGGAATACCGGCAGATCACCGCCGAGGCCCTGGCCGAGGAAATGCCCGGGCAGTTCGACGTCGTCACGTGCCTGGAAATGCTCGAACACGTGCCGGATCCGTCATCGGTCATCCGCGCGTGCTTTCGCATGGTCAAGCCCGGCGGCCAGGTGTTCTTCTCCACAATCAACCGCAACCCGAAAGCGTACCTGTTCGCCATCATCGGCGCTGAATACATCATGAAGCTGCTGCCGCGCGGCACCCATGACTTCAAGAAATTCATCCGGCCCTCCGAACTGGGCGCCTGGAGCCGCATGGCCGGGCTGACCGTCAAGGACATCATCGGCCTGACCTACAACCCACTGACCAAGCACTACAAGCTGGCCGCCGACGTGGACGTCAACTACATGATCCAGACCCTGCGCGAGGAGTAAGTCGATGCGTCTCAAAGCGGTTCTCTTCGACATGGACGGCACGCTGCTCGATACCGCGCCGGATTTCATCGCCATCTGCCAGGCCATGCGCGCCGACCGCGGCTTGCCACCGATGAATACGCAGCACATTCGCGACGAGATTTCCGGCGGTGCCCGGGCGATGGTCGCGGTGACCTTTTCCATGGATCCGGAGTCACCGGGGTTCGAGGAACTGCGCCAGGAGTTCCTCGACCGCTACCTCAAGGGGTGCGCGGTCCACAGCCACCTGTTCGACGGCATGGCCGAGGTGCTGGCCGATATTGAAGCGGCAAACCTGATCTGGGGCGTGGTCACCAACAAGCCGGTGCGTTTCGCCGAGCCGATCATGCAGCAGTTGGGCCTGGCCGAGCGCTCGAAGGTGCTGATCTGCCCTGACCACGTGAAAAACAGCAAACCGGACCCGGAGCCCTTGACCCTGGCGTGCAAGATGCTCGACCTGGACCCGGCCAGCGTACTGTTCGTGGGCGACGACCTGCGGGACATCGAGTCCGGGCGCAGCGCCGGTACCAAGACCTGTGCAGTGACCTACGGCTACATCCACCCGGACGACAACCCCCGACACTGGGGCGCGGATGTGGTCATCGATCACCCCTCGGCGCTGCGCAAAGTGCTGGATAACGCGTTGTGCGGTTGCTGAGCTGACCGCACTCACTGTTGTCGCCGCTTTTGTGGCGAGGGGATTTATCCCCGCTGAGGCGCGAAGCGCCTCTGCTACAGCATCAGGCCAACGTGCAAAAATTTGGGGCTGCTTGGCAGCCCAGCGGGGATAAATCCCCTCGCCACAGATCAATCCCTTCGCCACATGCGCGCATCAGCGCGCATTTGTTCTGTTTCGTGAGGTTTTTTATGTTTGAGTATTCCGCCCGTCCCGACCTGCTCACTGGCCGGGTCATCCTGGTCACCGGTGCCGGTCGCGGTATCGGGGCTGCTGCCGCCAAGGCCTACGCCGCTCATGGCGCCACCGTGCTGTTGCTGGGCAAGACCGAAGCCAACCTGACCCAGGTCTACGATGAAATCGAAGCGGCCGGCCATCCGCAACCGGTGGTGATCCCATTCAACCTCGAAACCGCCCTGCCCCATCAATACGATGAACTGGCGGCCATGATCGAAACCGAGTTCGGTCATTTGGACGGCCTGCTGCACAATGCCTCGATCATTGGTCCACGCACGCCGCTGGAGCAACTGTCTGGCGAGAACTTCATGCGGGTGATGCATGTGAACGTCAACGCCATGTTCATGCTCACCAGCACCCTGCTGCCCCTGCTCAAACTCTCCAAGGACGCGTCGGTGGTGTTCACTTCCAGCAGCGTCGGGCGCAAGGGGCGGGCGTACTGGGGGGCTTACGGCGTGTCCAAGTTCGCCACCGAAGGGCTGATGCAGACCCTGGCCGACGAAGTCGACACCGTCGCCCCCGTGCGCGCCAACAGCATCAACCCAGGCGCGACCCGTACCAGCATGCGCGCCCAGGCCTATCCAGGGGAAAACCCGCTCAATAATCCAACACCTGAAGCAATCATGCCGGTCTACCTGTACCTGATGGGGCCGGACAGCACCGGCATCAACGGCCAAGCCTTCAACGCGCAATAACTGCCCTTCTCTGCGTCGCGTCGATTTACCGTCACGACGCAGACTTTCTTGGTGCTCAGCCAGGCGAAACGCCAAGTCGATGTCGCCCAAATGCTGACGCGGCGTTCGCACCTAATGGCCAATTATTTGATTTACCTAGGTTTTTATTCTAATGAACTGAATGGCACGACTTTCGCTCTAAATATCCTCAAACACGCCATGTTCGGCGGGGAACGGACGTTGAGACGAGTCTTACGCCTGACAGGGAAAGCGGACTAAACTCAAATCAGATGTCCTACGGGGCTGAAGGACCAGTACGACGCGCCACCTAAAGCCGCATCACCCAGCCCGGCAGGACAGATTTAGCTTAGGGGCTAACGCCAAATGAAAACGCCCACCCAGATCAACGCGATAGACTTCGACAGCGCCAAGTTGCAGCGCCTGGGCTTCGCCCAGCCGTCGCCGCTCGTGCCACGCTCGGTCAGCCTTTCGCAATTGCGCCAGCAACTGGGCCAACAATTGCAGACCAGCCTGGAGCCACAACGCATCCTGGGCCTGTTTTTCCGGGAAGTTCAGCGCTTGGTGCCCCTGGACGCACTGGCCTACCAGCACAAGCCCAGCGATCTGCGTCTCGAATTCGGTCAGCGCGGACATCACACCCTCAGCTACACCCTCAGCCATGAAGGCGAACACTTGGGCGAGCTGGTATTCCGTCGCAACCAACGCTTCACCGAGGCAGAACAGAGCGACCTCGAATCGGTGCTCTCGACGTTGCTGTATCCGCTGCGCAATGCCCTGCTTTACCGAGCCGCCACCCAGAGCGCGCTGCGCGATCCGTTGACCGGCACCGGCAACCGCATCGCCATGGACCAGACCCTGGTGCGTGAAATCGACATGGCCAGGCGTCATTTGCAACCCTTGTCCCTGCTGATGCTCGACATCGATCATTTCAAGCGCATCAACGACAGCCATGGGCATGGCGTCGGCGACGAGGTGCTCAAATCCGTTGCCGAGTCGATCAAGAATCAGTTGCGCAACGTCGACATGGTGTTCAGGTTCGGTGGCGAAGAGTTCCTGATCCTGCTCTCCAACACCAGCCGCGATGCCGCGGCCCTGGTCGGTGAACGCCTGCGTTATGCCGCCCAGGTACAGGATTATTTCGCCGCAGGGACACGCATTGAACTGACGGTCAGCCTGGGTTGCGCGACCCTGCTGCCAGGGGAATCAGCCGAAAGCCTGTTGCGACGGGCCGACAGCGCACTGTACGTGGCCAAGCGCGAGGGACGTAACCGGTTGGCGATGGCGGGCTGACACAGACGCCAAGCACACCGAAATCCCTTGTGGGAGCGAGCTTTGCTCGCGCTAGGGCCAGCACATCCAACATCCCCACAAACTGACCCACCGCTATCGCGAGCAAGCTCGCTCCCACAAGGGAGTGGCGGTGGGCATGGATCTGGAGATCAGCCAAAACAACAGTGGGAGCGAGCCTGCTCGCGATAGCGGTCTAGCAGTCAACCTCCCCGTCGACTGTCAAACCTCTTCGCGAGCAGGCTCGCTCCCACATGGGTTGTGGCTATCTGTAGCGGTGGAAATCAGCTTCCGGCCAGCGCCAGGCGCTCACGGGCCGAAGAAGATTTGCCCACAGACTCAGACTGCTCCAGTTGCATGCAGCGCTCCAGGAACAGGTACATGTAGTCATAACTCTTGCACACGGCCTGGCGCAGCTCCATTTGCAAGGCTTTGCTTGGGTTCATGCCTGCCAGGGTGCAGATGATTTCCAGGGCTTCCCAAGGGTGGGCGTCATCGTACTGGGCGTGCATTTTCAGCCATTTCATGGCCCGTTTGCGGTCTTCCTCGGCGAAAGCCGAGGCATAGACGCCGGTGGAACACACCAGCGCCGACCACTCCCCGGTTGCCCCCTCGATCGCATAGTTGGTCGCGGCGATTGCCACGATCAGCGAGTCCGACGAGCTGGTATGCCAGCACCAGTGGCTCAACGCATGCAGCTCCGGCGGCACCTGCTGTGCTTGCAGATCTTCCAGGGTCACGCCATGGGCGGCGGCCCAGTTCACCCAGTAATCGGCATGGTTGAGTTCGACACGAATATTGCGCATCAACCAGCGACGCGCCATGTCCTCGCCGGGATGTCGGGCAAAACGGGTCTTGGTGAGGTTTTGTGCCATGTATAAAGCGAACTGTTCAACGACCGGCCAACCACCGATGAGATAGTGGCGCATGGTCCTGGCGCTGAGCTTGTTGTCTCGCATGCGCTGATACAGCTCGTGTTCGACAACCCGGCGTTTGCTCTCGCTGCAATCGGTAATGAGCTGTTGTGCCCATTGCGGATAGCTTTTGGCGTCCATGAGCGGGCCTGTTCGGTTGAATGTGTCGATCACTGTCGGGCTCCTTTTGATTGTGATTTTTCCGGATCAACAAGAGGTTCAGCGGAACGTGCCGGGGGCCTTGAATAACAACGGCTGAGGCCGGGCCGGCCTACATTGCAAGGTGTCACAGGTAAACAATTGCGGGCGCTCGATCACATACCCTTGAGCGTAATCCACACCAATCTCCAGCAATGCCTGCTCGATCTGGGCGGTCTCAACAAACTCGGCAATGGTGCGCTTACCCATGACGTGGCCGATATGATTGATCACCTCGACCATTGCACGGTTAATCGGGTCGTCCAGCATATCCTTTACGAAACTCCCATCGATCTTCAGGAAGTCTACAGGTAAATGTTTCAGGTAAGCGAATGAAGACATTCCGGCGCAAAAGTCATCCAGCGAGAAATAGCAACCCAAGCTCTTGAGTTCATTGATAAAGCGAATGGCACTGCCCAGATTCGAAATGGCGCTGGTTTCGGTAATTTCAAAACAAATCATTTCTGGCGGAATCGAGTAGGCCGCGAACTGTTTACGCAGGAAGTCGAGGAACGCCTGATCTCCGATAGTAGTGCCTGACAGATTGATCGCACACATGGCCATGGGCGCCTGTCGCGACTCATTCAAGCACTGGCGGATGATCTTGAAGACATTTTCCACCACCCAACGGTCCAGGGAGGTCATCAGGCCATAGCGCTCTGCCGCCGGAATAAAACTGTCCGGCAGAATCATTCGCCCGGCTTCGTCATGCAGGCGCAACAGGATTTCAATGTGCCCACCGCCATGGTCACCCGGGCCCAGCGCGGCGATTTCCTGGGCGTAGAGACAGAAGCGGTTTTCCTCCAGGGCCATGTGCAAGCGCTGGACCCAGGCCATCTCGCCAAAGCGCAAGGACAACTCCGAGTCGTCCGCATGATAGACCTGGACCCGGTTGCGCCCCTTTTCCTTGGCCATGTAACAGGCCATATCGGCGGCGCGCAGGGACGCCTCCAGGGTCGTCGGGCTCTGGGCGATATGCACCAGGCCGATGCTCACGGTGGTCACGAACGGCCGGCCCTTCCAGACAAAGTGCAGGTTCTGCACTGTCTGGCGCAGCCCTTCAGCGATTTTTTCCGCCGCCTCCGGCGCACAGTTCTCCAGCAGGATGCCGAACTCATCGCCACCCAGCCGGGCCAGGGTGTCATTTTCGCGCAGGCCCGACTGCAACAAGGCGCAGATATGCCGCAACAACTCGTCACCCGCCGCATGGCCGCAGGTGTCATTGACCAACTTGAACTGGTCCAGGTCGAGAAACATCAAGGCATGGCGCCCGACCTGGCGGGTGAGGTTGTGCAAGGCCTGTTCCAGGCGATATTCGAACTCCCGACGATTCGCCAGGCCAGTCAGTGCATCATGGGTGGCCTGCCACGACAGGTTGGCGATGTATTGACGCTCCTGGGTCATGTCATGCAGCACCAGCACGGCGCCGCTGACCTTGCCTGCGTGACGGATCGGCGCCCCCACCAGGGTCACCGACACCGTGCTGCCGTCCAGACGCTGGATCAGCTTGGAATGTTCGCTGGCGCCACTGAGCCGACCGCTGAGGATATGCTCGATCAGCGTCAAGCCCTCGGTCTGTGCATTGTCGTCGAGCAGATTGAACAGCGCAGCCAAGGGCAATCCCGTTGCGTGTTCGGCCTTCCAGTGGGTCATCGCCTCGGCAGCGGGGTTCATGTAGGCAATGGCGCCTTCCACGTCGGTGGTGATCACCCCGTCGCCGATCGATTGCAGGGTGATCTGCGCACGCTCCTTCTCCAGTTGCAGCGCGCTGGCAAAGACCTGTCGCTGGGCCAGCAATTTATGGGTCCGCAACAACGCCAGGACGATCAACCCCAAGGCAGTGGCGAAGTTGGTCACCAGCAAAAGGCGCAGGATAAAGCGCGAGCCCTCCCCCAGCGCATCGCTGAAGGCCTTGGCAGCCGGAGTGACGGAGTCGTTGATCGCAAAGATCTGGGCCTTCCAGCCCCGGATGTCGCTTTCCGAAGCCTGCCCTGCGCTAATGCTGTCGTGCATTTGCCGGGCGACGTTATCCAGCTCGATCAGATAACCGTCGCCCACCGTCCAGAGATCGATAGCCTCTTCCAGGTAACTGAAGTGACGAAAATTCAGATAAAGCCAGATCACACTGGACACGTCGTCCGGGTGATTGCCGCCCTTGAGAATGCCTGCCCTTGCTGCTTCCAGGTCCGGCGGCTCGCGATCCAGCGCTACTCGCAGTTCATGGCCGCCCTCGGGTACGGCGATGGCTTGCTGGTATTTGCGAAAAATCGCCTCGTCACGGCTGTCGGCATACAGATTGAGGTAATAGATGGCGTCTTTCTGGCCCTTGGACCACAGACTTTCCCCCGCCACATAGCCGCGAACCGCAGACAAGACATAAAGGCTGACGCCTCCAAGCAAGGCTTGAAATAACACTACGGCAATAAAGGGCCAGACGATGCCCAGCAGCCGTGGTGTTGCGAGAGTCTGCTTTTGCTTCATGAGGTCCCTTGCACAGGCGCTGCCGGATGAACATCCGCGAGAATTCCGCTCCTGACTCCACAGCCTAGGCTAGTTTTCAACCCTTCGAATGACCGGATGAAGGATCGATGGGCTTTGGCTTGAAATTCGGAGGAAGTCGCGGAGTTTCCCTGAGTTTTTTCAGATACTAAGCGCAGAAAAGCATAGGAAACTCAAGGTTGCTGTATCTGTTGCAAGTGACCATAGAGTCGGGCGTACAAACCACCCTCGGCAATCAGTTGCATATGATCACCGTCCTCGGCGATTTGACCACCGTCAAATACCAGTACCCGATCGGCCTGTTTCACCGCCGACAACCGGTGGGCGATGATCAGCGTGGTGCGTCCACTGAGGAACCGCGCCAGAGCCTGGTGCAGGTTGTATTCAGTGGCGGCATCCAGCGCCGAGGTGGCTTCATCGAGAATCACCACCCGTGGCTCGGCCAGGACCATGCGGGCAATGGCCAGCCGCTGACGCTGGCCGCCCGACAGCCGCACCCCGGAACGCCCGACGACGCTCTCCAGGCCCAGGGGCAGCGCCCGCACCGTGGCATCGAGCTGGGCAATTTCCAGTGCCTGCCAGCAGGCCTCGTCGCTGCATTCTCGGCCCATGGAAAGGTTGGCACGCACCGTGTCGTTGAACAGCGCCGGGTGTTGCAACACCACGGCGACGTTCTCCCGAATGGTTTCCAGGCCGATCTCCTCCTGCGTGGCGCCGCCGAAACGGATGCTGCCGGCCTGCGGCGTGTACAGCCCCAATAACAATTGCACCAGGGTGCTCTTGCCGCCGCCGCTGGCCCCGACAATAGCTACTTTCTCGCCCGGCGCGATGGACAGGTTCAACTGGTCGAGTACCAGTTCCTCGCCATACCCAAAACTCAACCCCTGAATGTCGATGCCCACGGTGTCGCGCCCCTTGAACGGGTCGACCCCGCCGGGGTATTGCGGCTCGTCGGCACGGGCCAGTAGTTCGTTGATCCGCGACAGCGCACCGCCGGCGGCATAAAAGGCGTATTGCAGATTGAGCAGTTGCTCCACCGGACCGATCATGAACCACAAGTAACTGAACACCGCCAGCATCTGGCCGATGGACAGGTCGGAAAACAGCACGGTGAGCATGGCCGCGGCGCGGAAGATATCGATACCGAACTGGAACAACAAACCACTGGCACGGTTCGAGGCGTCGGTCTTCCACTGTGAACTCACCGCGTAATCGCGCACCTCCTTGGCGCGCAGCCCTAAACGACCGAGGAAATACCCCTGGCGGTTGCCCGCACGCACTTCCTGGATGGCATCCAGGGTTTCGGTCAGGGCCTGGGTGAACCGCGAGGTGCTGTCGTTCTCCAGTTTCTTGAGGTGCTTGACCCGTTTGCCCAACTGCACCGTGGCGTAGATCACCAACGGGTTGAACAACAGGATCAGCAGTGCCAGCTCCCAGTGCATCCACAGCAAAATGCCGGCGGTGCCCACCAGGGTCAGCATCGCCACCAAGAAACGGCTTAGGGTTTCGCCAACGAATTTGTCGAGGGTGTCCAGGTCGGTGACCAAGTGAGCTGCCACAGTGCCACTGCCCAGGCTTTCGTATTCGCCCAGGGAAATACGCTTGAGGCGTTCGATCAAGCGGACGCGAATGCGATAGACGATATCCTTGGCCAACCTGGCGAACAATCGCGCCTGCAACACGTTGAATAGCAACGCGCCGCAGCGCAGGGCCAAGGTCACCAACAGCATCAGGCCGATATAGCCGGCAGCGCTCTGCCAAGCCGTCGGCAGCGCCTGGTTCATGACCTTCAACGCCGCGTCGCCACGGCCCAGCAGGACCTCGTCCACCAACAGCGGCAACAACAATGGGATTGGTACGCTGCACAGCGTCGCCAGCACCGCTACGCCGTTGGCGATCCACAGGGCTTTTTTGTGTTTGAGGGCCAGCCTGCGAATTTCTGCCCAGCTCAACCGATCGATGCGCCGCGTGGCCGGTGCGTCATCCGCCAGGTCAGGCACAGGCCGCACGCTCCAGCCAGCGTCCCAGCAAGGGAGCCAATTGGCTCAGGGGTTGGTAGCCGTTAGTGAGCAAAGCCAGCTGGCCGTCACGTTCGGCCAGCAACGTGGGGAACCCTGCAATCCCCAGGTCCTGCACCCAGGTGAAATCCGCAGCGGTGGCCGCATGCAGATCGGCACGGTCGAATGCCGCGGCGAATTCGATGCGTGGCAACCCGGCCTGTTCGGCCAGTTCCACCAGGACGCTGGCATGGGTCACGTCGCGGCCTTGCACATAAAAAGCCTGCTGGATCAGCTTCACCAGCTTCCAGGCCAGGTCTGGCGCCAGGCTACGGGCCGTCACCACGGCCCGGCAGGCCGGCTCGGTGTCGTAGACGAAACCATCCGGTAACGCCCCCTCAACCTTGAAGGGTTGGCCGGTGGCCTGGGTGACGGCCTGCCAGTGCTCCAGGATGTAGCGCCGGGTGGTCGGCTCCAGCGCCGAGCCACTGCCCGTGCGCAAACCGCCCACCACCAGGTGCAGTTCGACGCCAGCGGCGTGAGCCTGCTCGACCAGTGCCTCGGCCACCGGCGCGAAACCCCAGCACCAGGAACACATCGGGTCCAACACATAGAGCAGGCGTGGCGCCATGGTTCAAGCCTCGGAAGATGACTGCTTGTAGTTGTAGCCGATCGGGTGCGGCATGTTGCGGGCCTTGGCCAGTTCGATCTGTTTTTGCCGGTCGATGGCACTGCGACGGGTCTTCTCGCTCAGCTTATCCCAGCAATGAGGACAGCTGATGCCCGGTACATAGTGTTCCGAGGCGCGGTCTTCGACGCTGACCGGTGTGCGACAGGCATGACATTGATCGTAGTCGCCTTCGCTGAGGTCGTGGCGAACGGTCACACGGTTATCGAACACGAAGCAGTCGCCGCGCCATTTGGTTTCTTCCTGAGGCACCTCTTCGAGGTACTTCAGAATGCCGCCCTTGAGGTGATAGACCTCATCGAAACCCTGGCCGAGCATGTAGCTCGAAGCTTTTTCACAGCGAATGCCGCCGGTGCAGAACATCGCGACTTTCTTGTGCCTGGCCGGGTCGAAGTTGGCCTTGATGTACTCAGGGAACTCACGAAAGCTGGTGGTCTTGGGGTCAATCGCGCCTTCAAAGGTGCCGATGGACACTTCGTAGTCGTTACGGGTGTCGATCAACAGCACTTCGGGATCGCTGATCAGCGCGTTCCAGTCCTGCGGCTCGACGTAGGTGCCGACCTGCTTGTTCGGGTCCACGCCTTCAACGCCCAGAGTGACGATTTCTTTCTTGAGCTTGACCTTGGTCCGGTAGAACGGCTGCTCGTCGCAGTACGACTCTTTATGGTCGATGTCGATCATGCGCGGATCGTTCTTGAGCCAGGCCAGCAGGCCGTCGATGCCTTCGCGGGTGCCGGAGACCGTGCCGTTGATGCCTTCTGCGGCGATCAGCAACGTGCCTTTGATGCCGTTGTCGAGCATGGCCTTGAGCAAGGGCTCGCGCAGCTCGACGTAATCTTCAAGGGTGACGAACTTATACAGTGCCGCCACGACAATGGGTTGTGTCATGGGTGTTTCTCCAGGTGGCTACCCTCGTAAAGGGTGAACCGGATACGAAAAAAAACGCGCCGGGTGAGCGGCGCGTTGCGGATTCTAACAAAAACATTTGGGTTACAGGACTGCAATTCCATAGCTTGCATATGTGTGGCGAGGGGATTTATCCCCTCGCCACACATAGCTCCTCACCACCGGTGGTCAGTGCTTGCTGCCACCGGCACAGGTCGGCGAAGCCGGAGCTGCCTCGATCTGCGCCCACTCCTCGGGAGTGTAGGTATGCAGCGCCAACGCATGGAATTCGCCCATCAGCTCGCCCAGCGTGCCGTAGACCTTCTGGTGGCGCTTGACGCGATTGAGCCCCTCGAACTGCCGGCTGACCACCACGGCCTTGAAGTGGGTCTGCACCCCACGGCTATGCATGTGGCTTTCATCCAGCACTTGCAGGTGCTCGGGCTGCAAGAGCCCGAGCGTCGATTCGATGCGTTGTAGCATGCTCATACCAGGCTCCGCTTACGGCTTTTTCTTGGCAGGGGCAGGTGCGGCGGCTTTTGGCTCAAGCTCGGCCGTCATGTCCGCCAGCAGCTTGTTGACCACTGGCACCGCGCTTTCAAGCTTGGCTTGGGTCATCTGGGCCGATTGCTGGGTCAGCTGCGGCATTTTTTCCAGGACTTTCTTGCCCAATGGCGACTGGTAGAAAGCTACCAGGTCCTTGAGCTCCGATTCGCTGAAGTTGCTGGTGTAGAGCTTGACCATGTCCGGCTTGAGCTTGTTCCAGCCGATGGCCTGGTCCAGGGCGGCATTGGCCTTGGCCTGGTAGGTTTCCAGGGTGGCTTTTTTCGACTCGGGCGCCTTGGTCTGTTCAAAGCGCTGGGCGAACATCTGCTGCACTTGCATGTACACCGGGGTTCCCAGTTTGTCAGCATGGGCCAAGGTCAGGAACGCTTCGGCACTGGCGTTGTGGCTGGCGGTATCGGCGAAAACAGGGCCGCTGGCACACACCAGAGCAACTGCGGTACAGATGGCACGAAGACGGGTCATCGAGTTTCCTTTCATAGCTGGCGAGGTAAAACCCCAAGGGCGACCATTCTGCGCCTAAAAAACGCCGGGCCTCAACCCCGAAGCTTGCCGGGTCCGATTGACGGACCGAACCGGCCGCCCCTAGATTGAGGGAACCGGTGCCGCCCATCAGGGCCTAAACTGCGCATTCAGCCCTACAGGAGTTTGACCCGATGAGCCGTATCGAAACCGACAGCCTTGGCCAGGTGGAAGTCCCGGATGACGCCTACTGGGGCGCCCAGACCCAGCGTTCCATGATCAACTTTGCCATTGGCAACGAACGCATGCCGCTGTCGGTGCTGCACGCCCTGGCGCTGATCAAGAAAGCCGCCGCACGGGTCAATGACCGCAATGGCGACCTGCCCGCCGACATCGCCCGCCTGATCGAACAGGCCGCCGACGAAGTGCTAGACGGCAAGCATGACGACCAGTTCCCTTTGGTGGTCTGGCAGACCGGCAGCGGAACCCAGAGCAACATGAACGTCAACGAAGTGATCGCCGGGCGCGCCAACGAGCTGGCGGGCAACCCCCGCGGCGGCAAGAGCCCGGTGCACCCCAACGACCACGTCAACCGCTCCCAGAGCTCCAACGATTGCTTCCCTACCGCCATGCACATTGCCGCCGTCCAGGCCGTCCAGCAGCAATTGCTACCGGCCATCGGTGAGTTGTCTGGCGGGCTGGCAGAACTGGCGGCGCGCCACATGAAGCTGGTCAAGACCGGTCGCACCCACATGATGGATGCCACGCCGATCACGTTTGGCCAGGAACTGTCGGCGTTCATTGCCCAGCTCGATTACGCCGAACGGGCAATCCGCGCCGCGCTGCCAGCGGTCTGTGAGCTGGCCCAGGGCGGCACTGCGGTGGGCACGGGGCTCAATTCGCCCCATGGTTTTGGCGAAGCCATCGCCGCTGAACTGGCGGCACTCTCCGGCCTGCCGTTTGTCACTGCACCCAACAAGTTCGCGGCGCTGGCCGGGCATGAGCCGCTGACCGCCCTGTCCGGCGCACTGAAAACCCTCGCCGTCACCCTGATGAAGATCGCCAACGACCTGCGCCTGCTGGGTTCCGGGCCACGGGCCGGGTTTGCCGAGGTGAAATTGCCGGCCAACGAACCGGGCAGTTCGATCATGCCCGGCAAGGTCAACCCGACCCAGTGCGAAGCCTTGTCGATGCTGGCCTGCCAGGTCATGGGCAACGACGTGACCATCGGTTTCGCCGCCAGCCAGGGCCATTTACAGCTGAACGTATTCAAACCAGTGATCATCCACAACCTGCTGCAATCGATCCGCCTGCTGGCCGATGGCTGCAGCAACTTCCAACAGCACTGCGTCGCCGGGCTCGAGCCGGATGCCGAGCAAATGGCCGCGCACCTGGAACGTGGATTGATGCTGGTGACCGCGCTGAACCCGCACATCGGCTATGACAAGTCCGCCGAGATCGCCAAGAAAGCCTACGGCGAAGGGTTGACCTTGCGTGAGGCGGCGCTGCAACTGGGGTACCTGACCGATGAGGAGTTCGACGCCTGGGTAAGGCCGGAGAATATGCTGGAGGCTGGTAGCCAGGGCTGAGCCTGCATCCCATGGAGATCAAATGTGGGAGCGAGCTTGCTCGCGATAGGGCCGGTCGACTCGACATCGACTGTCAGGCCGTCATCGCGAGCAAGCTCGCTCCCACAGTAGCCTTGTATCGTCTCTGCGTTGTTAACGCCCTGGCGCCAGCCGCTCGCGCCGGGCCCTGAGCCCTGCGATGAGCGACGGGCCCAGGGCAACCAGCGCCGATCCCAGCACCACCAGCACCGCCCCGCCGTACCCCAACAAATTGATTTGCTCGGCATGTACATAGTCTGGCCACCACCAGGCGGCCAGCGCCACTGCGGCGAAGGTCACCAGCGGTGTGATCGCCAGGGTCGCGCTGACTCGCGAGGCTTCCCAATGGGCCAGCGCCTCGGCAAACGCGCCGTAGGCAATCAGGGTGTTGAGGCAGCAGGCAAGTAACAGCCAGCCTTGCAGAGGGCTCAGTTGCAGTGCCTCCAACGGGTGCACCCAAGGTGTGAGCAGCAACGCACAGAACAGGTAGATCACCATCATCACCTGCAGCGAATTCCACACCGTCAACAGTTGCTTCTGGCCCAAGGCATAGAACGTCCAGACTGTAGAGGCCAGCAACACCATCAAGACCCCGGCGGTGTAGTCGCTCAGGGAGGTCAGCAACTCGCCCAGGCGCTGGTTGAAAAACAGCGCGAAGCCGATCAACAGCACCGCCAGGCCAATGCCCTGCCCCACGCTGAAACGTTCCTTGAACACAAACAGGCTGGCGACCAGCAACATGATCGGCCCCATCTGCACCACCAGTTGCGCCGTGCCGGGGCTCAAGCGGTTCAGGCCCATCAGGTACAACACGTAGTTGCCCACCAACCCGAGCACCGCCATCGCCACCAGCCACCCACCACGGGGGCCGAGCACCGTGCGACTAGGCAAGCGACGGGTAGCCCCCAGGTAGATGAACAACAAGCCGCCGGACACCAGCAAACGAAACCAGGTCACGGTGACCGGATCCATCACTTGCAACACTTGTTTGAGCTTGATCGGCAGGATGCCCCACAGCAAGGCCGTCAACAGGGCCAGGAACAGGCCATAGACCCAGCGACCGGACGATATGTGCATGCAACCCTCGAAGCTCAAGACATGAACGGCCATTCTAGGCGCCTATCACGCCAAGACACAGGGACAGTTGGGCAGAGGCCGCCCATGGAATTGTATAGGTCGCTGCCGTCGATCGGTTCGCCGGGCGCGAATCAAGGACAACACATATGCTCAATTTTGAGACAACCTCGCCGCCCTTTTGGAGATTCGCCATGCTTGGCAAACGCGCCCAGGATCCCGCCCCCACGACGATTTTTCGCAGCGACCGGATCTGCCGGGTTAATGGCGAGTTTTATTTCAATACCCGGGAAGGCACCCAGGAAGGTCCGTTCGCCAGCCGCGAGGCTGCAGAACGGGAGATAGAAGCGTATGTCGGGCGGATGCGACAGCTGACCCAGGTCGCCAGCTGAATGCGGTTCATCAGCCGGCACACAACCCTGTGGCGAGGGGATTTATCCCCGCTGGGTTGCGCAGCAACCCCTTCCAGGCAAATTAACGTGTTTCTGACAGACCGAGGTGTGAGGCTTCAGGGCTGCTTCGCAGCCCAGCGGGGATAAATCCCCTCGCCACACACAATCACCCTCGCCATCAATCAATTCGCGCTTATCTCACCGCCTCGAACAACCCCGTAGCCCCCATCCCACCACCCACGCACATGGTCACAATGCCGTAGCGCAGGTTGCGCCGTTGCAGCTCGCGCACCAAATGCCCCACCTGGCGCGAGCCGGTCATGCCGAACGGGTGGCCGATGGAGATAGAACCGCCGTTGACATTATATTTTTCGGGATCGATTTCCAGACGATTGCGGCTGTACAGGCATTGGGAAGCGAATGCCTCGTTGAGCTCCCACAAATCGATATCCGCAACCTGCAAGCCCCTGGCCTTAAGCAGCTTTGGCACCGAAAACACCGGACCGATGCCCATCTCGTCAGGCTCGCACCCCGCCACGGTAAACCCACGGAAAAACGCCTTGGGCTTGAGCCCCAGCGCCAGGGCTTTTTCCAGGCTCATCACCAGGGTCATCGAGGCTCCGTCGGACAATTGCGACGAGTTGCCCGCCGTCACTGAACCGTCTTCAGCGAATACCGGTTTCAGGCCAGCCAGGCTTTCATAGGTGGTGTCCGGACGATTGCAATCATCACGATCGACCACGCCATCGAGGATCTGCACCGCACCGGTGTGTTTGTCCTCGACCTTGTACTTGACCGCCATCGGCACGATTTCATCATTGAACAACCCGGCTGCCTGGGCCTGGGCGGTGCGTTGCTGGCTCTGCAAGGCGTAGCGGTCCTGCTCCTCGCGGCTGACCTGGTAACGCCGAGCAACGATCTCGGCCGTCTGGCCCATGGGGAAATAAATCCCCGGCACTTGCTCCTTGAGCAATGGGTTGATCAGGTTGTCAGTGTTGACGCTTTTCATCGTCAGGCTGATGGACTCCACACCACCGGCAACGATGATCTCGCTGCAACCGGAGGCAATCTGGTTGGCCGCGATGGCGATGGCTTGCAGGCCCGAGGAGCAGAAGCGGTTGAGGGTCATGCCGGCCGTGCCGATGCCCAACTGCGAGAGCACCGCCACGTTGCGACCGATGTTGTAACCCTGGGCGCCTTCATTGGAGCCGGCACCGACGATGCAGTCCTCGACGCTGGCCGGGTTGATGTCGTTGCGCGCCAGCAGGGCATTGACGCAGTGAGCCGCCATGTCGTCCGGACGGGTCATGTTGAACTTGCCGCGAAAGGACTTGGCCAGGCCGGTCCGTACGCTGTCGACGATCACCACTTCACGCATGGCTGTACCTCATTGTTGTTGTCAGTTAAGAGTGAATCGAGCATAAATCCACTGCATAACCGACCGCGACAATCATTCACCTCGCGTATGCGCACTCATCGCCTGATGCTGCCCTTCTTCGACTGACGAGCCTGTTTTTCCGAGCGCTCGAACGCCTCCTCCAGTGCCTGGTTCAGCGTGCGTAGCACCTTGACCCGCGCCCAGCGCTTGTCGTTGGCCTCCACCAGTGTCCACGGGGAAATCTCGGTGCTGGTGCGGTCCACCATGTCGCACACCGCTGCCCGGTAAGCGTCCCACTTGTCCCGATTGCGCCAGTCGTCTTCGGTGATCTTGAAGCGCTTGAAAGGAATTTCCTCGCGTTCCTGGAAGCGCTCCAGTTGAGTCTCCTTGTCGATGGCCAGCCAGAACTTGACCACCACCACGCCAGCGTCGGCGATCTGCTCCTCGAAGTCGTTGATTTCGCTGTAGGCCCGTAGCCAGTCGGCCGGGCTGCAAAACTCCTCGACCCGCTCCACCAACACCCGGCCATACCAGGAGCGGTCGAACATGGTGAACTTGCCCCGCGCCGGGATATGCCGCCAGAACCGCCACATGTACGGGTGGGCGCGCTCTTCTTCGGTGGGCGCGGCAATCGGCACGATGCTGTACTGCCGTGGGTCGAGGGCCGCCGCGACTCGCCGGATCGCCCCGCCTTTGCCCGCCGCATCGTTGCCTTCGAAGACGGCCACCAGGGCATGACGACGCATGCGCTTGTCCCGCAGCAAACCGGCGAACCGCGCCTGCTCGGTAATCAGTTGTTCTTCGTAATCGGCCTTGTCCAGGCGCAGCGTCATGTCCAGGCTACCGATCAGCGTCACCTGATCGTCCAGCGCCGGCAGCGGCGCCACATTCACTTTTTCCGATTTGACCTTCGGCCGGTCCAAGGCTTGGCGCAATCCTTCGAGCAGAATCCTTCCTACCGCGAGGTTGCGATAACAGCTGTCCACGCCTTCGATCACATGCCACGGTGCGTAATCGCGACTGGTGCGACGCAGCACTCGCTCACCGTATTTGACGAACTTGTCATAGGTCTGGGATTGCTGCCAATCCAGCGGGCTGATGCGCCAGCTGTGCAGTGGATCGTCCTTGAGCCCCTTGAGCCGGGCTTTCATCTGTTTCTTGGACAGGTGGAACCAGAACTTGAAGATCAGCGCGCCTTCATCGCAGAGCATTTTCTCCAGGCGCTCGGCGGCATTGATCGCCTGGTCGAGCCGTGGGTCCTTGAACTCGCCGTGGACCCGCCCCTGCAGCATCTGGCTGTACCAATTGCCGAAGAAAATCCCCATGCGCCCCTTGGCCGGCAGCATCCGCCAATAACGCCAGGCCGGAGGTCGCGCCAGCTCCTCGTCGGTCTGCTGGTCGAAGGTGCGCACTTCGATCAGCCGCGGGTCCATCCACTCGTTGAGCAACTTCACCGTCTCGCCCTTGCCCGCGCCTTCAACACCGTTGATCAGCACAATGACCGGGAAACGCCCCTGCTGCTGCAACTCGAATTGAGCTTCGAGCAGCGCTTCACGCAGGGCCGGCACCTCGGCTTCAAAGGTTTCTTTATCGATGGCGTGACCGATTTCAGCGGATTCGAACATGAACAGCTCCTTCCAGGGATTGGGGCAAGACTAGCGGATTGGAGGCAGCCGGGTGCAGCAGATTCCATCAAGAACAACGCTCTGTTGCGATGGGTCAAGCAAGCCGATACCGATCCGTTAGAATGGCCCTCCAGTTTTCACCGAGCCTGCCATGACGCCCATCCAGCACCACGCCCAACTCGACTGGGATGACCAGGGTCGCCCGCGTTCGCGGGTGTTCGACGACGTGTATTTTTCCGACCAGTCGGGCCTGGACGAAACCCGCTATGTGTTCCTTGAACAGAACAATCTGGCCGAGCGCTTTGCCGCGCTGCCGGATGACGGGCGATTGGTGATCGGCGAGACCGGATTCGGCACCGGCTTGAATTTCCTCTGCACCTGGCAGCTGTTCGAGCAGTGCGCACCGGCAGGTGCCCGACTGCATTTTGTCAGTGTCGAGAAATATCCGTTGAGCTTGGAAGATCTGCGCCGGGCCCTGGTCTTGTGGCCGCAACTCAAACGTCAGGCCGACCAATTGCTTGAGCAATATGTCGCGATCCACCAGGGTTTCCAACGCTTGGCATTGGCCAATGGGCGCGTGACACTGACCTTATTGATCGGTGATGCCCTGGAACAATTGCCGCAGCTGGACGCGCAAGTCGACGCCTGGTTCCTGGACGGTTTCGCGCCGGCAAAGAACCCCGACATGTGGACCGCCGAGCTGTTCGCCGAGTTGGCCCGGCTGTCGGCGCCTGGCGCTACCCTCAGTACCTTCACCAGCACCGGCTGGGTACGGCGGTTGTTGAACGCAGCGGGCTTCAAGATGAAACGCACGCCGGGTATCGGTCATAAGTGGGAAATCCTGCGTGGTGTGTTTCTCGGCTGGCCGGAGCAGACACCCGCGCCAACTCCGGCAAAACCCTGGTACGCCCGCCCTGCCGCGCAGAGCGGCGAGCGTCGGGCGCTGGTGATCGGCGGCGGCTTGGCCGGTTGTGCCAGCGCGGCCAGCCTGGCGGCCCGGGGCTGGCGGGTGACGCTGCTGGAACGTCATGCCGGCTTGGCCGAGGAAGCGTCCGGCAACCCGCAGGGCGTGCTGTACCTCAAGCTTTCCGCCCACGGCACGGCGTTGTCGCAAATGATCCTCAGCGGTTTCGGCTACACCCGGCGCGCTCTGGAACATCTGCAACGCGGCGTTGACTGGGACGGTTGCGGGGTCTTGCAGCTGGCCTTCAACGCCAAGGAAGCCGAGCGCCAGGCGCAACTGGCCGAGGCGTTTCCCCAGGATCTGCTGCATGCGCTCGATCAGCCACAGGCCGAGGCACGCTCCGGCATTGGCCTGGCCTGTGGCGGTTTGTTCTATCCCGAAGGCGGCTGGGTGCATCCGCCAGCATTGTGTCGCTGGCAGGCCTCGGGGCCGACGATTGACGTGCAGCCCCATCATGAAGTGTTGCAATTGCGCCGAGTCGACGGCCAATGGCAGGCCTGGGACGGCGAACGTTGCCTGGCCAGCGCGCCGGTGGCAATTCTCGCCAGCGCCGCCGAGATCAAGCGTTTCGAACCCGCTGCCGACTTGCCCCTCAAGCGCATTCGCGGGCAAATCACCCGCCTGCCACAGACCGCCCGCAGCCAGAGCCTGGCGACGGTGGTCTGCGCCGAAGGCTACGTCGCCCCGCCAAGGCAGGGCGAGCACACACTGGGAGCCAGTTTCGACTTCAAGAGCGACGACCTGACCCCTACCGCTGCGGAACACGCCGGCAACCTGCAGATGCTGGAAGAAATCTCCCTGGATCTGGTGGAGCGCCTGAATGCCAGCACCCTGGATCCGCAACACTTGGAAGGTCGCGCGGCGTTCCGTTGCACCAGCCCGGACTACCTGCCGATTGTCGGTCCGCTGGCTGACCGCCAGGCCTTCACCGAGGCGTATTCGGCCCTGGGCAAGGACGCTCGCCAGGTACCCGACAAGCCCTGCCCGTGGCTCGATGGCCTGTACGTCAACAGCGGCCACGGCTCACGGGGCCTGATCAGCGCACCGCTGTCGGGGGAACTGATCGCCGCCTGGCTGGACAACGAGCCGCTGCCCCTGCCCCGCAGCGTGGCCGAAGCCTGCCATCCGAATCGGTTTGCGTTGCGGGCGTTGGTTCGGGGCAAGGCCTAGCGCCGATCGCTGGCCCACCAAAAAAACCTGGGGGAGCGAGCTTGCTCGCGATGGCGGTGGCTCAGCCAGCACTGAATTGACTGACACATTGCTATCGCGAGCAAGCTCGCTCCCACACTAGGTACAAGTTCTCCCTGGGATGATGGGGCAGACCAAACGCCGCCACCCATCGGCTTATAACGCATCGATCTAAAACTCACAGCAATCCCCCCGGTCAGTTTCAGGGTACCCGCCATGTCGGCGCGTGCTGCTTGACCCCTCCCCAACGGAAAAACCGGTAAGGACTTATGTGCGGATTAGCTGGAGAGTTACGTTTCGATCAACAACCTGCGGACCTTGCGGCCGTAGAGCGAATCACCCATCACCTGGCCCCTCGCGGCCCTGACGCATGGGGTTTTCATAGCCAGGGCCCGATTGCCCTGGGCCATCGGCGCCTGAAAATCATGGACCTGTCCGACGGTTCGGCCCAGCCGATGATCGACAATCAACTGGGCCTGTCCCTGGCCTTCAACGGTGCGATCTACAACTACCCGGAACTGCGGGCCGAGCTCGAAGGCTTGGGCTATGCCTTTTATTCCGGTGGCGACACCGAGGTGTTGCTCAAGGGCTACCATGCCTGGGGCGAAGCGTTGCTGCCCAAGCTCAACGGCATGTTCGCCTTCGCCATCTGGGAGCGCGATGCCAAACGGCTGTTCATCGCCCGCGACCGCCTCGGCGTCAAGCCGCTGTACCTGTCGCGCACCGGCCAGCGCCTGCGTTTTGCCTCGGCATTGCCAGCCTTGCTCAAAGGCGGTGACATCAGCCCGATGCTCGACCCGGTGGCCCTCAATCATTACCTGAATTTCCATGCGGTAGTCCCGGCCCCACGTACCTTGCTGGCCGGTGTTGAAAAACTGCCGCCGGCCACCTGGATGCGCATCGAAGCCGACGGCCGCACCGAGCAGAAAACCTGGTGGACCCTGCCCTACGGTCCCCGGGCCGATGAGCAGAACCTGAACCTGGAAGACTGGATCGACCGGGTGCTCGACAGCACTCGCGAAGCGGTCGCCATTCGTCAGCGCGCCGCCGTCGATGTCGGCGTGCTGCTTTCCGGCGGCGTCGACTCGAGCATGCTCGTGGGCCTGCTGCGGGAAGTCGGCGTAGAAGACCTGTCGACCTTCTCTATCGGTTTCCAGGATGCCGGCGGCGAGCGCGGTGACGAGTTCCAGTATTCGGACCTGATCGCCAAGCACTACGGCACCCGTCATCACCAATTGCGCATCGACGAAAAAGAGATCATCGAACAACTGCCCGCGGCATTTCGTGCCATGAGCGAGCCGATGGTCAGCCACGACTGCATCGCCTTCTACCTGTTGTCCCGGGAAGTGGCCAAGCACTGCAAAGTGGTGCAAAGCGGCCAGGGTGCCGACGAGTTGTTCGCCGGTTACCACTGGTACCCGCAAGTGGACGGCGCCAGCGATCCGTACGCGGCCTATCGCGCAGCCTTCTTTGATCGCAGCTACGAAGAATATGCCGCCACCGTGCAGCCCAAATGGCTGACGGCCAACGACGCCGCCGGTGATTTCGTCAAAGAGCATTTCGCCCAGCCTGGCGCCGATGCGGCGGTGGACAAGGCCTTGCGCCTGGACAGCACGGTGATGCTGGTGGACGACCCGGTCAAACGCGTGGACAACATGACCATGGCCTGGGGCCTGGAAGCGCGCACGCCATTCCTCGACTACCGGCTGGTGGAACTCTCGGCGCGGGTCCCGGCGAAATTCAAGCTGCCCGACGGCGGCAAGCAAGTCCTCAAGGAGGCCGCCCGGCGGGTGATTCCCAGCGAGGTGATCGACCGCAAGAAGGGCTATTTCCCAGTGCCTGGCCTCAAGCACCTGGAAGGCAACACGCTGGCCTGGGTCCGTGAACTGCTGCTCGATCCCAGCCAGGATCGCGGTCTGTTCAACCCGGCCATGCTCGACCGCTTGCTCACCGACCCCAACGGCCAACTCACGCCGTTGCGTGGCTCGCGGTTGTGGCAACTGGCAGCGCTGAACCTGTGGCTCAGCGAGCAAGGAATCTGATTGATGAAACCTCATGCAACCGTTCACAACCAACGCCTCTTGCGTGGCCAGGCGCCCTCCTATGAACGCCTGCAGGCGCGCCTGGCCGAAGACGGCAGCGAATTGGGCGCCGACCCGATCGCGGTGCATTGCGGCTGGGGCCGATTGCTGATCGGTCACACCTTCCCGGACCCGGCAAGCCTGGCCCGGGAACTGCTCAACGAACAAGCCGGCGAACGCGACATTGCCTTGTACGTCGCCGCGCCCCAGCAGGTGCTGGGGCTGGAACCGGCGCAGTTGTTCCTCGATCCGTCCGACACCTTGCGCCTGTGGTTCAGCGACTATCGCCAGGCCACGCGGGTGTTTCGTGGCTTTCGGATTCGCCGGGCGCAAAGTGACGCCGACTGGCAGGCCATCAACCAGCTGTACCAGGCCCGGGGCATGCTGCCCATCGACCCGAAACGCTTGACCCCGCGTCACGAAGGCGGCCCGGTCTACTGGTTGGCCGAAGACGACGACAGCGGCGCCGTGATCGGCAGCGTCATGGGCCTGAATCATCAAAAGGCCTTTAACGATCCGGAAAACGGCAGCAGCCTCTGGTGCCTGGCCGTGGACCCACAATGCTCACGGCCGGGTGTTGGCGAAGTACTGGTACGCCACCTCGTCGAGCACTTCATGAGCCGCGGCTTGAGTTACTTGGACCTGTCGGTCCTGCATGACAACCGCCTGGCAAAAAACCTCTACGCCAAACTCGGTTTCCGCAACCTGTCGACCTTCGCCATCAAGCGCAAGAACGGCATTAACCAACCGCTGTTCCTGGGGCCAGGCCCCGAGGCGCCGTTCAATCCTTACGCGCGAATCATCGTCGAGGAAGCCCATCGTCGAGGCATCGAAGTGCAGGTGGACGACGCCGAGGCCGGGTTATTCACCTTGGTCCATGGCAGCCGTCGGGTGCGTTGCCGTGAATCCTTGAGTGACCTGACCAGCGCTATCAGCATGACTTTATGCCAGGACAAAAGCCTGACCCATAAGGTGCTGAAAAACGCTGGCCTGAACCTGCCAGCCCAGCAATTGGCGGGCAATGCCGACGATAACCTGGCGTTTCTCGATGAACACGAGCGGGTGGTGGTCAAGCCCTTGGACGGTGAACAAGGCCAAGGCGTGGCGGTGGACCTGCGCACGATCGAAGAAGTGCAGAGTGCCATCGACGCGGCCCGGCAGTTTGACAGCCGGGTCTTGTTGGAAAGCTTTCACGAGGGTCTGGACCTGCGGATCCTGGTGATCGGCTTTGAGGTGGTGGCGGCCGCCATCCGGCGTCCGGCGGAGGTGATCGGCGACGGCCAGCACACCATCGGCGCGCTGATCGAAGCCCAAAGCCGCCGACGGCAAGCCGCTACCGGGGGCGAAAGCAAAATCCCGATGGACGCAGAGACCCAGCGCACGCTGGGCGCGGCGGGGTTTGACTACGACAGCGTGCTACCGGCGGGCAAGCACCTGTTCGTACGGCGTACGGCGAATCTTCATACCGGCGGCGTCCTGGAGGATGTCACAAGCATCCTTCATCCGACCCTGGTCGATGCAGCGGTGCGAGCGGCACGGGCGCTGGACATCCCCATGGTCGGCCTCGACTTGCTGGTGCCGGCGGCCGATCAGCCCGAATACGTGTTCATCGAAGCCAACGAACGTGCCGGCCTGGCCAATCACGAACCGCAACCCACCGCCGAACGCTTTGTGGACTTGTTGTTTCCCCATAGCCAGGCGGTGGCCTAGCCCTCTACAGATCGCTCCCACGCTCCGCGTGGGAGCGCCTCAAGGGACGCTCCGCGTCCAGGTGACGCAGAGCGTCACCGGCTGCATTCCCACGCAGAGCGTGGGAACGAGCATGCGCTCAACCCATCAGGAGTTTCCATGATCAGCAAAATTCCCGAACCGAATCTCGAATACCTGCAAAAGGTCTTGCTGGAGATGCTCGCCATCCCCAGCCCGACCGGCTTCACCGACACCATCGTGCGCTATGTCGCCGAGCGGCTCGAAGAGCTGGGCATTCCTTTTGAAATGACCCGCCGCGGCACCATCCGCGCCACCCTCAAGGGGCGCAAGAGCAGCCCCGACCGGGCGGTATCAGCCCACTTGGACACCATTGGCGCAGCCGTTCGAGCCATCAAGGACAACGGTCGCCTGACCCTGGCCCCGGTGGGTTGCTGGTCCAGCCGGTTTGCCGAGGGCAGCCGGGTCAGCCTGTTCACCGATACCGGAGTCATTCGCGGGAGCGTGCTGCCGTTGATGGCATCCGGACACGCGTTCAACACTGCGGTGGATGAAATGCCCATCAGCTGGGATCACATCGAACTGCGCCTGGACGCCTACTGCACCACCCGCGCCGATTGTGAAACCCTGGGTGTGGGCATTGGCGACTACGTGGCCTTCGATCCCCTGCCAGAATTCACCGAGAGCGGCCATATCAGCGCCCGGCACCTGGACGACAAGGCCGGGGTCGCGGCGCTGCTGGCGGCGCTCAAGGCGATTATCGACAGTGGCGAAGAACTGCTGATCGACTGTCACCCACTGTTCACCATCACCGAGGAAACCGGCAGCGGCGCGGCGGCGGCCCTACCTTGGGACGTCAGTGAGTTCGTTGGCATCGACATCGCACCGGTCGCGCCCGGCCAACACTCAAGCGAACACGCGGTCAGCGTGGCCATGCAGGATTCCGGTGGCCCGTACGACTATCACTTGTCGCGGCACTTGCTGAAACTGGCCAAGGAGCACGACCTGCCGGCACGCCGCGACCTGTTCCGCTACTATTTCAGCGATGCCCATTCGGCCATCACTGCCGGCCACGACATCCGCACCGCCCTGCTCGCCTTTGGCTGCGACGCCACCCATGGCTACGAACGCACCCACATCGACAGCCTGGCTGCCCTCAGCCGCCTGCTCGGCGCCTACATCCTCAGCCCGCCGGTGTTCGCCAGCGACGCGCAACCGGCCCAGGGCTCGCTGGACCGTTTCAGTCACCAGATCGAACACGACACGCAGATGGAAAGCGATACCCGCGTGCCATCGGTGGACAGCCTGATCGGGCAGCGGTCGGATAACTGAGCCAGCTCGCGATTCCGGCTTACAACATGGCTCGCGCGGGTGTATCGCAATCCAATTGTGGGAGCGAGCTTGCTCGCGAAGGCGACGGCACATTCAGCATTGGTGCAAGCTGACTCACCGCTTTCGCGAGCAAGCCCACTGCCACAAGGATTGGCAATGACCGAAAAACCACAGGCTAGCCGCAAAAGCCCATTGGTCGTAGCATCGCGACAATGTCTAGCCGAGGTACACCATGCTGATTCCCCACGACCAACTCGAAGTCGACACACTCACTCGCCTGATCGAGGACTTCGTGACCCGCGACGGCACCGACAATGGTGACGACACCCCCCTGGAGACCCGTGTATTGCGGGTCAGGCAGGCGTTGACCAAAGGCCAGGCGCTGATCGTCTTCGACCCCGAGAGCGAACAGTGCCAACTGATGCTCAAGCACGACGTGCCCAAGCATCTATTCGACTGAACACGCCTTGCGAGCGGCATGGGCCTTTTTTCTCTGGATTTTTTCGTAGATTTCGGAGCGATGAACATCGATGTGCCGTGGCGCCTCCACGCCAAACCGCACGGTGCTGCCACTGACCGACAGCACACGAACGGAAATATCGTCACCGATGGAAATCAATTCACCCACAGCGCGGCTGAGTACGAGCATGGTTCTTATCCTTAAGACTGTCTGGACCTTGACCATGCCCGGCCTGTTGCCTGTTCTCAAGACACCCCCAGGAATTCAGTAATCCCCTACAATCAAGACTCTGGCGACTGAAGGAAACTTCCTGCAAAACTCGGTCAAACGGCTCCTTTCAAGAGGCCGAGAACCGTGGGCCGAACAGAATCACACTCGCCCCCAGTACACAGAGCGCCACCCCGATCCAGTCGGACCCCAGCGGCCGCACGCGCTCGACCATGGCCAGCCAACCAATCGAGGCAATGATGTAGATACCGCCATAGGCGGCGTAGGCGCGGCCGGCGTAGGTCGCCTCGATGCGAGTCAGCAATAGCGCGAACAGCGTGAGGCTCAGTAGTGCCGGCACGATCCACCAGGCACTCTTGCCCTGTCGCAGCCACATCCAGAAGGCGTAGCAGCCGGCGATTTCAAACAGCGCGGCGAGAAAAAACCACAAGTAATTGAGCATGAGGGTGTCCTTCAGGAGGGCTGGGTCGCGCCATCCTGAGGACACCGGGCATTCAGGTCAACTCGGGTTCTGACGGGCCTTGGCGCGCATCTTGTCGGCCATGACGGTCATTTCGTCGTACAGCAACTGCGGGTTCTTCTGCTTGATGGCCCAGGCCATCCGGCCCTGCTCATGGGGCAGGATCATGAACTGGCCCTCGGCGACCTGCTGGTAGATGTAATCGGCAATGTCGGCGGCGGTGATCGGCGAGCTTTCCAGTAACTTGCCCACTTGGGCCTTCATCGCCGGGGTCGGGCCGCGGAAGGAATCCAGCAGATTGGTCTGGAAGAACGAAGGGCAGACGACATGCACGCCGATCTCCTGCTGCGCCAGTTCGATCAACAGGCTTTCCGACAACGCCACCACCCCAGCCTTGGCCACGTTGTAATTGCTCATGGCCGGCCCCTGCATCAGGGCCGCCATGGAGGCGATGTTGATGATTTTGCCGCGGCTTTTTTCCAGTAACGGCAGGAAGGCCTTGCAGCCCTTGACCACGCCCATCAGGTTGATCGCGATCTGCCAGTCCCAATCTTCCAGGGAGAGTTCGCTGAAGAACCCGCCCGATGCCACACCAGCGTTGTTGACGATGATGTCGATGCCGTCGAGCTTCTCTTCGCAGGCCTGGGCGAACGCGGTCAGTTGGCTGTAGTCGCGCACATCGCAACGCTGGACGAAGCCCTCGCCACCAGCGGCGCGCACCAACCTGAGGGTTTCCTGAAGGCCAGGCTCACTGACATCCGACAAGGCCAGGCGCCAGCCTTCGCGGGCCCAGCGCAGCGCGATTTCGCGACCCAGGCCAGAGCCGGCACCGGTGATCATCATGCGATTTTGCATAGCAAACAGCCTTGTTGTTCCGGGAAAGATGGATCGAGTGTAGCGAAGGACCTGACGCGACCCACGCTCCATCAGATTGCTGAATGGCGGGGGCAAACCGTAATAGGTTTTGATCGAAGCGCGGCCTCTGTGGCGAGGGGGTTTATCCCCGTGGGTTGCGTAGCGGCCCCTGGCTTGGGGTTGCTACGCAACCCTACCGGGATAAACCCCCTCGCCACAGGGTATTGGGCTGCAAAAATGCTCTGCCATACGACAACAAAAAACTTTGAATTTTTTATAGGACGCCAAGGTCGGAGTTAATAAGCCGCCCGGATTTAACGCATGCGTGCTGGTAGTTGAAAGTTGCATCACTCCAGAACTGACCAATAAGGAAATCAACAATGGGCACAATACTCATCATTATCCTGATCCTCCTGCTGATCGGTGGTCTCCCGGTCTTCCCGCACTCCAGAAGTTGGGGTTACGGCCCGTCCGGTATCATCGGTGTAGTGTTGGTGGTGCTGTTGGTCCTGCTGTTACTGGGCAAGATATAAACCACTAAGTAAGCATAAAAAAAGAGGCCTCTGCAGGCCTCTTTTTTTACGCTCGCCGATAATCAGTCCGGCTTGCCGTCAACCACGCCGGCGGTGTTGTCCAGCAGGCTTTTGGTGGCGGTCTGCAGGAACGATTCGAGCTGCAATTTCATCTGCTCGGTATCCGGTGCATCCGGGATGATTTCCGCATGCGGGTTGGCACCCAATTCATAGCGGTACATCTTCGGCGGCATTTCCTTTTCCTTCGGCAACACCAGGATCTTGTCGTCACGAATGATCGCCGTCGTCTGCTCGCTGCCCGACGGCTTGATCACACCAAAACCGGTGTCACCCGCTGGCAGGTTCAACAGGTCGCGGCCCCAGCACTGGTTACGCACCTGGCCGCCGATACGGCCCATGATGGTCGGAACGATATCAACCTGCGTACCCACGGTATGGTTGCGCTGGCCAAACTTCTCCTGGATGCCCGGGCCGATCAACAGCATCGGAACGTTGAAACGCCCCAGGTCCATTTCGGTAATCTGGCGTTCATTGCCGAAACCATGGTCACCGACCACGACAAACAGCGTTTCCTTGAAGTAAGGCTCCTTGCGGGCCTTCTCGAAGAACTGGCCCAACGCCCAGTCGGCGTAGCGCATGGCGGTGAGATGTTCGTTCAGGCTGCCACGGTCGGTGACCGGCGCCACCGGCAACGGCGTCGGCAGTGCGTACGGCGTGTGGTTGGACAGGGTTTGCAGCAAGGCATAGAACGGCTTGCCGTTTTCCCGTGCCTTGAGCTCGACCAGGCCGCGGTCGAACATATCCTGGTCGGACACACCCCAGGTCGGATCGGAGAACACCGGGTTGACGAAGTCATTACGCCCGATGAACGTGGTCATGCCCTGGCTGCTGAAGAAACCTGACTGGTTGTCCCAGGCGAAATCACCGTTGTAGACATACACGTCGTCGTAGTCACGGGCGCTGAGCAGTTGCGGCAGGCCCGACAGTTTGTGGCTGCCTTCGGGGGTCTGCATCAGGTATTCGAAACCCGGCAGGTTCGGAAAGCACGCCATGGTGGCGAACATGCCTTGGTGGGTGTGGGTGCCGTTGGAGAAGAAACGGTCGAACAACAGGCCTTCCTTGGACAGTTTATCCAGGTAAGGGGTGATGTTGCCCGGCGCGCCCAAGGCGCCCACCGAGTGACCGGCCATGCTTTCCATGAGGATCACGACCACATTCTTGATAGGCAGGGTCTTGTCGGCCGGCGGCGTGTAGTCACGGCGCACGGCGGCCGTCTGGGTATCCACCAGTTTGTCGTCGGACATCACCAGCATGTCGCGCACGGTCTGTTGTGCCAGGGGCTGCTCGAGAGTGGCTTTCCAGATGTTGTCACGGTCTTCGGACATCCGGCTCTTGGCCGCCGCCACCAGTGACAGCGTGCCATTGAGGCCCAACTGGTTGGCGAAGTTCGAATCGGTGGTGTAGACATCACCCCAGCGCAGGGGTGGGCCCTGGCGCAGGGTGCCACGGGCGGCGGTCACGGCGACCAGCAAGCACACGACGAACACCACGATCCGGGCGTACCACGGGGCAATCTGGCGCGTGCCGATGCTGCCGCCGCTGAAAGGCCCACGAGGGCGAGTCGCACGGTCGGCGCCCTTGAACGCCAGGCTCAGGATGAGAGTGCCGCCGACCCAGGCCAGCAGGTAACGCACTACCGGAAAACCGTACCAGAGCATGCTCATCACGGTTTTCGGATCTTCCTTCACATACTGGAAGACCAGGCCGTTGAGGCGCTGGTGGAATTCACGGTAGAAGTCCATCTCCATCAGGCCCAGGAACAGCGCGATGCTGGAGGTGACAGTCAGCCACAGACGAAAGAACCCACGCGCCGCCATGGCCCGCGCACTGAACAGGGCCAGCAGCAACGGGATACAGAGGTAGACCACCAGGCGCAGGTCGAACCGCAGGCCGTTGATGAACGCTTCAACGAAGGTCGAGGCCGGGGTGTCGAGAATCATCTCGCGGTTATAAACCAGCAGCGCCACGCGCAGCAGGCTGAACATGACCATCATCACCAAGGCACAAAGCAACGTGTAGGCCAGGTGCGATTTGACGGTCGGTTGCAGCAGGCGATGCGTGGTGCGCTGCTGACTCAGGGCGTCCGGAATTGCCATGTCGATTGAGGACCTATTGGAGTTGAAGTGACAAAAAGAACAACGGCGCGCCCTCTGTCGACCAATGCCTGGCCCCGGGGCTTGCGCGAGTGCGCAAATGTTGCACGAACGGCTAAGGCATTGCCATTAAATAACCGACGGCGATAAAGCGCGGGAGATTGTCCGCAAGATTTTGTGAAAATTTTGTGCAATGAACATCTGGAAACACAAAAGCCCCTACTCATTCAAGCGGGAACGGTTGTGGCGAGGGGATTTATCCCCGCTGGAGCGCGTAGCGGTCTTGAATCCGACAGCGCGGTGTACCAGCGCCATTGGGTCGCTGCTTTAGGGCTGCTTCGCAGCCCAGAGGGGATAAATTCCCTCGCCACAGGTGATGCTTTGATTCAGTCGTTACTCGGCTTGTTGATCGCCTGCAATACGTATTGCGGCATAGCGAAGGCACCGATGTGAACTTCGGGGTTGTAGTAACGGGTGACGATACCGCTGCCAATGAAGCGCTCGCGCAGGGTCTCGCGGGACAGCTTGCGATAGGCCGTGTCGGTCGAGCCCCAGGCGAAGGTCATGGCGCCGCCGATGTAGGTCGGCACGGCAGCCTGGTAGAAATGCCAGTCGGCAAACAGGCCACGCAGGCGGCCGGCAGTGGTCTGAACTTCGCCCAGTTGCATGAACGGCGTACCGTTCTGGGTCACCAGGATGCCGCCATCGTTCAGGCAGCGATGGCACGCCTGGTAGAAGTTCTCCGAGAACAGCACTTCACCCGGGCCAATCGGGTCGGTGGAGTCGGAAATGATGACGTCGAATTTTTCCTGGGTAGTGGAGACGAAACGCATGCCGTCGTCGATCACCAGGTTCAAGCGCGGGTCGTCGTAGGCACCCTTGGAATGGTTGGGCAGGAATTCCTTGCACATATCCACCACGGTGCCGTCGATTTCCACCATGGTGATGTGCTCGACACCCACGTGCTTGGTCACCTCACGCAACATACCGCCGTCGCCGCCACCGATGATCAGCACGCGCTTGGCCGCGCCGTGGGCGAGGATCGGCACATGGGTCAGCATCTCGTGGTAGATGAATTCGTCGGCTTCGGTGGTCTGGATCACACCGTCCAGCGCCATCACCCGGCCCATGCGCGGGTTCTCGAAGATCACCAGATGCTGGTGCTCGGTGCGCACTTCGTGTAGCAGCTTGTCCATCCGAAAACGCTGGCCGTAGCCTTCGTAGAGGGTTTCCAGGTAGTCGCCGGTCGGGGTAGTCGTCATGGTCAGGTGCTCCGATAAATACGCGGTTGGCCGATGAAGGCTCGCAAAGGCGCGCATTCTACGACGATGAACATGACAGGTCGAACCTTGAAGGCCCCTGCTCGCTCAAACACCGCCCCCCTACCCTCGGTTCAAACAAGCCTCTGTGACGAGGGAGCTTGCTCTTTCGCCACGGGGCAATTGCCAATCCCTAGTGGAATTGACGCCCCAACCCCGACGGTACGCCTTCGATGGTGGTTTCTTCCCACGGGCCGTTCGGGCTGACGGAGCGGCTCCAGCCGTTGTTCCAACGGTAATAGGTGCGCTGGCGATAGAAGGTATTGGTCTGATTATCCAGAACATAGACTCCCAGCTTGGCATCCCAATGGCTGTTGCCTCCCGGCGGCGGAGCGAAGCTGGCGGAGGTGCGGGGCAGCGGTTTGGCCGGTTTGTTCGGAGTAACAGGCTTGCCCGGTGGTGTCGACGGCCCCGGCTTGGTGGTCGGGGTCGAAGGCGCAATGGGTGGCAGCGGTGCCGAAGGCTCTGGCGGGCGCTGGACCGCACAAGCGCTCAAGCCCAAAACGAGCGTGAGCAAGGTGATACGAGCGATGGCGGTCATGGGGCGAATTCCTGTTATTTGTCCGGGCTGTCGATGGTCAGTTGTTGCTGCGCCGTGGTGCTGCTCGCCAGGGGTTGGCTACGGCCAATCCACTCGCCGGCGGTCGGTTGACCGGCCCGCGAGATGCGCGCCACCAGTTGGACTTCAGGGAAGTTCGACAGTTTCAGCTGCGGCATCATCGCGTCCGCGTCGCCCAACTCCACTGTGGCGGGCAGATCGGCGACGGTCATGCGCTTGGCCGCCAGCGGCGCCGGCGGACCGGAAGCCGCGCGGGCGAAGATGAACACGCTGTCGCCCGGCTGCACCTTGGCCTTGAGCGCCGGGGCCAGGTCGACACGCACCTTGAGCAAGGCCGCAGCCTTGGCCACCGGGGCCTGGACGACCTTGCCGCCACTGGCCTGCAGCTTCTCGGTGGCGCGGGTGATACCGCCCTGCAGCGCCTCACGGGACTTGTCGCCCTCCGGCAGTTGCACCAGCAGACGCCCCCAGTAATCGATCGCCTCCTGATAGCGCTCGCCTTCGAACGCGGCGATACCCAGCAGACCAAGGCTGGTGACCTCCTTGGGATCGAGTTTCAGCGCTTCATCGGTCAAGGCCTGGACCTTGTCCGACCATTTCTTGCCGTCGGCAAAATATTGCGCCTGGGCCCATTGCCCGAGCAGCTCGGGTTGCCGTCCGGCCAGCGCCACGGTGCGCTCGAAGATCTTCGCCGCATCCGCCGGCCGATCCTGGGCCATGTAGGTACGGCCGAGGAAATACAAGCCCTCGGCGGAGTCCGGTTGCGCGGCCACCGCGCGTTCCAGACGCAGGGTCATTTCTTCCATCGACTGCGGTGCCTGGGCGAATTCGCGGGTCAGCTCGACCTTGTCGCTGGCGCCAAAATGCAGGTACAGCCCCAAGCCCAACAGCGGCACCAGCACAGCGGCGAGCAACGGCAACGGCTTGCCCAACCGCGACTCCCGAGGCGCATCGGCACCCTCAGTGTCAGCCAGCAGCTCACGGGCGGCTTCGGCGCGACCGGTGTCCAGTTGCGCCGCATTGAGCACGCCCTCCTCTTGCTCGGCCTGCAACTCGGCGACACGTTCCTGGTACAGCGCCACGTTCAGCGCGGTACGGTCCTCCTCCAGCTGGGCACGGCGACCGCGCAGTACAGGGATCAACAGAAAACTCAGGGCAATCAGAAGCAGCAGACCTGCGGCGAGCCAAAAATCAATCATGC
This sequence comes from Pseudomonas sp. Tri1, assembly GCF_017968885.1. Lineage (NCBI taxonomy): Bacteria > Pseudomonadati > Pseudomonadota > Gammaproteobacteria > Pseudomonadales > Pseudomonadaceae > Pseudomonas > Pseudomonas sp. Tri1. Next base: position 1,843,378 of record NZ_CP072913.1, on the reverse strand, counting down.
TTGGTTTTATCCAACAGTTGGTCGAGGCGCTGGCGCTCTTCGACAGAAAGCGTGTCCGGGGCAGCTGTGCGCTGGACCCGGCGGCGGCGCACGATCAGCGCGATGACGACAAAACCACCGAGCAACAGCCCGGCGGGGCCGAACCAGAGCAGCGCGGTCCTGGAAGACAGGGCCGGGTTGTAGCGCACGAACTCACCGTAGCGATCCACCATGAAATCGATGATCTGCTGGTTATCCTTGCCCTCGCCGAGCATGCGGAAGATTTCCTTGCGCAGGTCGGCGGCAATCGGTGCGTTGGAGTCGGCGATGTCCTGGTTCTGGCACTTGGGGCAGCGCAGCTCCTTGGTCAGTTCGCGAAACCGCTCGCGCTCGCCGTCGTTGGCAAATTCGTAGGTGTCGATGGCGGCATGAGCCACACCGACCAGGCTCAACCCGAGGATGGCGGCAGCTAACCAGCGCTTCATGGCTTGGCCTCGTCCACCAGGGCCTGGTACTTGGCGGCCAGTTTCTCGCGCCAGACCTGCTCGTCGATCACACCGACGAACTTGTCACGGATGATGCCCTTGGCGTCGATGAAGAACGTTTCCGGCGCCCCGTAGACCCCCAGGTTCAAGCCCAGGGAGCCCTCTTCGTCGCGAATGTCCAGTTGGTACGGGTTGTGGAACTCGGCGAGCCACTTCAAGGCATCGGCGTTGACGTCCTTGTAATTGACGCCGTAGATCACCACCCCGTTCTGGGCCAGTTTATTCAGCACCGGGTGCTCGACCCGGCAGGAAATGCACCAGGTGCCCCACACGTTGACCAGCGCCGGCTTACCCAGCAGGTCAGCCCGGGTCAGGTTCTTGTCGCCCTGCACCGAAGGCAGGGAAAACTCCGGGAACGGCTTGCCGATCATCGCCGAGGGCAACTCAGTCGGGTTCAGGTAAAGCCCTCGGAACAAAAACACTGCCATCAACAGAAACAGCGCCAGCGGTACCAACATCAACCAACGCTTCATGCAGTGGCTCCCGTCATGCCCAGGGTCTCACGCACCCGGGTTTTCACCTTGACTCGATAACGCCGATCCAGCGCCGCCAACACCCCGCCCAGGCCGGTCAGCAGGCCGCCGAACCAGATCCAGCGCACGAACGGCTTGACGTGAACCCGGACCGCCCACGCGCCATCGCCCAGGGACTCGCCCAGCGCCACGTAGAGATCGCGGGTGAAACCGGCATCGATCCCGGCTTCGGTCATCACCGAATTCTGCACGGTGTACAGGCGTTTTTCCGGGTGCAGCACGCTCACTTCCCGACCGTCGCGAATGACCCGCACGGTGCCTTTGTCGGAGGTGAAGTTCGGCCCCTCGAAATGTTTGGCGCCCTCGAAAACGAACTGATAGCCGGCCAGGTCCATGGACTCGCCCGGCGCCAGGCGCAGGTCACGCTCGGCGCTGTTCTGGCTGGACAGCACCACACCCAGGGCGCAGACGGCGATGCCCAGGTGGGCGACCTGCATGCCCCAATAACTGCGGGTCAGGGTTGGCAAGCCCTTGATCAGGCCTTTGTGCCGGGTCTTGTCGAAGATGTCCCGCACGCCCGCCAGCAACACCCAGGCAGCCAGCATGAACGTCGCCAGCACCGCCCAGTTGAAGTCGCCATAAGCGACCCCGGCCACCACGGCCAGGGCCGCCGTGCCGAGCAATACCGGTGTCAGCATGCCCAGCAGCCATTTGACCGGAGTGTCTTTCCAGCGCACCAATACGCCAATGGCCATCACCACCATCAGGATCGCCATCAGCGGGATGAACAGCGCATTGAAGTACGGCGGCCCCACCGACAGCTTGGCGCCGGACAGTGCATCGAGCACCAGCGGATACAGCGTTCCGAGCAGGATCATCGAGGCGGCCACCACCAGCACCAGGTTGTTGCCCAGCAACAGGGTTTCCCGGGACCAGAGGTTGAAGCCGACCTGGCTCTTCACCACCGGCGCACGCACGGCGAACAGCGTCAACGAGCCGCCAACCACGAACAGCAGGAACATCAGGATGAACACGCCGCGCTCGGGGTCCGAGGCAAAGGCGTGTACCGACGTGAGCACGCCGGAGCGCACCAGGAAAGTCCCCAACAGGCTCAACGAGAACGCGGCGATGGCCAACAACACCGTCCAGCTCTTGAACACGCCACGCTTTTCCGTGACCGCCAGGGAGTGAATCAGCGCAGTGCCCACCAGCCAGGGCATGAACGAGGCGTTTTCCACCGGGTCCCAGAACCACCAGCCGCCCCAGCCGAGTTCGTAGTAGGCCCACCATGAGCCGAGGGTGATGCCAATGCCGAGGAAGGCCCAGGCGACGATGGTCCACGGGCGCGACCAGCGTGCCCACGCGGCATCGAGACGGCCACCGAGCAACGCGGCGATGGCGAAGGCGAAGGCCACGGAGAAGCCGACATAGCCCATGTAGAGCATCGGTGGATGAACGATCAGGCCGATGTCCTGCAGCAACGGGTTGAGGTCGCGGCCGTCCGTCGGCATCTGGGGCAGGATGCGTTCGAACGGGTTGGAGGTGACGATCAGGAACAGCAGGAAACCGCTGCTGATCATGCCCATCACCGCCAGCACCCGGGCCAGCATCACCTGGGGCAATTGTCGGGAGAACACCGAGACCGCAAAGGTCCAGCCGGAGAGGATCAAGGCCCAGAGCAACAGCGAGCCTTCGTGAGCGCCCCACACTGCGCTGAACTTGTAGTACCAGGGCAAGGCGCTGTTGGAGTTGCTGGCAACGTAGGCCACGGAAAAATCATCGGCCATGAAGGCATAGGTCAGGCAGCCGAAGGCAAACAGCATAAAGGCGAACTGGCCCCACGCCGCTGGCTGGGCCAGGCTCATCCACAAACGGTCGCCGCGCCAGGCGCCGAACAACGGCACCACCGCCTGTACCAGGGCAAAGCACAGCGCCAGGATCATCGCCAGGTGGCCCAACTCGGGAATAAAGATACCAGCAGCCATCGATCAACCCTCCTTCACGGGAGCGGGCGCCGACTGACCGCTGTCTTTCAGGGCCTTGGTCACTTCCGGCGGCATGTATTTTTCGTCGTGCTTGGCCAACACTTCATCGGCCACCACCACACCATCGGCATTGAGCTTGCCCAGGGCGACGATGCCCTGCCCTTCGCGAAACAGGTCCGGCAGGATGCCGCGGTAGGTGATGGTCACGGTCTTGTTGAAATCGGTGACGTTGAACTTCACGTCCAGCGAATCCCCGGAGCGCACCAGCGAGCCCTTCTCCACCATGCCACCGGCACGAATACGGGTGTCCTTGGGCGCTTCGCCGTTGGCGATCTGGGTCGGGGTATAAAACAGGTTGATGTTCTGCTGCAGGGCGCTCAAGGCCAGGCCGACCGCGGCTCCGACCCCCACCAGGATCGCAAGAATGATGACAAGACGTTTTTTGCGCAGCGGATTCACTGACCGTTCTCCCGGCGCAGACGACGCGCCTCTTGTTGCAGATACCGCTTGCGGGCCACGATCGGCACCGCCACGTTGAGGGCCAGCACGGCCAGGCAAATGCCATAGGCTGACCAGACATACAGGCCATGATGACCCATGGCGAGGAAATCGCCGAATGAAGCGAAACTCATCGAGCGGCCTCCAGGCTGTTCTGTACTTCGGCCTTCACCCAGCTGGCCCGGGATTCGCGCTTGAGCACTTCCAGACGCATGCGCAGCAACAGCACCGCGCCGAAGAAACAGTAGAAACCCAATACAGTAAGCAACAGCGGCAGCCACATTTCAGCGGGCATCGCCGGTTTTTCGGTGAGGGTGAAGGTCGCGCCCTGGTGCAGGGTGTTCCACCATTGCACCGAGTACTTGATGATCGGGATGTTGATCACGCCGACAATCGCCAACACCGCGCAGGCCTTGGCGGCGCTGTCACGATTACTGATGGCGTTGCCCAGCGCAATAAGACCGAAGTACAGGAACAGCAGGATCAGCATCGACGTCAGTCGGGCATCCCAGACCCACCACGAGCCCCAGGTCGGCTTGCCCCAGATCGCGCCGGTGACCAGCGCCACGGCGGTCATCCAGGCGCCGATAGGGGCGGCGCATTGCAGGGCCACATCGGCCAGTTTCATTTTCCACACCAGCCCGACCACGCCACACACCGCCAGCATCACGTAGACGGACTGAGCCAGCATCGCCGTGGGCACGTGGATATAGATAATGCGGAAGCTGTTGCCTTGCTGGTAGTCCGGCGGGGCGAAGGCCAGGCCCCAGACCACGCCGGCGCCAATCAGCAGCAGTGCAGCGATGCTCAACCAGGGCAGCAGTTTGCCGCTGATGCCGTAGAACCACTTGGGTGAGCCGAGCTTATGAAACCAGGTCCAGTTCATTGCAATTTCCATCACGGTTGCGGCTCGCCATCGCGAACCGCCGGGGCGGCCTTGACTTCCAAGGAAGTGGTCAGTTCTTGACCAGGCCTCATTATTATTCGCCGACGCTGATTTTCAGGCCAGCGGCTATTGCAAAGGGTGTCAGGGTTATCGCCAGGGCGGTCAGGCTCCCAAGCCACAGCAGATAACCGATTGCCGGCATGCCTTGCAGTGCTGCCTGCAAGGCGCCACTGCCGAGGATCAGCACCGGGATGTACAACGGCAAAATCAGCAGGGCCAGCAACAGGCCACCGCGCTTGAGTCCCACCGTCAATGCCGCCCCCACCGCACCGAGCAGGCTCAGCACCGGGGTGCCAAGCAGCAGCGACACTAGCAGCACTGGCATGCACGCGGCGGGCAAGCCCAGCATCATCGCCAGCAGTGGCGAGAGCAATACCAGTGCCAGACCAGAAAAAACCCAGTGTGCCAGTACCTTGGCCAAAACCAGAAGGGCCAGGGGGTGCGACGAAAGGACCCACTGTTCCAGGGAACCGTCTTCGAAATCACTGCGGAAAAGCCCGTCCAGCGAGAGCAGGACCGATAAAAGCGCCGCCACCCAGACCAACCCCGGCGACAAGGTTTGCAACAATTGAGTCTCCGGACCGACCGCCAGCGGGAACAACGCGATGACGATCGCAAAGAACACCAGCGGATTGGCCAATTCGGCCGGGCGGCGGAACAACAAGCGCGCCTCGCGGGCAAGCAACAGGCCAAACACACTCATACGGCCCAGTTCCCCAGATCAATGTTGCGATAACCGGACGGCATCCGGGCCAGGGTGTGGTGGGTAGTCAGCAGCACCATACCGCCCTTTTCGCAGTGACGGGCCAAGTGTTCTTCCAGTTGAGCCACGCCCTGCTTGTCGAGGGCAGTGAACGGTTCATCGAGAATCCACAGCGGCGGGCTGTCCAGGTACAGCCGGGCCAGGGCCACACGGCGCTGCTGGCCGGCGGACAGGGTATGGCACGGTACGTCTTCGAAACCGCGCAACCCCACGGTCGCCAACGCTTGCCAGATCGCCTCGCGCCCGGCCGGCCGGTGCAGCGCACAGAGCCAACTGAGGTTCTCTTCGGGGGTCAGCAAATCCTTGATCCCGGCGGCATGGCCGATCCACAGCAGGTTGCGGGCTAGTTCGCTGCGCTGGCTCTGCAAGGGCTGGCCGTTGAGCAACACTTGGCCGGCGGTCGGTTGCATCAACCCGGCCAGCAGGCGCAACAGGCTGGTCTTGCCACTGCCGTTGGGGCCGCTGACCTGCACCATATCGCCATTGGAGAGTCTCAATTCGAGGTGTTCGAAAAGCAGCCGCAAGTCTCGCTCACAGGCGAGGTCGACGGTTTGCAAAAGAGGACTGGTCAAGGGATCGCGGGCCTTATACGGTTCAAGTCGGCGGTGCAGCGGCCGTTAAAGAGATGCAGCATAGATGCATTGACGGCCTGTTCCACAGAGCTGCGTCAAACAATTGTAAGGTTTTTGCCACTCCCTGAAAGACGGGCGGCATTATACATGTGATGCCCTACTCTAAAGAGGGCTTATTTCCCCAAGGTTAGTACCGCAGATGACAGGTGACATGAACATCCTGCCGCTGCCCCAGGCCACGGCAACCACGCGTATGCCAGCGGTCAATGGCGAGCTGCTCAAACTGCTGACGCCGGCCGAAGGTCTGATCGGCTCCGGCCAGATGGCCCAGGCCGAAGTGCTGTCGCTCAAACAGGCCGACCAGACTTTCCAGCTGTTGCTCAAGGTCACCCTGGAGAGCGGCCGGCAAACCACCGTCCAGGCCACCAGCACCCAGCCGCTGCCCCAGGGCACCAACCTGGCCGTGACCCAACCATCGGCCAGCAATCTGGCGATTGCCGTGCAACAGACCGTCGCCTCCAGCGTCGCCACCCTGACCCGAATCGACACCGCACAGATGCCCGTCGGCACCCTGCTGCAAGGCAAGGTGCTCACCAGCCAGGCGTTGCCGCAATTGCCTGGGCAACCGGCGGTGTATCGGTCGCTGGTGAGCCTGCTGAATACCGCCCAGGCTGGCAGCACCCTGGATATCGACAGCCCACAACCGCTGCGCATTGGCACGCTGTTGAGCGCTCAGGTGCAAGATGCCCAGACGTTGAAATTCATCCCCCTGAGCAACCGCCAGGAGCAATTGGCGGTGAGCCAGCAATTGGTCACGCAAATGAGCCAGCAGGGCTCGTTGGACAGCCTGGTCAACGCCCTGCAAAACCTTCCGGCCACTGACGACACTGGCGCCGAGCTGCGCGCCGCGGTGACACGCCTGCTGGCTGGCCTGCCGGACGTCCAGCAACTGAGCACGCCCAAAGGACTGGCCCAGGCCATGGTCGCCAGCGGTGTGTTCCTGGAAAGCAAATTGCTCGCCGGGCAGCCGAGCCTCGCGCCGGACCTCAAAGGCGACCTGCTGAAGCTGATTGCTCAACTGACACCGGCCCTGCCTGCGTCCACCAACCTCAGCGCCATCATCGCCGCCAATACCTTGGCCCAGGTATTGCCCAACTTCGTGCGCAACGCCTTGGGAACCCTCGGCCAGGTCAGCGCCAAGCCACAACCCACCAGTTTTCCCCTGCCCTCGCGCTTGATGAAAGGCCAGGACGAAGACGCTGATCTGGAACACCTGTTGCGCCTGGCAGCCGCTGCGGTGTCACGCTTGCAAAGCCATCAGTTGTCGAGCCTGGAACAGACCGGCCTGACCGACGATGGCCGGCTGATGAGCACCTGGCAGCTGGAAATCCCAATGCGCAACCTGCAGGACATCGTGCCTTTGCAGGTCAAATTCCAACGCGAGGAAACCCCGCCCCGGGAACAGCCACAGGAGCGCCGGGAAGAACGCGAACCGAAACAACAACTCTGGCGGGTCGAGTTGGCCTTCGACATGGAACCCCTGGGGCCGCTGCAGGTTCAAGCACAATTGCTCAGCGGCAGCCTGTCGAGCCAGTTGTGGGCGGAGCGGCCCTACACCGCGAGCCTGATCGAAAGTAACCTGACGGCGCTGCGTGAGCGCCTGGTGACCTGTGGCCTGAACGTCGGCGACCTGGACTGCCACCTCGGCACACCGCCGCAAGGCCCCAAGACACGCCTGGAACAACGCTGGGTGGACGAAACCGCATGACGACCCACACTGAACCCCGCCAGGCCATCGCCCTCAAGTACGACGGCCACCACGCCCCAACCCTCACCGCCAAGGGCGACGAAGCCCTGGCCGAGGAAATCCTGCGCATCGCCCGCGAAAGCGAAGTGCCAATCTATGAAAACGCCGAGTTGGTCAAGCTGTTGGCACGGATGGAGTTGGGAGACAGCATTCCGGAAGAGTTGTATCGCACGATTGCCGAGATCATCGCGTTTGCCTGGAACCTCAAGGGCAAGTTTCCCCAGGGCTATGACCCGAATGCGCCAAGTGTCGAGAAGGATGTGACCGATCGCGGTGACGATTACTGATCCCAAAAACCAGTAAGGCCACTCTTGTGGCGAGGGAGCAGCGCCCTCACCACAGGGGTTTACGTTGGCAGGAATACTCAGGTATGTGAACGACAAAAAACTGTGGGAGCGAGCTTGCTCGCGATAGCGGTCGCACATTCAACAGCTTCGTTGACTGTTACACCGCTATCGCGAGCAAGCTCGCTCCCACAATTGGGTCTGGGCGAAGGCGATCAGCCCTTATGCAGCTTGCTCATCAACTCAGCCTCGGCCTGGGTCAAGCCGCAGGCTTGGGTCAGTTCGTCGACGCTGGCGCCCATGCCAACCAGGCGGGCGGCCTGGGCGAAGGACAGGGTGGAAGGGTCGCGTTGTTCCAGTTGGGCCAGCTTGTCCGGCAACGGCGCGACCACGGCACGCAGCTCGTGGATCGCTTCGCCCATGCGCACAGTACCGTTCTGATAATCGTCGACGCGTTTGGCCAGGTCCTTGATGCGCTGATCGCGCAGCGCATCGCCCTGGGCCTGCTGAGCGGCGATCTGCCGCTGGCCGCGTATGTACGCCACAAACATCGCCAGCGTGCCTGCCCAAAAAAGGAACAGGACAATGACTGCTACCTCAAGAATCAATCAGATACTCTCCAGTTCCGACCACTCTTCTTCGCTCATCATTTTTTCCAGTTCGACCAGGATCAGCAACTCGTTGTTCTTGTTGCAGACGCCCTGGATGAACTTGGCCGACTCCTCGTTACCGACGTTAGGCGCGGTTTCGATTTCCGACTGACGCAAGTAAACCACTTCGGCGACGCTGTCGACGAGGATGCCGACCACTTGCTTGTCGGCTTCGATGATCACGATACGGGTATTGTCGTTGACCTCGGTGGAGCTCAGGCCAAAACGCTGGCGAGTGTCGATCACCGTGACCACGTTGCCACGCAGGTTGATGATGCCCAGCACATAGCTGGGTGCACCCGGTACCGGAGCGATCTCGGTATAGCGCAGCACTTCCTGAACGCGCATCACGTTGATGCCGTAGGTTTCGTTATCGAGTTTGAAGGTCACCCATTGCAAAATCGGATCTTCGGAACCCTTGAGAGACGACGCCTTATCATTCATACCCTGACCCCTCGAAAAACCGCCTGTGGCGGCGTGTGTTCTGTCCCGCGACGCTGTGCGCCACGGGTTGTCTTATTTCGGTTTCTGGACCGGCTTGGAGCCGCCCAGGTGTTTTGCCCCGCCGCTGGCGATAAGCTCGGCCAGCTCGGATACGTCCAGCAAGGCGCACATGTGCTCGATCACCGTACCGGCCAACCATGGCCGTTGCCCTCTATGGCTGCGCCACTTGATCTCGTTCGGGTCCAGGCGCAATGAGCGGCTGACCTGATGCACTGCCAACCCCCACTCATAACCCTGCACCGAAATCACGTACTGCAGGCCCTGGCGAAAATCATCGCGATAACGGTCCGGCATCACCCAGCGCGCGGTGTCCAGCACCTTCAGGTTGCCAGCCTGGCTCGGCAGGATCCCGAGGAACCATTCCGGCTGACCAAACAACGGCGTCAATTCCTGCCCGGCCAGGGAATAAATCGATCCCAGGCATACCAGCGGCACTGCCAGGGTCAACCCGGCCACATCAAACAACAGACACTCGAACGGCTCGGCGGCCCAGGCCGGGCGGTCATCGTTCGGCACCGGCGGCGGCGGGTTGCTCGGCGGCAAGTGAACTTCCACTACCGGCGTCACCAAGCCCTGCAACAATGGCGCAACGGTCGAGACCGGCGTCAGGATCGGCGCGGGCGCGTCCATCACCGCCACCTGAGGCTTGATAAACGGTGCCTCCACCGCCGCCGCTATCACTGACTTCTGCGCATCACGGGCCTGCTCTTCGAGCACGGCCGCCTGGAATTCATCCAGCACACCTTCGGCTTCCAAGGTCTCGGGCAACGCCTCGATCACGCTCGGTTGCACTGGCAGTTCTTCGGTCGCTTCCTGCAATAGTCCGTCCAGATAGGACTGCAAGGCCATTTGCGGACGCGAGGTTGTCTTTATCGGGCGGCTCATAGAAACAGTGCGCCGCTTAAAGAGGTTATCGGCATGAATGCGGTAGGACTTGAGCGCTCGCAAGCGAGCACGATGCCTGTGGGAAACCTCGTCACTTAAGCCACCTGCTGTGAAACAAGCTGTTGGGCCAGCAGGTGCTTGAGCAGCGCCCGGTAGGCCAGCACGCCACGGCTTTTGCCGTCGAATTGCGAAGGGGTCAGACCGGCGCGGCTGGCGTCGCGCAAGCGGGTATCGACGGGAATGTAGCCTTGCCAGATATCATCCGGGTACATGTCCCGCAACACGCGCAGGGTGCCCAGGGACGCCTGGGTGCGACGGTCGAACAGGGTCGGCACGATGTTGAAGGCCAACGATTGCTTGCGCGAGCGGTTGACCATCGCCAGCGTGTTGACCATACGCTCCAGGCCCTTGACCGCCAGGTGTTCGGTCTGCACCGGGATCACCAGTTGCTGGCTGGCCGCCAACGCGTTGACCATCAGCAAACCGAGCAACGGCGGGCTGTCGATGATCGCGTAATCGAAATCCTGCCACAGCTGCGCCAGACTCTTGGCGATGACCAGGCCCAGGCCACTCTGCCCCGGCGACTGCCGCTCCAGGGTGGCCAGGGCGGTGCTCGACGGTAGCAGGGAAATCCGCTCGTCGCTGGTGGACAACAGCAACTGCCCCGGCAGGCCTTCGGGCACGACGCCCTTGTGCAGGAACAGATCGTAGTTGCTGTGCTCCAGGCTGTCGGGATCGTAACCAAAATAGCTGGTCATCGAGCCGTGGGGGTCCAGATCGACCATGACCACGCGCTTGCCCGCCTCGGCCAGCAATCCGGCTAAAGCGATGGAAGATGTGGTTTTGCCCACACCACCTTTTTGATTGGCAACTGCCCAGACTCTCATTCGGATCGTTCCTCCCGGCCGAAACAGGCTCGGCCGAGAAATAGCTCGGTTATAAAGCGGGTGACGGAGAATTGACGGCACTCTGTCGTCCCGGCGACTTGTCCGAGGTCGGTGCAGTTTGTGTGCCAGCGCGCTTCAATGCCGCGTCCGGTTTTGCATTGGCCGTGCCGGTGCCGGTCAAGCTGCGACGCACATCGAGGTTTCGCGACACCACCAACACCACGCGACGGTTGCGTGCACGGCCCTCGGCCGTGGCGTTATTGGCCACCGGCTGAAACTCGCCGTAGCCCACCGACGCCAGGCGACCGGGGTTCACACCCTGCATGGCGAGCATGCGCACGATGCTCGCCGAGCGCGCCGAGGACAGCTCCCAGTTGGTCGGGTACTGCGCGGTACGGATCGGCTGGTCGTCAGTGAAGCCTTCGACATGGATCGGGTTATCGAACGGCTTCAGGATCGCCGCCACTTTATCGATGATGTTGAACGCCATGTCGCTGGGCATGGCATCGCCGCTGCCGAACAACAGGCTGGAATTGAGCTCGATCTCGACCCACAACTCGTTGCCGCGCACGGTCATCTGGTTCGAGCTGATCAGGTCGCCGAACGCCGCACTGATGTCGTCGGCAATGCTCTTCAATGGATCGCTGCCGCCGGCAATACCGGCATCGACCTGCTCGGCATCCCTGACCAACGGCTTGGCCGGTGTGGTTGTCTTGGGCCGTTCATCGCCAATAGGGATGGGCTTGAGGGCGCGGTCGGAGTCGGTAAAGACACCGATCAACGCCTCGGAGATCACTTTGTATTTGCCTTCGTTGATTGACGAAATCGAATACATGACCACGAAAAAGGCGAACAACAGTGTGATGAAGTCGGCGTAGGAGACTAGCCAGCGTTCATGGTTGACGTGTTCTTCAGTGTGCCTGCGACGGGCCATTTTCCATGTCTCCCATCAGTCCATGAAGCCCTGGAGCTTCAACTCAATGGAGCGCGGGTTTTCGCCTTCGGCGATCGACAGGATCCCCTCCAGCAACATTTCACGATAACGCGACTGACGCAACGCGATGGCCTTGAGCTTGGCGGCGATCGGCAACAGCACCAGGTTGGCACTCGCCACCCCGTAGATCGTGGCAACGAAGGCCACGGCGATGCCGCTGCCCAGTTGCGACGGATCGGCCAGGTTGCCCATCACGTGGATCAGGCCCATCACCGCACCGATGATGCCGATGGTCGGCGCGTAGCCGCCCATGCTTTCGAAAACTTTGGCCGCTTCGATGTCGCGGCTTTCCTGGGTGTAGAAATCCACCTCCAGAATGCTGCGGATGGCTTCCGGCTCGGCGCCGTCGACCAGCAATTGCAGGCCCTTGCGCGAGTAACTGTCGGGCTCGGCATCGGCCACACCTTCCAGGCCCAGCAAGCCCTCCTTGCGCGCGGTCAGGCTCCAGTTCACCACCCGGTCGATACCGCCAGCCAAGTCCACGCGAGGCGGGAACAGGATCCAGATCAGTACCTGCATGGCACGCTTGAACGCGCTCATGGGCGACTGCAACAGCGCGGCACCGATGGTGCCGCCCAGCACGATCAGCGCCGCCGGACCGTTGGCCAAAGCCCCCAGATGACCGCCTTCCAGATAATTGCCGCCAATGATGGCGACGAATGCCATGACGATGCCGATCAGGCTGAGCACATCCATTACAGGCACGCCTCGACCAGGTGTCTACCGATGTCGTCCAGCCCGTACACCGCGTCGGCAAGATCCGCCTTCACGATGGCCATCGGCATGCCATAGATCACGCAACTGGCTTCGTCCTGGGCCCAGATCGCACTGCCGCCCTGCTTGAGCAGGCGCGCGCCTTCACGACCGTCGGCGCCCATGCCGGTGAGGACCACCGCCAGAACTTTGTCACCGTAGGACTTGGCTGCGGAACCGAAGGTGATGTCCACGCAGGGCTTGTAGTTCAAACGCTCGTCGCCCGGGAGGATTTTCACCGCGCCGCGGCCATCGATCATCATCTGCTTGCCACCCGGGGCCAGCAACGCCAGGCCCGGACGCAGGATGTCGCCATCCTCGGCTTCCTTGACGCTGATATTGCACAGCTTGTCCAGGCGCTCGGCGAAAGCCTTGGTGAAGGCCGCAGGCATATGTTGGATCAGCACGATGGGGGCCGGGAAGTTGGCCGGCAACTGGGTCAGGACCCGTTGCAGCGCCACCGGGCCACCGGTGGACGTACCAATGGCAACGAGCTTGTAGGCCTTGCGCTTGGGTGCCGGCGACGTCGGGCTGGCGGGTGCCGGACGAGCAGGTGCGGGCGCCGGGGCACTGCTGCGCACCGGAGGCGGATTGAAGCCGCCCGACGATGCCGGGGCAGGCGCAGGGCTCGGTGCAACCGCAGGCGCTGGCGCGCTGTAGGCGCCGGCACGCCGGTTGCTGCGGGAAATGCTATGGACCTTCTCGCACAGCAACTGCCGGACCTTGTCGGGGTTGCGCGAGATGTCTTCGAAATTCTTCGGCAGGAAATCCACCGCCCCGGCGTCCAGCGCATCGAGGGTCACCCGCGCGCCTTCATGAGTCAGGGAGGAGAACATCAATACGGGAGTCGGGCAGCGCTGCATGATATGCCGCACAGCCGTGATGCCATCCATCATCGGCATCTCGTAGTCCATGGTGATCACGTCTGGCTTGAGCGCCAACGCCTGATCGATTGCCTCTTTGCCGTTGGTCGCCGTACCGACGACTTGAATACTCGTGTCCGCCGAAAGAATTTCCGAGACGCGGCGGCGGAAAAACCCCGAATCGTCCACCACCAGGACTTTAACTACCATAAACACTCCGTTAGACGAGGCGCGGCCCTGGGCCCCGCCCCTCCAGAATCAAATACGCCGTGCGGCGTAACGCTTGAGCATGCTTGGCACATCGAGAATCAACGCGATGCGGCCGTCGCCGGTGATGGTGGCGCCGGACATGCCCGGGGTGCCCTGGAGCATCTTGCCCAATGGCTTGATGACCACTTCTTCCTGACCCACCAACTGGTCGACGACAAAGCCGATCCGCTGGGTGCCCACCGAAAGGATCACCACATGGCCTTCGCCCTGCTCCACATGAGCGGCGGAGCTGACCAGCCAGCGCTTGAGGTAGAACAGTGGCAGTGCCTTGTCCCGTACGATCACCACTTCCTGGCCGTCCACCACGTTGGTGCGCGACAGGTCGAGGTGGAAGATTTCGTTGACGTTGACCAGCGGGAAGGCGAATGCCTGGTTGCCCAGCATCACCATCAAGGTCGGCATGATCGCCAGGGTCAACGGGACCTTGATGACGATCTTCGAGCCCTGGCCCTTGGTCGAGTAAATGTTGATCGAACCATTGAGCTGGGAAATCTTGGTCTTCACCACGTCCATGCCCACGCCACGGCCGGACACGTCGGAAATCTCGGTCTTGGTCGAGAAGCCCGGGGCGAAGATCAGGTTGTAGCACTCGGTGTCGCTCAGGCGATCGGCGGCATCCTTGTCCATCACACCGCGCTTGACTGCGATGGAACGCAGCACGTTCGGGTCCATGCCTTTGCCGTCGTCGGAGATCGACAACAGGATGTGGTCGCCCTCCTGCTCGGCGGCCAGCACCACCTTGCCGCTGCGAACCTTGCCCGAGGCTTCGCGCTCTTCCGGCGACTCGATGCCGTGGTCGACGGCGTTGCGCACCAAGTGGACCAGCGGGTCGGCCAGGGCCTCGACAAGGTTCTTGTCCAGGTCGGTCTCTTCGCCCACCAGTTCCAGGTTGATTTCTTTCTTGAGCTGGCGAGCCAGGTCACGAACCAGGCGCGGGAAGCGCCCGAAGACTTTCTTGATCGGCTGCATCCGGGTCTTCATGACCGCGGTCTGCAGGTCCGCCGTGACCACATCGAGGTTCGACACAGCCTTGGACATGGCTTCGTCCTGGCTGTTGAGACCCAGGCGTACCAGACGGTTACGCACCAGCACCAGTTCGCCGACCATGTTCATGATCTCGTCCAGGCGTGCGGTGTCGACCCGGACAGTGGTTTCGGCTTCGCTGGCCGGTTTTTCCGCTGGCGCAGCCGCCGGGGCACGGGCTGCTGCCGGGGCAGCTGCCGCAGCCGGCTTGGGCGTCTCGGCCTTCGGTTCCGGTGCCTTGGCCGCGGGTTTTGGCGCAGCCTTGGCCGCCGGCGCAGCAGTGGCGGCAGTGCCCGCAGTAGGGGCAGCCGTGGCCTTCCCGACTTCACTGAACTTGCCTTTGCCGTGCAGTTCATCGAGCAGCGATTCGAATTCGTGATCGCTGATCAGGTCACTGCCCGCCGCCGCAGCGGTGGGCTTGGCCGGCGTCGGCGCAGAAGCGATGGCTGAATCCAGCGCTTCAACGGCAAACGTGCCCTTGCCGTGCAACTGATCGAGCAAAGCCTCGAATTCGTCGTCGGTAATATCGGAATTGTCGCCCGCCGCTTTCGGGGCGGCCGGGGTCGCTGCAGGAACGACCGCATCGGGCGCGAACTGGCCTTTGCCATGAAGCTGATCGAGCAACGACTCGAACTCGTCGTCGGTGATTTCATCGCTGGCAGCAGCAGTTGCCTCGGTGGCCGGCACAACGGGGGCCGGCGGGGCAGCGGCTTCAGCCTTGACGGCGTTCAGCGAGTCCAGCAATTGTTCAAATTCGTTATCGGTGATGTCGCCCGACTCCTCGGCGACCGGTTCTTCAACGACCGTCTCGACAACCGGAGCGGATTCGTCAGCCGATTGTGGCTCGGCCAGGCGTGCCAGCGCAGCGAGCAACTCAGGGGTGGCAGCGGTGATCGGCGAGCGCTCGCGCACTTCGCTGAACATGCTGTTGACCGCATCCAGCGCTTCGAGCACCACGTCCATCAGTTCCGAATCAACGCGGCGCTCACCCTTGCGCAGGATGTCGAACACGTTTTCGGCAATGTGGCAGCACTCCACCAGCTCATTGAGCTGGAGGAAGCCGGCGCCTCCTTTTACAGTGTGGAAACCGCGAAAAATTGCATTGAGCAAGTCTGCATCATCGGGTCGACTTTCCAGCTCGACCAGTTGCTCAGACAGTTGCTCTAGAATCTCGCCGGCCTCAACCAGGAAATCCTGAAGGATCTCTTCATCGGCGCCGAAGCTCATTAATGGCTGCTCCTAAAACAGGGCTAAAACTCAGAATCCAAGGCTGGACAGCAAATCGTCCACATCGTCCTGACCGGACATAACGTCTTCTCTTTTATCGGCATGAATCTGCGGACCTTCACCCTGCGAGAGATGTTTTTGTGGATCTTTTTCAGCAAGCATCGCTTCACGGTCGTGTTCGATGCCGGCAAAGCGGTCGACCTGGCTGGCCATCAACACCAGTTTGAGCAAATTGCTTTCTACTTCGGTGACCAATTGGGTTACGCGCTTGATCACTTGACCGGTCAGGTCCTGATAGTCCTGAGCCAGCAGAATGTCGTTGAGATTGCTTGCCACCGCGCGGTTCTCGGTGCTGCTGCGCGTCAGGAAACCGTCGACCCGACGGGCCAGCTCCCGAAACTCTTCAGCCCCTACTTCGCGGCGCATGAACCGACCCCAGTCGGTGCTCAAGGCCTGGGCTTCGTCGCTCAGGCCATTGACCAGCGGCGTTGCGCTTTCCACCAGGTCCATGGTGCGGTTGGCCGCAGCTTCGGTCAGCTTGACCACATAACCCAGACGCTCGGTGGCATCGGTGATCTGCGAGACTTCCTCGGCCTGCGGCATATTCGGGTCGATCTGGAAATTGACAATCGCGCTGTGCAGTTCACGCGTGAGCTTGCCCACTTCCTGATACAGACCACGGTCACGGGTCTGGTTGAGCTCATGGATCATTTGAACCGCATCGCCAAAGCGGCCTTTTTCAAGGCTGTCGACCAGTTCGCGGGCATGTTTTTTCAGGGTCGATTCGAAGTCGCCCATTGAAGATTCGTTGTCCATAGCTCCCCCGTGGCGCCGTTAACCGATGCGTTCGAAGATTTTTTCGATCTTCTCTTTCAACGCCTGGGCCGTGAAGGGTTTGACCACATAGCCGTTCACACCGGCCTGGGCCGCTTCGATGATCTGCTCGCGCTTGGCTTCGGCAGTTACCATCAGCACCGGAAGGTGCTTGAGTTTTTCGTCGGCGCGCACATGGCGCAGCAAGTCGATACCGGTCATGCCGGGCATGTTCCAGTCAGTCACCAGAAAGTCGATGCTCCCGCTGTTGAGAACCGGAATGGCAGTGGTGCCATCGTCGGCCTCGACCGTGTTGGTGAACCCAAGGTCACGCAACAGGTTTTTTATGATCCGCCGCATCGTTGAGAAGTCATCAACGATGAGGATTTTCATGTTCTTGTCCAATTCGACCTCCAAGCAGTCTTAAACGTGTCCAGCACCTGAACGCGCCATTTCAATCAATCCGGCACAACACTCGACAACGGCCTGGAGCCCCACGGATGGAGACTGGTGCGACGTATGCCAGACCAACCCCGTTCGCAGTGCTCCCACACAGCTGTCAGCGCGCTCGCCACTCCCCCAAACGCCCCCGCAAACGGGCCGCGCACTGGCTGTGTAACTGGCTGACCCGCGATTCGCTGACCCCCAGGACCTCACCGATTTCCTTGAGGTTCAGCTCTTCGTCGTAGTACAGCGCCAAGACCAGTCGCTCACGCTCCGGCAAATTGGCAATCGCATCCGCCAGCGCGCTCTGGAAACGCTCATCTTCCAGGTCACGCGACGGCTCCATGTGAGCACTCGCGTTATCCTCGTGCAGCCCTTCGTGTTCGCCGTCCTGCAACAGGTCATCGAAACTGAACAGGCGACTGCCCAAGGTATCGTTCAAAATCCCGTAATAATCGTCGAGACTCAACTGGAGTTCGGCCGCAACCTCGTGATCTTTAGCGTCACGCCCGGTTTTAGCTTCAATAGCGCGGATCGCGTCACTGACCATGCGGGTATTGCGGTGCACCGAACGCGGCGCCCAATCGCCCTTGCGGACTTCATCGAGCATCGCCCCACGAATGCGGATACCGGCATACGTCTCGAAACTGGCGCCCTTGCTCGCGTCGTATTTGTTCGACACTTCGAGCAGGCCGATCATGCCCGCCTGGATCAAGTCCTCGACCTGGACACTGGCCGGCAACCGCGCCAGCAAGTGATAGGCGATGCGCTTGACCAGGGGTGCATAACGCTCAATCAATTCATATTGGGCGTCCCGTGCCGATTTTTTGTAGAGATGGTTGTAACCGCTGGCTGTCATAACACGGGCCCTGCTGTTTGTTGCACGAGACGCTCGACGAAAAACTCCAGATGCCCACGAGGGTTGGCCGGCAGTGGCCAGGTATCCACCTTCTGGGCGATAGCCTTGAACGCCAGCGCGCATTTGGAACGGGGAAAGGCTTCATAAACGGCACGTTGTTTCTGGACGGCCTTGCGTACGCTTTCGTCGTAGGGCACAGCGCCGACATATTGTAGGGCGACGTCCAGGAAACGATCCGTGACCTTTGTCAACTTGGCGAACAGGTTGCGCCCTTCCTGCGGACTCTGGGCCATGTTGGCCAGGACGCGGAAGCGGTTCATGCCGTAGTCGCGGTTCAATAGTTTGATCAGGGCATAGGCGTCGGTGATGGAGGTCGGTTCGTCGCAGACCACCAGCAACACTTCCTGGGCCGCGCGCACGAAACTGACGACGGAGTCACCGATACCGGCAGCGGTGTCGATCACCAGCACATCGAGGTTGTCACCGATGTCGCTGAATGCCTGGATCAGGCCCGCGTGCTGGGCCGGGGTCAGGTGAACCATGCTCTGGGTGCCGGAGGCAGCCGGTACGATACGAATCCCGCCCGGTCCCTGCAGCAGCACGTCGCGCAGTTCACAGCGGCCCTCTATCACGTCCGCCAGCGTGCGCTTGGGGGTTAGCCCCAGCAGCACATCGACGTTCGCCAGGCCCAGGTCGGCGTCCAGCAGCATGACCCGTCGGCCAAGCTCTGCCAGAGCCAGGGACAAGTTCACTGACACGTTAGTCTTCCCGACGCCACCTTTGCCGCCGGTCACCGCGATCACCTGTACGGGATGCATGCTGCCCATGTTCGTTCTTTACCTTGTCTTACTTAGACGGAGGCCACATTACTGGCTGCGCGTTCACATTCGGAACAATGCATGGCAGACCATCGATGTAGGTACAAAAAATATTCATGATTACCTCAGCCGACCTGCTTGGTCGGGCTGTGGTAGATGTCAGCGAACATATCAGCCATGGCTTCTTCGCTGGGTTCTTCCTGCATTTGCACACTCACGGCACGACTGACCAATTGATGACGGCGCGGCAGATGCAAATCATCCGGGATCCGCGGCCCGTCGGTCAGGTAGGCCACCGGTAGCTCATGACCGATCGCCAGGCTCAACACCTCGCCCAGGCTTGCCGTTTCGTCCAGCTTAGTCAGGATGCAGCCAGCCAGCCCGCAGCGTTTGTAGCTGTGGTATGCGGCGGTTAGAACCTGTTTTTGGCTGGTGGTTGCCAACACGAGATAATTTTTTGACCGAATACCGCGCCCGGCCAGGCTTTCAAGCTGCATGCGCAGGGCCGGATCACTGGCTTGCAGGCCGGCAGTATCGATCAGCACGACGCGTTTGCGCAGCAGCGGTTCCAGCGCTTGAGCCAGGGATTGCCCCGGATCCACGTGGGTCACCGACACATTGAGGATTCGGCCCAGGGTCTTGAGTTGTTCCTGGGCGCCGATGCGGAAACTGTCCATGCTCACGAGGGCGATGCTCTGGGCACCGTACTTGAGTACATAACGGGCCGCGAGCTTGGCCAGGGTGGTGGTCTTGCCCATGCCGGCCGGGCCGACCATCGCAATCACCCCACCCTCTTCCAGCGGCTCGACTTCCGGCGTGGCGATCATCCGCGCCAGGTGCGCCAGCAACATGCGCCAGGCCTGACGAGGCTCTTCGATACCGTTGATCAGCGCCAGCAGGTCCCGGGACAAAGGGCCGGACAGGCCGATGCGTTGCAGGCGACGCCACAGGTTGGCCTGGGCCGGACGGCTGCCTTGCAGCTGGTTCCAGGCCAGGGAGCCGAGCTGGACTTCCATCAGTTCGCGCAGGCTGTTGAGTTCAAAACGCATCGAGTCCAGGGCACGCGGGTCGACACCACCGCTTGGTGCGGCCGGGGCCGGGGCCGGACGACGCGGTTCGACCTGGACCTGTTCGACCAGTGGCTCGGCAGCGGTCAACGGCAGGCCGGCGGTCAGTGGCTGACCGGCGAACAATTGACGATTGGTGCTAGCGCTGGTCTGGCCTTCGCTGCTGCGCAGGCTCAATTCGGCCTGGGCGCTGGCGATGCGCGACTGGGTCTTGCGCAGCTCATCCTCGAGTTCCATGTTCGGAACGCGTGGGGCCAGCGCCGACAACTTGTAATCCAGGGCAGCCGTCAACTCGACACCGCCAGCGATCCGGCGATTGCCAATGATGGCTGCTTCAGCGCCCAGCTCGTCACGAACCAGCTTCATGGCCTGACGCATATCGGCGGCGAAAAAACGCTTCACTTGCATAAACCACTACCTCAGCCGTTGGGCCCTACTGTCGCAACGATGGTCACTTGCTTGTTGTCCGGTATTTCCTGGTACGCCAGCACATGCAGCCCCGGGACCGCGAGGCGCCCGAATCGCGAGAGCATCGCGCGAATCGGACCGGCCACCAGCAGGATCACCGGTTGGCCTTGCATCTCTTGCCGCTGGGCTGCATCAATCAGCGAACGCTGCAGCTTCTCGGCCATGCTTGGCTCCAGCAGAACACCCTCTTCCGAGCCTTGTCCTGCCTTCTGCAGACTATTGAGCAATATCTGTTCCAACCTTGGTTCCAGAGTGATCACAGGCAGCTCAGACTCAGTGCCTACAATGCTTTGGACGATTGCGCGGGATACGCCGACCCGAACCGCAGCCACCAGGGCGGCGGTATCTTGACTCTTGGACGCGTTGTTGGCGATAGCCTCGGCAATGCTGCGAATGTCGCGCACCGGCACTTGTTCGGCCAACAGCGCCTGCAACACCTTGAGCAATTGCGACAGCGAAACCACGCCCGGCACCAGCTCTTCGGCCAGCTTCGGCGAGCCTTTGGCCAGTACTTGCAGGAGTTGCTGGACTTCTTCGTGGCCGATCAGCTCGCTGGAGTGCTTGTACAGGATCTGGTTCAAGTGGGTCGCGACCACGGTACTGGCGTCCACCACGGTGTAGCCGAGTGACTGAGCCTGGGCTCGCTGGCTGATTTCGATCCACACCGCTTCCAGACCAAAAGCCGGATCCTTGGCGGTAATGCCGTTGAGCGAGCCGTAGACCTGCCCGGGGTTGATCGCCAGCTCGCGGTCCGGGTAGATCTCGGCTTCGGCCAGGATCACCCCCATCAGCGTCAAGCGGTAGGCGCTCGGCGCCAGGTCGAGGTTGTCGCGGATATGCACGGTGGGCATCAGGAAGCCCAAGTCCTGGGACAACTTCTTGCGCACGCCCTTGATCCGCGCCAGCAACTGACCACCCTGGTTGCGGTCGACCAACGGAATCAGGCGATAACCGACTTCCAGGCCGATCATGTCGATCGGTGTCACGTCGTC
This sequence comes from Pseudomonas sp. Tri1, assembly GCF_017968885.1. NCBI lineage: Bacteria > Pseudomonadati > Pseudomonadota > Gammaproteobacteria > Pseudomonadales > Pseudomonadaceae > Pseudomonas > Pseudomonas sp. Tri1. The sequence continues at coordinate 1,822,009 of NZ_CP072913.1, read as the reverse complement.
CCAGCCCAGCTCCTTGGTTTCCATGGCGCGGGCCGGCGATGGCAGCAGCTCCTGCTGGCGCTTGACCTCTTGCAGGGCCTGGACCTTCTGCACGTTCTGCTTCTTCCAGAACAGGTAGGCAGCACCCGCGGCCATGGCTGCCATGCTCAGGAAGGAAACGTGAGGCATCCCCGGCACCAGGCCCATCACCGCCATCAGGCCAGCGGCCACGGCCAGCGCCTTGGGCGAGGCGAACATTTGCCGACCGATCTGCTTGCCCATGTCCTCGGAACCGGAAGCACGAGTCACCATGATCGCCGCGGCTGTGGATAACAACAGTGATGGCAATTGCGCCACCAAACCGTCACCGATGGTCAGCAGGGCGTAAACCTTGCCGGCGTCGGCGAAGGTCATGTTGTGCTGGAAGATACCGACCGCCATGCCGCCGATCAGGTTGATGAACAGAATCAGCAGGCCGGCGATGGCGTCACCGCGCACGAATTTGCTGGCACCGTCCATGGAACCGTAGAACTCGGCTTCCTGGGCCACTTCCAGGCGACGCAGCTTGGCCTGGCTCTGGTCGATCAGGCCGGCGTTGAGGTCGGCGTCGATCGCCATTTGCTTGCCGGGCATCGCATCGAGGGTGAAACGCGCGCTCACCTCGGAAATCCGCCCGGCGCCCTTGGTCACCACGACGAAGTTGATGATCATCAAGATGGCGAAGACCACGATACCAACCACGTAGTTACCGCCGATCACCACCTCACCGAAGGCCTGGATCACCTTACCGGCGGCGGCGTGGCCTTCCTGGCCGTGGAGCATCACCACCCGGGTCGATGCCACGTTCAACGCCAGGCGCATCAAGGTCGCCACCAGCAGAATGGTCGGGAACACTGCGAAATCCAGCGGCCGCAGGGCATACACGCACACCAGCAACACCACGATCGACAGGGCGATGTTGAACGTGAAGAACACGTCGAGCAGGAACGGCGGTACCGGCAGCATCATCATGGCAAGCATGACCAGCAGCAGGATCGGCACACCCAGATTGCCGCGACTGAGGTCGGCTACATTGCTGCGCGCGGTGCTGAGTAACTGAGAGCGATCCACCAATAATCCCCGTTCTGTGAAGCAAACTTTTGACGCCCTGGACGGGCGCAGACGGGGTATTGCAAGAAGCCTTCCAACTTTGCTCAGCCACTGGAATACGCGTGCTGGACGCAATCGGCGGGAGCGAATTTACGCCCTCCCACAGGTTCTGCGTTCAGCTGGAAATCAGCGCAGGTTCGATTCAGGAATCACGCCGCAAATCCGGCGGAATCGGCAAATCCTTGAGCGGCTCGGGGCGCTTGCCCTTGCCCGCGCGATGCTGGCGGATCTGGTAGACGTAGGCCAGCACCTGAGCCACAGCCAGGTACAAGCCTCCAGGGATTTCCTGGTCGAGTTCAGTGGAGTAGTAGATCGACCGCGCCAACGCCGGGGATTCGAGCAGCATCACCTCATTGGCCACGGCGATTTCACGAATCTTCAGCGCCAGGAAGTCACTGCCCTTGGCCAGCAACACCGGAGCGTTGCCTTTGTCGGGGTCGTATTTGAGGGCGACGGCATAATGCGTCGGGTTGGTGATGACCACATCGGCATCGGGGATAGCCGCCATCATCCGCCGCTGGGACACCTCGCGCTGCAACTGGCGAATCCGCTGCTTGACCTCTGGCTTACCCTCCGAATCCTTATGCTCGTCGCGTACTTCCTGCTTGGTCATCATCAGCTTCTGCTTGCTCTGATACAGCTGGATCGGCACGTCGATGGCGGCGATCAGGATCAGGCCGCAAGCTATCCACAATGTGCTCCAGCCCACCAGCTGCACGCTGTGGATGATGGCTTGCTCAAGCGGCTCATGGGCGATGCGCAGCAGGTCGTCGATATCGGACTGCAACACGGTGAGCGCTACAAACAGCACCAGCAGGAATTTCCCAAAGGCCTTGAGCAGCTCCATCAGCGCGGTGGTAGAAAACATGCGCTTGAGACCAGCCGCCGGATTCATCCGACTGAATTTGGGGGCCAGGCTACCGGCAGCGAACAACCAGCCGCCCAGGGAAATCGGGCCGATAAAAGCGGCAAACAACAAGAAGATCAGCACCGGTTGCATCGCTGCAAGCGCGATCTTGCCCGAATGCAACAGATACTGAACCATGGAGCCCGGCGTCAGCAGCACCTCGCGGGGCAGGGAAAAATTCAGACGCATGATTTCCAGCAGATCCAGGGCCAGCCCGCCACCGTAGATCAGCAACCCACCCGCCCCGGCCAGCATCACTGCCAGCGTATTGAGCTCCTTGGAGCGGGCAGTCTCGCCCTTTTCCCGGGATTCTTTCTTGCGCTTTTCCGTGGGGTCTTCTGTCTTGTCCTGACCACTCTCGCTCTCGGCCATGGTTCAGCGTGCCTGTGCCATGTCGCGTAGCAGTTGCAAGGCCTGGGTGGCCAGCGGCTGGTACTGATTGAGGATATCCCCCAGGCTGATCCAGAAAATCACCATGCCCAGCGTGAGGATCAGCGGGAAACCGATGGAGAAAATGTTCAGTTGCGGTGCCGCCCGGGTCATCACGCCAAAGGCAATGTTGACCACCAGCAGGGCGGTGATCGCTGGCAATACCAGCACCATCGCCGCGCCCAGGACCCAGCCGAGCTTGCCGGCGATCTCCCAGAAATGATTGACCAGCAAGGCGCTGCCAACCGGCAAGGTAGTGAAGCTCTCGGTCAACACCTCGAACACCACCAGATGCCCGTTCATGGCCAGGAACAGCAGGGTCACCAACATGGTCAGGAATTGCCCGATCACCGCCGTCGTCACGCCGTTGGTGGGGTCGACCATCGACGCGAAAGCCATGCCCATCTGGATCGAAATGATCTGCCCCGCCACTACGAACGCCTGGAAAAACAACTGCAGCGAAAAGCCCATCAAGACGCCGATAAGAATCTGTTCGGCGATGAGCATCAGGGCACTGAGATCCAAGGCATTGACGGGCGGCATCGGCGGCAACCCAGGCACGATGACCACCGTGATAGCCAGGGCGAAATACAGTCGCACACGGGTCGGCACCAGGGTCGTGCCAAAGACCGGCATGCTCATCAGCACCGCGGTGACGCGAAACAGCGGCAGTATGAACGACGCCACCCAGGTACTGATCTGGGTGTCCGTCAGCGCGAGCATCGACATCAGATCAACCGATCAACTGCGGAATACTGCCGTACAACTGCAGGATGTATTCCATGAAGGTCTGCACCAGCCAGGGACCGGCAACGATCAGCGTGACCAGCATCACCAGCAGGCGCGGCAGGAAGCTCAAGGTCTGCTCGTTGATCTGGGTCGCGGCCTGAAACATGGCCACCAGCAACCCCACCAACAGGCTGGGGATCACCAGGATGGCGACCATCATGGTCGTCAGCCAGAGCGCTTCGCGGAACAGGTCTACCGCTACTTCAGGCGTCATATCGTCCTACCCGCACAAATGGTCTAAACACCGCCGAAACTGCCCGCGAGGGTGCCAATGATCAGCGCCCAGCCATCCACCAGCACGAACAACATGATCTTGAACGGTAGGGAGATGATCAGCGGCGACAGCATCATCATGCCCATGGCCATCAGGATACTGGCGACCACCAGGTCGATGATCAGGAACGGGATGAAAATCATGAAGCCGATCTGGAACGCGGTTTTCAGCTCGGATGTCACGAACGCCGGCACCAGGATGGTCAAGGGCGCCTGATCGGGGCTGGCGATGTCAGTGCGCTTGGACAAGCGCATGAACAGTTCCAGATCGCTGCTGCGGGTCTGGGCCAGCATGAAATCCTTGATCGGCACCTCGGCCTTGGCCACGGCATCCTGGGCGGTGAGTTTTTCCGCCAGGTAAGGTTGCAGCGCATCCTGGTTCACCCGGTCGAACACCGGAGCCATGATGAACATGGTCAGAAACAGCGCCATGCCGGTGAGGATCTGGTTCGACGGCGTCTGTTGCAGACCCAGGGCTTGGCGCAGGATCGAAAAGACAATGATGATCCGAGTGAAGCTGGTCATCAGCATGACAAACGCCGGGATGAAACTCAGCGCAGTCATGATCAGCAGGATCTGCAGGCTGACCGAGTATTCCTGTGCCCCTTCGGCGTTGGTGCCCAGGGTAATCGCCGGGATCGACAGTGGGTCGGCGGCGAACGCCAACGGCGCGGCCAGCATCAGGGCCAACGCCAACAGAATGCGCAACGGCATTACTTTTTATCCTTCTGATCTTTACCCAGCAGCTCCATGAGGCGCTGGGCAAATTCGGGGGCGACCTGCTCTGTAGAGGATATCTGCACCGGTTCCTTGAGGACGTGCAACGCAGTAATGGTGCCCGGGCTCAAGCCCAGCAGGATCTGCTCGTTACCGACCTGCACCAGCACCAGCCGGTCTCGCGGGCCAAGCGCGCGGGAACCGACGATGTCGATGACCTGCCCTTTGCCGGCCGGCCCCGCCTGTTGCACGCGCCGCAATAGCCAGGCCAGGAAGAAGATCAAGCCCAGTACCAGCAGCAGGCCCAGCACCAGTTGCGCCAATTGCCCGGCCATCCCACTGCCTGTTGCCGACGCAACGGCCGCAGTGGCAACCGGTTCGGCCGCCAGCACACTGAACGGCAGCATCAAGGCTGCTGCGAAGAAACTTTTCACTCAGCGCAGCTTCTTGATGCGTTCGCTCGGGCTGATCACGTCCGTCAGGCGGATGCCGAACTTCTCGTTGACCACCACCACTTCGCCATGGGCGATCAGGGTGCCATTGACCAACACGTCCAGTGGCTCACCAGCCAGGCGATCCAGTTCGATCACAGAACCCTGGTTGAGCTGCAGCAGGTTGCGAATGTTGATGTCGGTGCTGCCCACTTCCATGGAAATCGACACCGGGATGTCAAGGATCACATCCAGGTTGGGGCCATCGAGCGTCACCGGCTCATGACTCTTCGGCACGCTGCCAAACTCTTCCATCTGCAGGCGGCTGGAGGCGTGGGCGCCGGTATCGGCCGCCAGCAAGGCGTCGATGTCAGCCTGCCCGGCATCGCCGGTTTCTTCCAGGGCCGCGGCCCATTCGTCGGCCAGCGCCTGGTCATCCTGGGTATTCATATCGTCAGCCATCATGTGTCCTCGGCGGGCAAAAATCAGTTGAAAACGTAAAATCCGTTACAAACTTAAGGAGTTCGACACCGCTCAGCGGCGTTCGATCGGCTCTATCACCTGCAACGCCAGGTTGCCTTTGTGAGAGCCCATCTTGACCTTGAAGGCCGGCACGCCATTGGCGCGCATGATCATGTCTTCAGGCATTTCCACGGGGATGATGTCACCCGGCTGCATGTGCAGAATGTCTCGCAGGCGCAGCTGGCGCCGGGCGACCGTCGCGCCGATCGGCACGTCGACATCCAGCACGTCCTGGCGCAAAGCGTTGATCCAGCGCTCGTCCTGGTCGTCGAGATCCGACTGGAAACCGGCGTCGAGCATTTCGCGCACCGGTTCGATCATCGAGTACGGCATGGTCACGTGCAGGTCGCCGCCACCACCGTCGAGTTCAATATGGAAAGTCGAGACCACAATGGCTTCGCTTGGGCCGACGATGTTGGCCATGGCCGGGTTCACTTCCGAGTTGATGTACTCGAAGTTCACTTCCATGATCGCCTGCCAGGCCTCCTTCAAATCGACAAAGGCCTGTTCCAGCACCATGCGTACCACTCGCAACTCGGTCGGGGTGAATTCCCGCCCTTCGATCTTGGCGTGACGACCGTCGCCGCCAAAAAAGTTATCCACCAGCTTGAACACCAGCTTGGCGTCGAGGATGAACAGCGCCGTACCGCGCAGCGGCTTGATCTTCACCAGGTTGAGGCTGGTAGGCACGTACAGCGAGTGTACGTACTCACCGAACTTCATCACCTGCACGCCCCCCACGGCCACATCGGCCGAGCGGCGCAGCATGTTGAACATGCTGATGCGGGTGTACCGGGCGAAACGCTCGTTGATCATTTCCAGGGTCGGCATCCGTCCGCGAACGATGCGATCCTGGCTGGTCAGGTCGTAGCTTTTGACGCTGCCCGGTTCAGCAGCGTTTTCGGTTTGCACCAGGCCATCGTCGACACCATGCAACAGCGCGTCGATTTCGTCCTGGGACAACAGGTCCTGCACGGCCATGTCGTGTTCCTACTGCAATACGAAGTTAGTGAAAAGCAACTGTTCGATCACCACTTTGCCGAGCTCTTTCTGAGCCACTTCCTGCACGCTGGCCGTAGCTTTCTGACGCAGCATTTCCTGGCCGACCGGAGTGGCCAGGGTGTCGAAATTCTGTCCGGAAAACAGCATCACCAGGTTATTGCGGATCAGCGGCATGTGCACCCGCAGCGCCTCCAGGTCAGCCTGGTTGCGGCCCAACAAGGTGATGCTCACCTGCATGTAGCGTTGGCGACCATTCTGGGTGTAGTTGGCCACGAAGGCCGGCGCCATTGGTTCGAAAATCGCCGGCTGTTTGCCCACCGGCGCCGCTTCGACCGACGCCGCTGGCTTGCTTTGAGCGCTGTGCATGAAATACCAGGTCGCCCCCACGGACACACCGATCGCCAGGAGCAAGCCCACCACGATCACGATGATCAGCTTGAGTTTGCCTTTGGTTGCAGGGTCTTTTACAGCTGCTGCTTCACTCTTCGCCATGCCAATAATCCGTCACTAATCGGGGTTTTCACTGTTGCACGGCAAGGCTGGAGCAAGTGTTATGCCAGAAGAGGAAGGACGGGGTCAGATGCAATCTCTAGAACGCCATAAACCAATGTGGGAGCGGGCTTGCTCGCGAAGCGGAGTGTCAGTTAACAATACTGTCGACTGACACACCGCTTCGCGAGCAAGCCCGCTCCCACAGGAGGGGACATCATTGGATCAGGCGTAGTAGTCGACCGCGCTGGAACCAATGACGCTGGTGGTACTGGCCGCCACTTCAGCGACGCTGGCCGGCAGGCTTTCCTCCACCGAGTCCACTCGCCCACCGCCCGACGTGGTACGTCCGGCCTGGGCCTGCTGCTGCGCTTGTTGCTCCGAGTTCTGCGAACCGCGAGACTGATCGGACACATTGACGTCGACCTGGCCCATGCCCTGCTGGGCAAAACTGTCCCGCAGGCGATGCATCTGGCCTTCCAGGGCTTCGCGAACGCCGGGATGGGCGCTCATGAACGTGACCTGGGTCTGCTGGTCTGGAACCATGTTCACCCGGATATCCAGGCGCCCAAGTTCGGCGGGCTGCAACTGGATGTCGGCCGCCTTGAGATTGACACTGGACAGGTACATCACCCGGTTGACCACTTCTTCGGTCCAACCACTCTGATTCATCGCGATAGGTTGGTTGACCGGCACCGCGTTAGCGGTTTTTGGCGTGGCAGCCTGGGTCAGTGCCGCCAGGCGGTTGGCGAAATCGTCCACGCGGGTATCACTGGAAGCCGCGGTAAGGTCCTTGAGGCCGTCGCTGATCAAGCCGCTGAACGCTTTATCACCGCCCTGGCTGCCGAGGTCGGTGCTGTTCTGATCAGCTTGCACAGTGAGCATGCTCGCCATGCCGGCGGCGAAGGTCTGGGCCGAGGTTGGCTCACCGTCGAGCGAGGCTGACGCAGCGTTTTTGGACTGCGCCTGGCTGGAAGCGGAAACATGACCGCTCTGCTCCATCGCCAAGCGCAAGGCCGGCAATGCGTCGAGCGGATCGGCCTGCGGATCGAACCCTGGATCGACCGCGGGGGCGGCAGCTGGCGTCAACGGCGCGACCGCAGCCGCCACCAGGGACGTTACCTGGGTATCAGGGGCGACCACCACCGGCGCCGGGGCCGGCTCGGGGGCAGCGACCGGCGCGACCACCTCGGGCAACAACGCAGGATCAAGTGTCGGGTCGGCAGGGGCAGCCTCCGCGACCGGGGTTTGAGCTGTGTCGTCGCTGTCGTCGCTGTTGTCACTGGCGGTCTTGTCGTCGGCAGTGGCAGGTTTGTCGGCGGGCAAGGGTTTGCCGCTATCGGCAACCGTCGGTTCCGAGGCGGCAGCGGTTTCGTTGCCGTCGTCCTTTTTGACAGGGGTATCGGAAGTCTTGTCACGCATCGGTTTAATCGCTGGCTCAGGGGCCGCCGACGATTTGACGGGCGCCTGCTGGGCGAAGACCTGCGCGAAGTTGGAGGCTTTATTCCCGAGGTCCGGGGCCGCTGCCGGTGAATTGACGGTGGCCTGGGGCTTGGCCTGGGCAGTGGCCTGAAGCAATGAATTGGGCGTGACGGGCATAAAAGGATCTCCGCTGCACTGGAATCATAGGTCCAGTCGAGAGAAGGCAATGCAAGGGGCGGGCCAACGGATGAAAAGCGATGAATTCTCAGCAGTGGAAGCCTTCACGCTCTTCCCTGCAAAGATTTCGAACATGAGCAAACTCGCTGTCGATTTCGCTGACCAGTTTCTCGATGCCGCCCAATGACGGCTGCTTGGCGCGCTGCTCCAACTCTGCACACAGCTCGGCCAAACGGATCGCGCCCATATTACTGCTGCTGCCCTTGAAGCTATGGGCCGTGGCGCTCAGTTTTTCAGCGTCCCGGGCTTCATGCAGCACACGCAGGCGTGCTTCGGAATCGTTGAGAAAAGTATCCAGCAACTCCAGATACCCATCCTCCATGACTTCCTTCAATGTGCTAAGCACATCGCGGTCCAGATGAATCTCACTCACTTGTTCGCTCCCTGATCAAGAATGGCCCCGATTATGCCAGAGCCTCCCAGAAAAACTCCACGCGCGCACTACGACCATCGTCGGACCAGCAGGCCTGATGGCTCAACTGGCGTACCAGGCTCACGCCGCGCCCCGACAACCGATCGCTGTCCAGTGGTCGTGCCAACACCTTGGCAACATCGAAACCCTCGCCGCTGTCTTCGACTTCAATTGCCAGGCGGCCACCGTCGCCATGAGGCGTGACATGCAAGTGTACTCGCACGTGACCATCACTCAGCTCCTCCAGGCGCGTGTTGCGCTCGCTGTAGTAACGCGCGAAACCCGACGCGTCATGCTTGATGCTTGAATCGAGCCCCAGCACACCATGCTCCAGCGCATTGGAATAAAGCTCCGACATTACGCTGTACAGCGCCCCACTCTGGGCCCTGAGCCCATGAACCTCAAGCAGCAACTGCAACAGGTAGGGCATGGGGTTGAACCGTTTGAGGGTCTGCGCTCGAAACTCGAAGCTCACCGACCAGTCCAGCGGGCTGGACTGACCACTATCGGAATAGACCGGCGGCGGCGGGTTGAGTTGCCCTGGCGCGACCAGACGCACTTCCACCATGCTGAAGTCGTCCCGTGACTCGCCACGAAAGTCTCGCAGCGCCTGCTGGATATCCTCGAAAAGACGGTCAGGCTCACGGTTGGCCGCGAACACCTGCTGCAACCCCTCCACGCCAAACGGCTGGTCGTTGTCGTCGCTGGTTTCGATCACGCCATCGGATAGCAGGAATACCCGGTCACCCAGAGACATGGGGTGCACCTCGGTGCGGTCATCGAATAACTGCGGCTTGAGCACGCCCAACGGCAGGTGGCGCGCCGGCAATGGCGTGCGCATGCCGGTGAGGCTGTCATGCAGATAACCATCGGGCATGCCGCCGTTCCAGATTTCCACCGTGCAGCGCTCGAAGCTCAGGCACAACAGCGTCGCGCAACAGAACATATCCACCGGCAGGATGCGTTTGAGCTTGGCATTCATCTCCCGCAGGATCTGCGCCAGGCCGTAGCCTTTGGCCGTCATCCCATAGAACACTTCCGCCAGCGGCATCGCGCCGACCGCCGCCGGCAGACCGTGTCCGGTGAAATCCCCCAGCAGGACGTGCATGTCGCCGGCCGGATTGAAAGCCGCCAGCAGCAAATCGCCGTTGAACAAGGCATAGGGCGATTGCAGGTAACGGATGTTCGGCGCGCTCAGGCAACCGGAATGGGCGATTTTGTCGAACACGGCCTTGGCGACCCGCTGCTCGTTGAGCAGGTAGTCATGGTGCCGGGCGATCTGGTCACGCTGTTCCACGACGGTGGCCTGCAACCGACGCAAGCGGTCCATGGCCTTGATCTTGGCGGCCAGGATCACCTGGTTATAGGGTTTGGCCAGGAAATCGTCACCGCCAGCCTCCAGGCAACGGGCCAGGGCTTCGCTTTCGGTCAGTGACGTCAGAAAAATGATCGGGACCAGTTGCTCACCGGCCAATTGCTTGATCTGCTGCGCGGCTTCAAAACCGTCCATCACCGGCATCATGGCGTCCATCAGCACCAGGTGCGGACGCTGCTGGCGATAAACCTCGACTGCCTCGGCACCGTCAGCGGCAGTCAGGACCTGATGACCCTGGCGACGAACGATGGTTGACAGCAGGAGGCGATCAGCGGCGCTGTCCTCGGCAATCAGGACGGTCAGCGGCTCCGGCGGTTGCATAGCGATCAACTGATGTCGAACAGCTTGTCGAAGTTGGAGATCGCGAGGATTTTCTTCACGTCACTGCTGCTGTTGACAACCCGGATATCTGACTCGTCGCCACCGGCATAGTCACGCAATAGCAAGAGCATGCCCAAGGCAGAACTGTCGAGATAAGTGGCTTTCTTCAAGTCCACCACGATGGAGTCGGGTATCGTATTGAGTCTCTCGTAAGACTCACGAAACTCCTGGTGCCGTCCGAAATCGAATCGACCCTCGACCGAAATCGTCAGTTTTTTCCCATGTTCGGATACTTCGGTAACAACTGACATAGTTGGCTTCCTTGTCATGGACATACGTGTACAAGGTTTAGCACCTGGTAGAGGTACGAGCAAGGTTTTGGAGCAATCATCCGACAAAAATCTGGCTGCATGACTAGTACGGATCCTGACGCGGCAAACGCTGGGACAACTCATCCAGCAGCTTTTGCTCGCGCTTGTCCTCCAATTGCCGCGCCTCATCGATATAGCGCTGCACCAGTTTGCGCAGCCCTTCGACCCGAGCGAAAGCTTCTTGCCAGCTCTGGCGGGCCTTTTCCAGGTTGTTCTGGTGCCAATTCAGACTCTGGCGTTGCTGGTCGATAGCCGTGCCCAACTGCGCAAGAAACCCTTGATACCCCAGCAACCATTGCCCGGAAACGCCATGGCTGCCACGGGCAATCCATTGTTCTTGATATTCGAGACGGAAGTTCTCCAGGTCGGCCAGTTTGCTCTCGGCCACTTTGACCTGCCCCTGGAAATAGGCCAGCCGCTGGACAGCGGTTTTCTCGGCTTTTTCCGCCATGTCCACCACCGGCGCCAGGCGCGCCGCACGACTCGTGGCCATGGCCGGTTAGCCGCCGGCGACCGGGGTGAAAATACTCTGCAGGTGCGCTTCGCTGGCGCCCATGCCGATGTTGTCGTTCAGGCTCTGGCGCAGGTAAACGGCCATGGCCGGATAGAGATTGATGGCGGTGTCGGTTTCCCGGTCACCGCCGGGCACGTAGGCACCGACGCTGATCAGGTCGCGGCTTTGCTGGTAGCGCGACCAGTATTGCTTGAACTGTTGGGCACGCTTCATGTGTTCGGCACTGATGACCGACGGCATCACCCGGCTGATGGACGCTTCGATATCGATGGCTGGGTAATGTCCCTCTTCGGCCAAGCGTCTGGACAGCACAATGTGACCATCGAGCACACCCCGAGCGGAGTCGGCAATGGGGTCTTGCTGGTCGTCACCCTCAGACAGCACGGTATAAAACGCCGTGATCGAACCACCGCCCTTCTCTGCGTTACCGGCACGTTCCACCAGCTTCGGCAGCTTGGCGAACACTGAAGGTGGATAACCCTTGGTGGCCGGCGGCTCGCCAATGGCCAGGGCGATTTCCCGCTGGGCCTGGGCAAAACGGGTCAGCGAATCCATCAGCAACAGGACATTCTTGCCCTTGTCGCGGAAATACTCGGCGATGCGCGTGCAGTACATGGCCGCCCGCAGCCGCATCAGCGGGGCATCGTCCGCTGGCGAAGCGACTACGACCGAACGCTTGAGCCCTTCTTCGCCAAGGATGTGCTCGATGAATTCCTTCACCTCGCGGCCCCGCTCGCCGATCAGGCCCACCACGATGATGTCGGCTTCGGTGAAACGGGTCATCATGCCCAGCAGCACACTCTTACCCACCCCGGTACCGGCAAACAGGCCCAGACGCTGGCCGCGCCCAACCGTCAACAAACCGTTGATGCAACGAATGCCCACGTCCAGCGGCACGCTGATGGGGTCGCGCTTGAGGGGGTTGATTGTCGGGCCATCCATCGGCACCCAGTCTTCGGCCTTCATCCCACCTTTGCCGTCCAGGGCACGTCCGGCCCCGTCCAGCACGCGTCCGAGCATACCCATGCCCATGGGCAGCCGACCGGTGTCGGGCAGGGGCACCACGCGCGCCCCCGGGGCGATACCGGCCACGCTGCCCACCGGCATCAAAAAGACTTTGCTGCCGGAAAAGCCCATGACTTCGGCTTCGACCTGAACGGGGTGATAGCTGTCGTCGTTGATCACCATGCAGCGACTGCCCATGGCGGCACGCAGGCCTTCGGCTTCAAGCGTCAGGCCGACCATGCGCAGCAGGCGCCCTTCCAGGATCGGCTGGCCGGCCAACTCAGTGGCCTCGGCGTAGCTGCCCAGGCGCTTGCCGAAGCTGGTTCGCTCAAGGCGCATCACGGCCGTCCAATGCAGGAACACTCAATTCAACGGGATCCGGCTCAGCGATGCTCGGTTCATCATCAGCCGCGACCGTGGGTTCGTCCGGCAACTCCAGACTCAAATCGCTGGCTGCCGGATGCAGGGCCTGTTCGTGCAATTGGTCAAACAGCTTGGCCATGACCTGACTGATGCGGGTTTCGACCGTCGCATCGATACGGCTGTGCTCGGTTTCCACCCGGCAACCACCCGGCAGTAACGAAGCATCCTCCACAATGCGCCAGGTTTCTTCATGACGCTCGCGCAAGGCTTTGACCAACTCGAAATCCTGGGGGTTGATGTACAACCGCACATTGCCTACGCCCAGCGGCAATAGCTTGAGGGCTTCGCGCATGACGTGTTCGATCTGGTTCGAATCAATGGCCAGTTCACGCTGGATCACCTGTTTGGTGATGTGTTGCACCAAACCCACCAGGGATTTCTCGATCTGGGTGTCCTGCTCGGCGATAGGATCGAACAGGTTGTGCATCAGCAATTCCAACGCCCGCAACTTGGCCGTCAGCGCCACGTCGGCTTCCTGACGGACCTTGAGCGTGGTGCTGTGGAACCCTTCCTTCTCGCCAACGGCGAAGCCTTCGTTGTAGGCCTCCTGGCGAATGCTCTCGACTTCCTCCAGAGTCAGTGGCTGGACTTCCTCCAGCGGCACTTCCTCCATTTCCGGCAACTCTTCCACAGGCTCCGGCTCAGGCTCGGGCACGTGGGGGTCGAAGCTTGGCAGCGACCAGACGTCGAAACCGCCGACGTCCCGGGCGCGGATCAGGTCGCTGGGTGAATCATCACTCTTGGCAGACATAACGACCTTAGATCATCTCTTCGCCGCCCTTGCCACCGAGAACGATCTCTCCGGCTTCGGCCATACGGCGGGCGATGGTGAGGATTTCCTTCTGTGCGGTTTCCACGTCGCTGACGCGCACCGGGCCCTTGGCCTCGAGGTCGTCGCGCAACAGTTCGGCCGCCCGTTTGGACATGTTCTTGAAGATCTTTTCCTTGACGCCTTCGTCCGAGCCCTTGAGAGCCAGCACCAGTACATCGGAGGACACTTCGCGCAACAGTGCCTGAATACCGCGGTCATCGACATCGGACAGGTTGTTGAACACGAACATGAGGTCTTCGATCTGACCGGACAGGTCCTCGTCGACTTCGCGGATCGAATCCATCAACTGACCTTCGATCGAACTGTCGAGGAAGTTCATGATATCCGCCGCACGCTTGATACCACCCAGGGTGGTGCGCGAGGCATTGGAGTTGCCCGAGAACTGCTTCTCGAGGATCTGGTTCAATTCTTTCAGGGCAGCTGGTTGCACGGTGTTGAGCGAAGACACCCGCAGGATGATGTCCAACCGCACTTTATGGTCGAAGTTGCCCAGCACTTCGCCGGCCTGGTCCGGATCGAGGTAAGCCACCACGATCGCCTGGATCTGTGGGTGCTCGTAACGGATCACGTCGGCAACGGCGCGCGGTTCCATCCACTTGAGGCTGTCCAGGCCGCTGGTATTGCCACCCAGCAGGATACGGTCGATGAGGCCGTTGGCCTTGTCCTCGCCCAGTGCCTGGGTGAGCATCTTGCGCACGTAGTCATCGGAACCGACGCCCAGGCTGGTCTGATCGCCGACGATGTCGACGAACTCGCTCATCACCTGCTCGACCTGCTCACGGTGCACATTGCCCATCTGCGCCATGGCCACGCCCACTCGCTGGACCTCTTTGGGGCCCATGTGGCGCAGCACTTGGGCGGCGTCGGTCGAACCCAGGGACAGCAGCAAAATCGCAGCTTTGTCGACCCGGGACAATTTGGCAACAGCGGCTCGATTATCACTCATCTGCGTTAATCCACTCTTTCACGACCTGGGCCACACGACCCGGATCTTCTGCCACCAGACTCTTGATGGCGTTCAACTGAGCGTCATAGCCTTCGCTCGGGCTTGGCAACAGAATGCTCTGCGGCCCGCCGAGGCTGACGCGATCATTGGCCAATTCGCCATCCAGGCCGCCCATGCCGCCCAGCTCTACATCACCCAAGCCAGCCAACTGCTTGCTCCTGCCGCCACCGGTAATGTTGTTGAGCACCGGACGCAGCACGCCAAACACCAGGATCAGGATGAACAGCACACCCAATACTTGCTTGACCACATCCCAGAACCAGGGTTGCGAATAAAACGGAATATCGGCGATGACTTCACCGCGCTCCGAGGAGAATGGCACGTTGATCACACTGACGCTGTCGCCACGGCTGGCATCGAAACCCACGGCGTCCTGTACCAGTCGGGTAAAGCGCGCCAATTCGTCGGCGCTCCACGGTGCCCGGCTGGTTTCGCCGTTGGCCGGGTTGACCTTGACCTGATCGTCCACCACCACGGCCACCGACAGGCGGGTCAGACGGCCCTGCTGCTGCTTGGTGTGGCTGATGGAACGGTCGAGTTCGAAGTTCTTGGTCGACTGTTGACGCTTATCGGCTGGATACGGCGCCAACATCGGCTGGCCGGTGGCCGGGTCCATGATCTGCTGGCCATTGGCGTCGATCAGCGGTTGACCTGGCTGCACCATGCCGGCGGCTGCGGTTGCACCACCGGTGGTTTGTGGCGCGCTGGCCGGCGACGGCGGTTGGTTGCTCAGGGCACCCGGCACGCCTTGCGGACCATTGCTGGCGGTGCGCTGTTCGCTCACCGATTGCTCGCTGCGCAAGGCCGGTTGATCCGGGTTGAACTGCTCGGACGTCGACTCGACGGCACTGAAATCCAGGTCGGCCGAGACTTCCGCCTTATAGCGATCGTTACCCAGGATCGGTTGCAGGATGTTGTGCACCCGTTGGGTCAGCATGCCTTCCATGCGACGGCTGTAATCGAATTGCTTGCCGGCCATGGTCAGTTCGGAGTTTTCCGCCTGATCAGACAACAGGTTGCCTTTCTGGTCGACCACCGTGATTTGGGATTTGCTCAACTCAGGTACGCTGGTCGCCACCAGGTTGATGATGGCCAGCACTTGGCCTGGCTCCAGGGAGCGGCCCGAATACAGTTCGACCAGTACCGAAGCACTCGGTTTGCGTTCATCGCGCACAAACACCGAACTCTTCGGAATCGCCAGGTGCACACGGGCGCCCTTGACGTTGTTCAGGCTGGAAATGGTGCGCGCCAGTTCGCCTTCCAGGCCGCGACGATAACGGGTCGCTTCCATGAACTGGCTGGTGCCCAGGCCTTGATCCTTGTCGAGGATCTCGAAACCGATGTTGCCATCGGTGGGCGTCACGCCAGCGGCGGCGAGCTTGAGGCGCGCACGGGCGACGTCGTCAGCCTTGACCAGCAACGCACCGGAATTGGGTTCGACAGTGTAAGGAATGTCGGCGGAAGCCAGGGTTTCCATGACTTGCTTGGCGTCCATGCCCGCAAGGCTGCCGTACAGAGGACGGTAGTCCGGCTGCTGGGACCACAGCACCACGGCAAAACCAATCGCCACGCTGGCAGCCAGGCCGACCAACAGGCCAACCTGACGCAACATGGTCATCTCGGAGAGATTTTCCAGGAAGGACAGACCGAACAGCGGCGGTTTGCCGTCTATCGGAGTGGCCTTGGCCGGAACGTTATCAGCGGCTGCTTCTGCCATGACTCAATAATTTCCTTAGACCGGCATCTGCATGATGTCTTGATAGGCTTGAACCAGTTTGTTGCGAACCTGGGTCAACGCCTGAAACGAGACAGCGGCTTTCTGCGAGGAGATCATGACATCCGTCAGGTCGACGCCGCTTTTGCCAATCTCGAAAGCACTGGCCAACTGATTCGACGCCTGCTGGGTATCGTTCACTTTATTGACGGCCTGACCGAGCATGTCGGAAAAGCTGCTGCCACCCACTTGGGGGACCGCGACCGATTTAGGCTGGGCCATGGCGTCCATCTGCATGGCCCGCATGTCCAGCATCAACCGATTAAATTCAATACCTTGGCTCATGGTCTACTCTCTCTGGCGGCCCGCGTTTTTTTGACACTTACTCAGCGGGTATACAGGTGTTAGCAACAAGGGTGCCAGCTCCATGGCGACAGGAAACAAATGCTCACTTAAGCTCATGTGGGAGCGGGCCTGCCCGCGAAAGCGATGGCTCAGCCCATGCAAATGTGACTGGCAGATCGCCTTCGCGAGCAATCCTGCTCCCACAGAGGATTTTCGGTACACACCACTCAACTGGCGAAGAGGTAGGCCTCCACATCCATTCCGGCGTCCCGCATCTGTGCCAGCTTGTAGCGCAGGGTGCGCGGGCTGATCCCCAGGCGTTCGGCTGCCTCCTTGCGACGACCGCGCTCGGCGCGCAGGGTGTCGATGATCATCTGGAATTCGCGACGGCGCAGGTCGTCTCCCAGGGCGCCAGCCGACTCGCCCTCCGCGTCCGCCTGGGGGGCGAACGCCGGAGCCGCCGACACTGCTGGCAATGGCGCGCAGGCCACCGGACCGCTCAGACAGAAATCTTGCGGCTGGATCAAACCGCCTTGCTGCAGGATCAATGCTCGCTGAATGGCGTTATCCAGCTCCCGCACGTTACCGGGCCAGGGATAGGCGATCAGGAAAGCCTCGGCCTGGGGCGACAATCGGGCCGTCGCATGCTTCATTTTGTTCACGTGCTTGGCCAGCAGGCGTTCGGCCAGTGGCAGGATATCGGCGGTGCGCTCGCGCAGCGGACGCCAGGCCAGCGGAAATACCGACAGGCGATAGTAAAGGTCTTCACGAAAACGCCCTGCCGCCACTTCGCCGGCCAGGTCGCGGTTGGTGGTCGCCACCACGCGAATGTCCAGGCTGATGGGTTTGCGGGCACCGACCCGCTCCACTTCCCGCTCTTGCAAGACCCGCAACAGCTTGGCCTGCAACCCCAGGGGCATTTCGGAAATTTCATCGAGCAAAATGGTGCCGCCATCGGCTTGCTCGAACTTGCCGGCCTGGGCCGCAATGGCGCCGGTGAACGAGCCCTTTTCGTGCCCGAACAGTGTCGCCTCGAGCATGTTGTCGGGAATCGCCGCACAGTTGATCGCAATGAACGGTTCGCTGGCGCGCCGGGATTGCTGGTGGATGTAGCGCGCCAGCACTTCCTTGCCGGTGCCAGACTCGCCGGAGATCAACACCGTCGAGTCACTGCGGGCCACTCGCGCCGCCAACTCCAGCAACTGCGCACTGGCCGGCTCGAGCGCGACCGGCCCATCACCGTCAATGGCAGGACTACCTTGGGCATGGCGAGCTACCAGATCCAGCAACGCCTTGGGCTCGAACGGCTTGACCAGATAATCCGCCGCGCCTTGGCGCATGGCATCCACTGCTCGCTCGACAGCACCGTGAGCGGTCATCAGTAACACTGGCAACTGAGGCTGACGGGCGCGCAACAGCCCAAGCAATTGATGCCCGTCCATGCCTGGCATGTTGACGTCACTGATCACCAGGCTGAAGGGTTCCCGGCCAACGGCCAGCAATGCCTCTTCCGCCGAACCGACGGCGGCGTAATCGTGCCCGGCCAGTACCAGCGTATCGGCCAGCGCTTCGCGCAGGGCCCGATCGTCCTCAACCAGTAACACCTTGATCGCCATTACCTTTACTCCATACCCGGCGCACTGGAAAACAGCGGCAAGAGCACCAACGCACAGGTGCCGCGCCCCAGCCGCGAGCGCAATTGCAACTCTCCCTGATGCGCACGGGCCACGGCCTTGACCACGGTCAACCCCAGTCCGGTGCCGGTAGTCTTCGTGGTGAAGAACGGCTCGCCCAGACGCGTCAGTACGGCCGGCTCGATCCCACTGCCACTGTCACTGACGCACAAGCGCAACGTGTTGCAGCGGGTATATAAATGCACCTTCAAACGGACATTGCCGTTGCTGGCCTGGATTGCGTTTTCAATGAGATTCAACACCGCACCGACCAGGGTGTCACGGTTACACAGCAGCTCGCCGGTATGGCTGTCGCACTGCCAGCGGACCGGCAAATCCTGCACATGGGTCAACGCCGCTGCCTGCAATGATTGCAGCAAAGCCTTGGGGGTAACGCGGTCGGTCAACGGCAGTTCACCACGGGCGAATACCAGCATGTCGCGCACTTGATGCTCCAACTCGTGCAGGCGCTCCTTGAGGCGACCGGCGAACCGCTGCTGGGTTTCTACCGGCAGTTGCTGTTCAGTCAGATGGCTGGCGTATAAAAGTGCGGCAGACAGAGGCGTGCGAATCTGGTGCGCCAACGACGCGACCATCCGCCCCAGGGATGACAAGCGCTCATGACGAGCCAATTGATCTTGCAGGTGACGGGTTTCAGTCAGGTCATTGAGCAACACCAGTTGCCCCGGCTCCGCATCCAGCGAACGCGTCGAAATGGACAGGCGCCGACCGTCCTTGAGCGACACTTCATGGCCGTCGTCTTCACGGGGCGCAAAGCAACGCGCAATGACATGCCGCCACAGCTCCCCTTCCAGCGGCAGGCCAAGCAACTCACAGGCTGCAGGGTTGGCTTCGCGCACACGGCCATGAGCATCGATGACAATAACGCCACCGGGCAACAGATCGAGCAGGTTTTGCAGACGATTAGCCAGGCGCTCTTTTTCCGCCAGCTCCTGCATACGCTGAGCGCTGACCACCGCCAACTCGCCCTTGAGCTCGGTGACCCGGGCTTCGAGCAGGCTGTAGGAATCAGTCAGCTGACTGGACATTTGGCTAAACAACGCAAATGCCTGCTCAAGTCCAAGCCGGCTAGCCTGCTCGGCGGATGGCATGAGCCCCGGCTCAGGGACAGGGGACATCTGGGCGGCTTGGGTCATCGTGTCTCTCGCTTGGCTGACCGTCAGTTAAACGGAACGTTGCGAGGGCTGTAGCAATACCCGTGCCGAAAAAAAACCGCCTGAAAATCAGGCGGTTGTAAAACAGGCGTCAATCATCCGCCTGTTCATCTCCTTCGCGCCGGCTCATACCGTACTTGCGCATCTTTTCCACCAGGGTGGTGCGGCGGATGCGCAGGCGCTCCGCGGCACGGGCCACGATACCGTTGGCGTCGTCCAAAGCCTGCTGGATAAGCCCTTGCTCCAGGCCACCGAGGTAGTCCTTCAGATCCAGGCCTTCGGGCGGCAGCAAGGCATTGGCGGTGAAATCTGGTGTATGGCCGTTGATAGCCACTCGTTCTTCCAGGTCGCTGCGCAGGCTGTCGACCATTTGTTCGTCTTCGTCATCGACGTAGCGGAATTTCTTCGGCAGCTCGGTCACGCCGATAACCCCGTACGGATGCATGATCGCCATGCGCTCCACCAGGTTGGCCAGCTCCCGGACGTTGCCCGGCCAGCCATGACGGCACAGGGACATGATCGCCGCCGAGTTGAAGCGGATCGAACCACGCTTTTCGTGCTCCATGCGCGAAATCAGCTCGTTCATCAACAGCGGGATGTCTTCGACTCGCTCACGCAGTGGCGCCATTTCGATCGGGAAGACGTTGAGGCGGTAATAGAGGTCTTCACGGAAGCTGCCGATCTCGATCATGCTCTCGAGGTTCTTGTGGGTCGCAGCAATGATCCGCACGTCGACGCTCTGGGTCTTGTTGCTGCCCACGCGCTCGAACGTACGCTCCTGCAGCACCCGCAGCAGCTTGACCTGCATCGGCAACGGCATGTCGCCGATTTCATCAAGGAACAGCGTACCGCCGTTAGCCAGCTCGAAACGCCCCGCCCGGCTGGTAATGGCGCCGGTGAAGGCGCCCTTCTCGTGGCCGAACAGCTCGCTCTCCAGCAACTCGGCCGGAATCGCGCCACAGTTGACCGGCACGAATGGCGCTTCGCGACGCTTGGAGTGGTAATGCAGGTTGCGCGCAACCACTTCCTTACCGGTACCCGATTCGCCCAGGATCAACACGCTGGCGTCGGTATCGGCCACCTGTTGCATCATCTGGCGCACATGCTGGATCGCCCGGCTGGTGCCGACGAGGCTGCGGAAAAGATTGGGTTCGCGATGCCTGCCGCGTTCGCGGGCCTGGTCGTACATCTCGCGATAGACCTGGGCGCGATGCAGCGAATCCAGCAACTTGCTGTAGCTGGGCGGCATTTCGAGCGTGGAAAGCACCCGGCGACGCTGGTCTTCAGGCAAGTCAAGGGAAGAATTTTCGCCCATTAACAAAACCGGAAGGAACTCATCCCAGGTCGAGAGTGTCTTTAGCAAGCCCAAAAGAGTCGCGGGCGCATTGACGGTCCCGATCAGGACGCAAATGACTTCGCGACTGGACGACAAAGAGCCGACGGCCTGCTGCCAGTCATGGCTTCCGCAGGGTAAATTTTCTTCACCAAGAAAATTTAAGATCACCGCCAAGTCGCGGCGGCGGACGCTATCGTCATCGATCAGGAGAATTTTGGTTTCACGCCACATGCAATAGCAACTTCCCTAGTCAACTCAATGCCCGGAATTTGGGGGCAAGCTAGACGCTTGCAGACTTGTCATGCCTGTAGACGCCTTAAATCTGGATACAGCCACTAGTTAAGTCAAAAAACCGCGCACAGTCAAATTTATGGCGCACAGGGTTCGGATTAACTCAGCATTAACCGAACAGATGGTAAACCTTTGCCGCGTTCTGCGCTTGATGGATCTGCGACATCTCGTCGACGATTGCCTGACGCTCTCCCGTCGCCGCCTCCAGCAATTGCCGATAAACCCCCAGCAACTCCTCAAGTTTATTGCGCAACGCCACCTCGTCCACGTTGGACTCGCCCAGGACGTCTTCCATGCAGGAACGGCACGCCAGGTCCAATTGACCGATTGCCTCCCAGTTACGCTCGGCCAGGGCACCGACCAGGGCATCACGGGTTTGTTCGATTCGCTGCAAGACAAGACTCATGAGAGTACTCCTAGAATTGCGGACCAGGCGTGGCGATGGCATCCCAGCCTTCCTTGACCGTGCAAAGCAGATCAGCCACTTCGTCGAGGATCTTCGGATCGGCCTTGACGTTGGCCTCGGCCAAACGCTTCATCATGTAGGTATAGAGACCATCCAGCTCGGCCACTGACTCGGCCTGGTTTTCCAGGTCCAGGCCTTCACGCAGGCCGCCGACGATGCCAATGGCCTTGCCGATCAGCACGCCTCTGCTGGCGATATCGTTACGCTCCATCGCGCCCTTGGCCTGGGCAATACGATCCAGACCGCCCTCCATGAGCATCTGCACCAGACGATGGGGACTTGCTTCGGAGGTTTGCGCCTGGGCGCCAATCTTCTGGTATTGGCGAAGGGCCAACATCGGATTCATGTTCTACCTCATCAAAAAACTGCGGTTGGTATAAACAGCGTATCGACGCTGCGTCAAAAAACTTTAGGTCGAAAAGCCGAAAGCCCGGAACGTTGTCAAAACGTTGCCGGGCTTTTTGCATCGATCGAAATCAGCTGTTTTTCTGTTGTGCCGTCAATGCTTCGAACATCGAGGTGATGTTGCTGGCAGTAGCCTTCAGCTTGCCGACCAGGGTATCCATGTCGTTGTACTTTTTGGTGAGCGTGGCGGTCAGGGTCTCGACCCGGCGATCCAAGGCCTCCTGATCGTTCTTCAGGCGGGTCTGGGTCTTGGTCAGCGTGTTGGTGCGCTGATCGAGGATGCCGCCGGTCTGGGTGTAGGGTTCGATAGCCTTACCCATACGCTCCAGCAGACCATCGGTGCCGGTGAAGAACGTTTGGACTTCGCCGCTGAGCTTTTTATCGCTCATCGCTGCGGTGAATTTGACGCTATCGAAGTTCAACGCACCCGTCTTCTGATCGGTGGTAATACCCAACTGGGCCATCGACGTCAGCTTGTCGCCAGCGCCGGTTTCAGACAGGGGCGCTCGAATCGCCGCCAGCAGCGAGCGAGGCAATGCGTCACCGGTCAATTTTGCCGACACCGTCAACTTCCCATCATCGTCGAGCGACGGCTTGGTCAGAGCGGTAATGCTATTGGCGATCGCGTTATAGGCATCGACGAACTTCTGGATCGAGGCTTTCAGGCCATCGTTGTTCGGTGCCACGGTAACGGTTGAACTGGCGCTCGGCCCGCCACTGAGCAAATTCAAGGTCAACCCGGAAATCGCCGTGCTTACCGTATTGCTCTTGCTGGTCAGCGCCATGCCATCGACGGAGAACTTGGCATCTTGGGCCAGAGCACCGATGGCGCCCGCAGAAGTGGCCGTCAGCGCGGCACCGCCGGCCCCCACGACATTCGTCCCATCGATCTCCAGCCCTGCGATGCCGCTCACCGAGATGTCGGAACCTGCGCCGGTCGTGCTGGAACCCAGCACCAGGCGCGAACCGAAAGAGTCAGTGATGATGTTGGCACTGAAACCCGCAGCCTTGAGCGAAGTGTCGGCATTGATCGCGTCGCGAACCGATTGCAGGGTCGCACCGGACGCCACATCCAGGTTGTAGTCGACACCGTTCTGCTTGATGGTCAACGTACCGGACGGAATGGCACTGGAAGTGCCACCGGCGAAAGCGGCCGTAGTGACCTTGGAAGCCGTTGCGATACTATCGACCTTGATCGAATAGGTACCGTTCACCGCCGAGTTGCTGGCGGTTGCCGTCAGAACAGTGGGGGTCGAGGAGGTTGCAGCAAAACCCGCGAATTGCGGAGTCGTTGTGCTGGACAAGTCCTTCATCGCGGTATTGAAAGCTGCCAACAACGACTTCAGGGTTCCCACCCCGGAGATACTGTTGGTAGTCGTCGTCGTCGCTCGGGTGATCTGACCTTGCTTGGCGGCCTTGTCGGAGTCGACCAGGGCCTTGACGATCGCAGTGGTATCAAGGCCGGAGCCTAGACCCAAGCCAGGTAGAATTGGACTTGCCATGTGGGACTCCCTTCAGTGTGTCGCCGGCCTTTTGACCCTTACAACGCCCAAAAGAACATAGCAACAAAATTCGTGCCAGTTGTCAGGCTTCGGCGCTGAACAACAAGCTGTTTGCATCATTCAAACTATTGGCCAGCTTCAGAACTTCTTCGTTCGGGATCTGGCGAATCACTTCACCGGAACCACTGGCAATCACTTTGACCACTACTTTGCCTGAAGGCTCATCAATAGAGAACTCCAGGTTGCGCTTGACCGACTGGACGAACTTCTCGATTTCCTGAACGGCCTTCTTGAGTTTGTCCTGCTCGGCAGCAGCGTCTTTGGGAGTTTCCTTCACCGCAGCCACGACAGCAGCGTCGGCTTGAGGCTTCTCCACCGGCTTATCCACCGGTTTTCCGACCACCGTAGGAGCTGGCTTCGCCGCTGGATAAGACAAGTTCAGCTTCACGCTCATATCCATGTCCATCACCTCTTGAACGGAAAAAGCGAGAGAGTACGCAAGCGCACTCCCCCGCTAAAACTCATCCAGCTATTACTGAAGCAGCTTCAGTACAGCGGATGGCAGTTGGTTGGCCTGGGCCAGAACCGAGGTAGACGCTTGCTGCAGAGTCTGCTGCTTGGTCAGTTGTGCAGTTTCAGCAGCGAAGTCGGTATCTTGTACGCGACCCAGTGCAGCACTGGCGTTTTCGTTGATGTTCTGCAGGTTGGAGATAGTGCTGGCGAAACGGTTTTGTGCAGCACCGAGGTCAGCACGGGCACTGTTGATGGTGTCGATCGCGCTGGTGATTGCGTCCATAGCGGCCGAGAAGTTGGTTTCAGCAGCAGCGCTGTCGGAACCAACGATGGTGATTGCCGAGTCAACACCCAGGCTTGCAGCGTCGAAGCTGGCGCTCAAGGTCAGCGAGATCTGGTTGTCAGCACCGGTGTTCGAACCAACCTGGAAGGTCATGGTGCTGGCGGTACCGTCAAGCAGATTCTTACCGTTCAGGTTGGTGCTGTTGGCGATACGGGTCAGTTCGTCGCTCATCTGCGAGAACTCTTTGTTCAGAGCGACACGGTCGGTTGCGCTGTTGCTATCGTTACGGGACTGGATGGCCAGTTCACGCATACGCTGCAGAATGTTGGTTTGTTCCTGCATTGCGCCTTCAGCGGTCTGCGCCATGGAGATACCATCGTTGGCGTTTTTGATCGCCATGGTCTGACCGCGGATTTGCGAGGTCATACGGGTAGCGATCTGCAGGCCGGCGGCGTCGTCTTTGGCGCTGTTGATTTTCAGGCCGGAAGACAAACGGGTCATCGAAGTGGACAGAGCGTCGGAAGCCCGGTTCAGGTTCTTCTGAACGTTCAGCGATGTGGTGTTAGTGTTTACTGTTAAAGCCATGACGAATTCCTCGTTGGTTGGGTACTGCGGCTTCCGGCCCTTGGCAACCGCCGGGGTGTGGCCTAGAGAACCTTCGTAATAGTTATCGTCGGATTGGGAACTTGCTTGAGGGCTTTTTTCAAAATATTTGCTAGCAGACTGCCACCCCTTGCAAAACAAGGGTTTAGCGGCGGGTAAAGGCCCGAAAAATGGCGTCAAGAAAGCGCGAGACAAAATCGCGGGCAAAAAAAATAGCGCCACAGGCCAACCTGAAGCGCTATCTAAGGAAGAACATGAGTCGATCAATCGCGATAAAGAATCGCCGATCCCCACGACAGGCCCACACCGAACCCGCTGATCGCCACGCGCTTCCAGTCAGCATCCAGAACGTGCTTTTCCAGCAGTAGCGGAATACTCGACGAAACGGTGTTACCGGTCTCGACCATGTCCTTGATGAACTTCTCTGGCTCACCCTCGAAACGCCGCGCCACGGCATCGACAATCGCCGCACTGCCCTGGTGGATGCAGAACGCATCGATATCACTGGCTTGCAGTGACGACTCATCCAACAATTCGTGCAAATGAGCGGGTACTTTCAGCAAGGCAAAGTTGAAGACCTGGCGACCGTTCATGAAAAACACCCCGTCGCTGACCTTCAGGTGTGGCGCGCCGGAACCATCGGTACCGAACTTGGCCTTGCCCAACTGCCAGGTGGCGTCCTCGGCCATCCAGGTTGCCGTGGCGGCATCGCCAAACAACATGGTGGTGTTGCGGTCTTCAGGATCGACGATTTTCGAATACGGGTCGGCGGTAACCAGCAGCCCATTCTTCAGCCCTGCAGCCTCCATGAAGCCTTTCAGGGCATAGATGCCGTACACATAGCCCGAGCAGCCCAGCGAGATATCGAACGCCGCCACATGGGTCGGCAGCCCGAGTTTGTCCTGCACGATGGCGGCGGTATGCGGCAACCCCTCTTCGTCACCGTTCTGGGTGACGACGATCAGCGCGTCGATTGACTCGCGCGAAAGCTGCGGATTGTTGGCGAACAATGCATTCACTGCTTCGACACACAGGTCCGAGGTTTCCTGGTCGGCGTCTTTGCGCGGCAGGAACGCCGAACCAATCTTGCCAAGGATGAATTCTTCATCCTTCTCGAATTTGGCACCCTGAGCGTAGTTATCCACACCAGCGGTCGGCACATAACTCGCTATGCTTTTTATGCCAATCATCATGGCTTCCCGATCATAAACTGCGACTAGGTTCACCCCCAAAAGCTCAGGGGCGCTTCAAAATAGTTGATTTTCCAAGGGGCGGACGCCTTGTCCAGCGAACGAACAGGCCTCCACTCCGGGGAATACAATACAGTGAAGATGCACTTTGTGACCTATGCGTCACGCCGTTTTGTTCTGGAAAGGCATTTTTTCATGACAAACGAAGCCGTGTCATTTCCCGCGACGGTATTGAACACTGGACAGAAGTCTTGAGGATGGCGGTGCAATTGGACAAGAACGCCGGCAGTTTTACCTGCCGGCGTCAATGGAACGCCTCACAAGGCGCAGTTATGCCAGCAATTCGGTCCAGGGTACGTTGCGCACCGGTCCCAGGGTGAAACCCGCGCCTTGCAACGCCAGGTTCCCGTTGTAGAAACGATCCTGGGCGAGCGCCTCGGACCACTTCTCACGCAGCGCCGCACGCGCCTCTGGCGTACTCGCCAGCACGCCGGACTGGATGACCTGCACGTGTGGCGTCCACACCGTCAGGTACCCGGCCTGGCCGACTCTGAGGCACAGGTCCACGTCACCCAAGGCCGCGTCGAACAAGTCGCTGTCTATGCCGTCAGCAGCATTGAATAACTGCTTGGAAATCATCAAGCAGGCAAAAGACACCGCCGAGCAATTCTGCTCGACGACCAACCGGTTCATGTAACCTCTGGCAGTCTTCGGCTCGCCGATGAATGCCGAGCCAACGACGTCATTCAAGCCCAGGATCAGACCGGCCTGGGTGATACGGCCATCGCGTTCGATCAGCTTGGCACCGACCACGCCAACTTCCGGACGCAAGGCCTGATTGAGCAACGATTCGATCCAGTTGACATTGACCACTTCGCTGTCTGCCGCCAGGGTAACCAGATACTCGCCCTTGGCTTCCTGGCTGGCAGCGTTGATCAAGGACCCGGTTGCCATGCCCGGCTCGATATCCAACAAGCGAACACGACTGGCCTGATGCCCCTGCCCCTGAAGCCAGGTGCGCAGCACGGCGTTATCTGCCGCAACGGCGCCGAGCAATACCTCGTAGCGCTGATAGCGGGTGCGCTGCAGCACGCTGAGCAGGCAACGCTGGAGCGTCGTCAGATCGCCAACGCCGTGGACGATGATCGACACCAGGGGGCGTTCGGCAAAGCGGTAGTCGATTTTATGCGTACCCGGCACTACCGAGCTCACGTCAGCTTGATAACCGCGAACCGCCAGATGACGCAGCAATGTCTTGCGCTCATCGGCATTCTCTCCCACCGGCAATGCCAGGCAAGTCAGCAGAGGCTCATCCAGGTGGGCAAGTCCCTCCAGGCCGTCCCGCTCGATCAAACGCAACAGCAGGTCGAACTCCATCGCATTCTTGAACTCGCGCGAATAGCCGCCGAGTCTTACCAGCGTCTCGCGGCGTACCAGCCAATGGCGGGCCATCAAGGCCGGGGAGCTTTGCAACAAGTCAAGGTTGAACCCTGGCCGGAAAACATCGGCCAGCGTCCCGTCAGGCTGGCGCTGGAACTCATCCATCGCCACGGCTTGGCATTGCGGCGCGGCCAGCAATTCCACACCCGCGCGGAACAGACCGCCCGGCGTCAATTCATCACCGGCCTCGGCCAACACCATCCAATCGCAATCGCTCTGGCTGACCATCTGATTGATTTTGTCGACGTAATTGCTTTCGTTGACTTTGACGAAATGCAGGACTTGCTGTGGCGTCGTCTCGGCAGGCAGGTCACCGGTGGTAAACACGACAATCTTGAATGCCCGGCAGTAGCCATTGATGATGCTGTCGAAGGTGGCCTGCATCTTGAAGACGTCGGCCTCCAAGTCCAGGATCAAAATGCCAAACGTCGGGCCACCGTTACGAGCGGCCAGGTACTTGGACACCTTCTGGGCTTCACTCGCACTCGGTTCACGCGCCTCGAGCCAGCGCAGCAATTGACCGGAGCGCGTAGCGTCGAACAACCTCGCGGTATTTTCAAACGCTGCCGCCTTGAGCCGTTGTTCCCAAGCCTGGAGCATTTGCACGTAGCGCTTGTCACCCTTGGCCTGCATGACCTCGAGCAGTTGCTTCACCAGATCCTGGTTGAAGGCATAGCTCAGGAAAGCCCTGGCTAGCTGTTCATCGAGCGGCTCGGCGCTGGTATTGCGCTGGGGACGAGACAGCTCCTTCTGCTTGAGCATGACCGCTTCCAGCTCCGTCAACTGCACGCGGCCGCTGGGTGCTGCATGAAGCAGGAATTCCAGAGTGCTGAGCACGTCAAAAAAAGCCTGGTTATAGAAAGGCATCTCAACGTATTGCGTCGGTTCGAAACGCCGAACCGGTTCACCACGCCGCGAATCCCAGATCGACTCGAACAGCTTTTGGCTCTGCGGCACCGAACGCCCAGCCAGCTTCTTGACGATGGCTCCGGTATGTTCTCGCGCCGCAGCATCCACGCCGAATGCACTGGCCAAGGTCGTTGCCATACGTTCCTGCTCAGCGACCGCACGCAAGTCCTGGGAACCAGGCGCCGTGGCGACCGAGTCCTGCGGCTTCGCCACGCGGCTTCGCTCATGCAGGCCATAAGGAATGGCCAGCAAACGAACTCCTGCCTGCGCCACCAACCCATAGCAATGGCCGGCTTCCTGCAACCGCGAGTCAAAACCGGCAGGCAACGAAGCGTAGCTGCGTCGCAGGGTTTCAGTGCGCGTGAGTGCATTCACCAGGGATGGGCAATCCTCGACAAATGCGGCCAGCCGGGTGTCGACCGATGCGCCGGAATAATCTTCACAGCCCTTGCGATCGAGCAAGTAATAGTCGACACGGTCGGCATGGGCCTCGAACGCCAGGCTGTAGCCTTGGCAGGCACTGTATTCGGGGTGTGTTTCCAGGAAACCCAACGCTTGTTCAAGAGCCTCGGGCAGCAGGAAACTCTCGGCATCGGCAATCGCCAGGTAAGGCGTGACGACTCGCTCGACGGCCTGACGGACCTTATCGCCGAAACCAATGGCCGTGGGTGCGTGCAGGTATTGCACGCCGGGGAATGCTGCCGTGATATCAGTGTGGATCCGGCTCGAGGAGTCGATGACCAGCACCGCGAACGCACTGTCGCGGTAGTGGTGCAACGCCCGCCGCAGGGCAGTCGACTGGTCGTGAGCGAGCAGCACCAGGGTAAACCGTTCATTCAACGGCGCAGTCGATCCTGTTGGGACATTGCTTTGCATATTGATTCCTTAACGAGTAGGTGCCCGCATCAGCGACACCGGGAATTTCGCGGTTGAAGCTGATCAATCCGGCAGCCAACCATTGGCCCAGTACTGCAGGTTATCGCCGCGCAAGATAAAGTCGCGCAGTACCACTTCACGTAATTCGTCACCCATCCGGTAACTGGCAATCGGATCCGCCAGGTGCATACGGATGGCCTCAAGCCATTCTTCGGCGCTGTTGGTGAGGACCCGGGTACAAGGCAGGTGCCCCCGGTAAGCCTCGGTATCCGAACAAATGACCGGATAGCCGCACGCACCGTATTCCAACAGGCGAAGGTTGCTTTTGCAGTCGTTGAAAATATGAAATTCCAGCGGCGCCAAGGCCAGGTCGAGATTCAGGCTGGCCAGCTTCGCCGGATAAGCCGCCAGGCTCACGCCAGGATGAAACTCATGGATATAGGGCTTGAGCAAATCCGGGCACATGCCGAAGAACACCCATTCGACTTCGTCAGCCAGCTCGCGCACGACATCAGCAATGAGCTCCAGGTCACCACGGTGGCTGGTGCCGCCGCCCCAACCGATACGCGGCTTGCTTGAGGTGGCACGCTGACTTCTGAGCTGGTGCCACAGGCCGGCAGCGAGCATGTTCGGCACCACGCGGATGTCGTGGTGCATGCTGGACAAGACGTCCGCCAGCGGATGGGTGGACACGACAACCCGATCACACAGGCCGATCCCTTGGCGCAGCAAGTCCTCAAGGTTGTCCGGCATGTTGCGGCGGTGTTCGTTTTTTTCCGGGACCTTGGCGATGTAGTCATCCAATTCGTAGATGCGCATGGCGTTGGAGTAAGTCTTGACTTGAGTAATGTCCTTGAACTTACCCACGTTATAGCGTCCCTGAAGGATGATCACATCCGGTGACTGGCGCTCGATGTCGATGATCGAGGGCGTATCGTAGGCAACACGCCCCACGATTCGCCCCGCCGCTTCCAGTTCGAACAGCGGCTGGCTGACCCGGTAATGCCCCACCGCCGAGGTATTGACCGCCATCCCCAGGATCGAAGGGACATTGCGGGTGATCAACGGATTCCAGCCGGTGCGTGGTCCGGGCTCAAGACTGAAGCTTTTCCCGGTCAGGGTCAGGTTACGGTTGTAGGCCGGATCGTTGGCGATCCTGGGCAACCAGCGCTGATAGAACGCCTCTTGCTCGTGCTCCAGCCGCTGCTTCCACGAGGGATCACGATTGACTTCCACGCCGGACGCCAGCACGACATCACTGTAGGGTGTGGTGACGATCAGGTAACCGTTTTTTCCGACCTGCTGGCATAACTCAAGGGAGTTGATGCGCTGCGTCGTGATCGACTCATCGAACCCACCGGCCTCCTCCAGAACGTGCTTGCGCACCAACAGGCAGTGATCGCCGACAGCGCTCCAGTTCTGCACCGTCTGCAAGCGTTGCATATAGCCGCCAGACGTTATCGATTCATTGACGAAGGCCCTGCCCGCCAACCCACCCAGCCCCATGATCATGCCGGAGTCGATGACCCGGCCTTGCTGGTTGAGTGTGCGAGGCCCAACGATACCGACCTCGGGACGTTGCCCGTGATTGAGCAGTTCTTCCAGCCAGGCGGCTTCCAGCACGATGCAATTGGGGTTGAGCAACAACAGGTATTCGCCACGGGCGTGCTGTGTGGCGAAATTGCGGATCACCGCCTCGCTGGCACTTTCGGGGTGCAAGAATATTCGCAACTTTTCACTGCCCAGCTCAGCCATGGCCCGTAGCCAATGCTGCAGCTCGGCGCTTTCACTGGCGTTATCGACAATGATGATTTCGTAGTGCGGATACGCGGTCGTACTGATCAGGCTGTTTACGCAGCGCTCCAGCGCACTCAGGTCATCCTTGACACTGATGACGATCGACACCAGTGGTCGCTCGGCGAACAGGTATTCAATGCGCGGGATCAACGCCAGCAGCGGCCCTGGGTGGAGCCGGTGCGGCACACCGATACGCTTTAGATGAGCTTCGATCAACCGGGCGTTTTGCTCGATGACCTCAGGCAACGACAGCCATTGGGCGAACGAAAACGTCGACTCGACCTGGACTTCAGGAATGTGACCAACGACCTGCGGCCCATCCGTTTCCACCAGTCGCCAGATCAAGTCATGGGGTGCCAGTTCGCCCAGGCTCGGATCGAATCCACCACAGGCCAGGAATCGGGCACGCTCGAAAGCCAGTGTCCGACCGACATAGGGATAACCGCGCATCAGGTCGAGATTGAAGTCGGGCTTGAAGATCGGCTCCACCGACTTGTCATCCACCAGCGCCCCTTCATCGCTGTAGAGACAGGCAGCAGCCGGCGAGCTGACAATCCGGTCGGCCATGATCAGGAGCGCCGACTCGGTCAAGCGATCGCCGGCACGCAGCAGGTAGAACCAGTCGGCACCGTCCAGTTGAGGCAACAGCCCATTGAGCTGTTGCGCCCAGTCCGCTTGCAGCCCCAGGCGCAGGACATGGTTGTCCACCGCCTGGCGACCATTGGACAGCAGCAGCACCGATTCGCAGGCATAGGCCTGGGCCGCGATACTCTGCAGGGTAATACCCAACGCATAAGGATCGTCCTGCGCATCGATAATGATGGGGATGATCATTGGACGATAGGTCCAGCGGGCGATCTGCCGGGACAGGACTTGCTTGCGCAATGGACTGAAACGTCGACACGCCAACCACTGCGCATAGAGGTCCGCGTAACTTTCGATGTCGGTGCCGACTTGCGAGCCGATGACACCCTGCCGAGTTGCAATGACCGAGTAGACGTTGATTTCTTCCCACTCGGGCGCCCCCGGCTCCTTGGTCTGCCCAAGCGTCTGGTAACGCACCCAGCCACTGGCTGGCGCCGGCTCGCCACTGCGCTGGGCCAACATTTCCTTGAGCCATGTCAGTTCTACCGTGGCAGCCTCAACCATCTTGAGCTGATGCCCCAGGCGCTCCGGATGTAACCGCTGGCCACTTCCCTCGGCGTAAAGCTGGACCAGATTACCCCGGCGCAACAGGCAAATGAACAAGGCAAAATCCAGGACTGCCTCGAAACCTTCACCGGGTCGCGCCAACGCTGGCAGCAAGGCCTCGACATCGGTGCGGCGCATCAACGCGCCACTCAAACCGCCGAGAATATTACGGGTGGTCTTTTCAAAATACGCCAGCATGTCGTTGCCGTTGAACATCGCATCGAACTGCGTGATGCCCGTGTTTTCAACACGCACCGGCAAGGCATAGTTGTCGGCATCGATCAGATGATGCTTGTTGATCACCAGCGATACTTGCGCATGTTCCTGCAGGATGGCCGCCTGTTGACTGACGCAGAACGCCAGCAACTGGTCGTCATCGCACAGGAACTTGATGAACTCGCCCCGGGACTCTTCAAGACAGCGCAGCAGGTTCTGCTGGAATCCCAGCCGAATCGGGTTGCGCAGGTAGCGCACCGCAACATTGGCGCCCACGCTTAGTTCCTGGACGATCCGCTCGATTTCATCGGTGCGGCAATCGTCGCAAATGACAATCTCAAGATTCTCGTAGGTCTGCTCGAGCGCGCTTTGCAAGGCGAGGCGGAAAAAGCGTGGGTGGAACGCGGGGATGGCAATGCTGACAAGAGGAGCTGATTTCACACGCATGGCTCTCAACCGGTGGGCGCCAACTCAGGCGAGAGCAGGACGTCCTGAATCGTATAAAAGAACGGGTCAGGGACCGCTTATAGCGTCACGGTCCCTGCCCTGGATCAGATTTTGTTGAACAATCCCAATTGCGTGATTTTGCTGAACGCCAACTGCGACGCCTGCAGCATAGTTTGTTGCAAGGTCAGGCGCGTCATCACTTCGGCCGCGTCGGAATCACGAATCGCCGACTGGGTCTGCGTGTTGGCCAGGACAAAGCTCTGATTGGTATCGCTCTGGGTATCGAGCGACTGGCCACGACCACCGACCGAACTCAATGCACTGGTCAACTGGTCAGTACCACTGGCCAGGTTACCCATGGCCGAAGCCAGTGCCGCATTCAGCTTCTGGCCGGCAATGTTGTCGCCATCAACCGGCGTGTTCAAAGCAGTCCGCAACTGATTCACAGTGTCCAGGATGTTCTGTGTCTCGTGGGTATTGACTGCAATGCTGAATTGATCGTTGGCGGCCGGGGCACCATTGAGCGTGAAGCTCACGCCGGATGCGGTGGCAACGTTACCCGCCAGGGTGCCGCTGGACACCGGCTTGCTGTCAGCGTTCAGTGGTGCTGCGTACAGGTCGAAATCCGTGGCACTGGTGAACTTCAGCACCGCCGCCCCCGTTGGGAAACTGGCGTGGTAGGCCACCGGATCGGTGATTTGGCTACCGGTGATCTGAGTCGCAGTGGAGTTTCCCGGACTGCGAGCCGGGGTGAACGTGTCGGGTTTAGCGGCCAGGGTGAAGGTGTGACCGGGCAACACCGTGCCGGCAACGTCGCCCGCTTGAAGGTTGACGTTCAAGGTCAGGTCGACACCGCGAAAGCTCACGGTCTGCCCGGGCTGGCTGTTGGGGTCGATGACACCGCCCTTGCTGGCTTCGGCGGTCACATCGTTGCCGCCCGAATCAGTGATTTTCAACTGGGTGCCACTGGCGAATTCCACTGTGTACGGCTCGCCGCTGCGGAACTGGCTGTTGTAGGTCACGCTGGACGAAACTTGGCCGTTGCTCAGCACCACGCGACCGTCATCCACCGCCGGCGCGGTCATGGTGACCTGGCTGCGACTGGTGTTGACGGCTTGCTGGAACACTTCCCAACCGGTGCTGTTGGTGGCCATCGACATGGTGTCGCCGATCGGCAGGTCAAGGGTGACCTGGTCACCGTTGTAGCTGTAGGTCCCGTCGTCGTTGCGGGAAAACGGTACGACATCGCCCTTGGAACCGGAAAAGATGTATTTGCCGTTTTCATCCTTGGTGTTCATCAGGCTCAGCAACTGATCTTCGATCGAGCCCAACTCCGAAGCGACCGCCTTGCGATCTGAGTCGGTGTAAGCAGCGTTACCGGCACTCACAGCCAGTTCCTTGGCGCGCTGCAGCACATTGCCAATGCTGGTCATGACCGCTTCGGTCGTGCCCAAGGTCGCCTTGATGGTGGTGACGTTGGCTTCATATTGGGAAAGCATCGAAGCCTGGTTGCCCAACTGCAGCAGACGCGAAGCGCCCACCGGATCATCAGCGGCGGTGTTCACACGCACCAGACTGCTGGCTTCCTCGCTGGTCTTGACCACCTTGGCGAAGTTTTTCTGGTAGTTCGCAGCCGTGCTTTCGTAAAACTGAGAGGTAGAAATGCGCATGGGCTACGGCTCCTTAAAGGCTGTTGATCAATGTGCTGAAGATTTGCTGCGCCGCCTTGATGATCTGCGAAGACGCCGTGTAGTACTGCTGGAACTTGACCAGGTTGCCGGTTTCTTCATCCAGGTCCACGCCTGACAACGAATCGCGGGCAGTCTTGGCGTTGTCCAGGATCGCGCCGGTGGCGGCACTGTCGAGCTTGCCCTGGGCAGCCTTGGCGCCAACACCCTCCACCAGCTTGCCGTAAGCATCGTTCAGGGAAATACCCTTGCTGGAGGACCCCGTGTCGACGGTCTTGGCGGTCTGCAAGCCGGCCAGGGCGGTGCCGTTACGATTGTCCAGGCTGCCGGCCTGGCTGAGGCTGACACTGATGGAGGCGCCATTGGACGGCGAACCGGCAATGGACATGTCAAACGCGACGGTGCGTTGTACCGGCGGCACGGACGAATCCATGATCGGATTGCCACTGGCATCCTTGAGCGGAACACTCAGGCTCAGTGTGTTGCTTTCGCCCGGTTTGATCGTCCCGCTGCTGATTGGGGAGCCCTTGGCATCCAGCAGTTGGTAAGCCTGGCTGGTGCCATCGGCGGACGTCGCGCCGAACACCACCTTGACCGGCATGGAATTCTTGATGCCGTTCTGGATGATGGTCGTGGTGGCGGCGTCGTAGATGTCCAGCTTCGTGGTCATGCTCGGCTGGCCGCTGGCAGGGATGGTCAGCGTACCGCTGCCCCCTGGGACGATGGCGGCGCCCAACGGCGCGGCAATCGCCAGCCGCTTGGAGTCGGTCATCTCGGTCTTGATGTTCGCCGCCTCGTTGCGGGTCGGAGTGAGCTTGAATGTGTCGCCGGCGGCCGCGGTGCCGTTGGCAAAAGTCATCGAAAAACCGTCGATCACCGGTGGCGGCGTGGTTGCGGTGTTGAACGCGCCCATCGAGGTGCCGTCGGGCAGGCGCTGGACGGTGTAGTCAGTGCCGCTGGTGAACGTCACCTTGTAGTCGTTGGTGGTCAGCTTGCCGGAGTCTTCGATGGCGATGTTGAAGTTGCCGGAGCCAGCGCTGTTGTTCAACGAGGCAACGCTGCGCTGACTGATCTGCGCGGCGCTGTTGATGTTGGTGAACAGGTTGGAGCCAAACGCCCCGTTCATGTCGATGCCCGACGCCTGGATGCTGTTCATCTGGTCGGCGACCACCAGGGCCACGCGCCCCAGTTCGTTCATGGCCGGGTCGAGCACGGTATTGCGGTAGCGCATCAGACCGCCAATTTCGCCGCCAGTGAGCACCGACGTCAGGTCCATGGAGCTGGAGCCGCTGTTGAGCTGGATGCCAATGCGCCCCGGGTCGTTCTTGTCCGGCACGGCTTCCAGGGTATTGACGGTATTGCCCATCACCAGGGGTTGGCCAGAACCCAGGTAAATGTCCAGGCTGCTGCCGTTCTCGACGACCTGCGTGCCGGTGAAGGTCGAGAGCTGGCGAATGGTTTCGCTGCGCGCATCGAGCAGGTCGTTGGGGGCGCCACCGGAGTTGGAGACTTCGGCGATTTTCTTGTTCAACTGCGCAACGGTGGCCGCCAGGTTATTGACCTGGTCGACCATGCTGCTCAAGTTGCCATTGATGTTCGTGCTCTGCTCCGTCAACTGGTTGGAAACCGAGTTGAAACGGTTGCTAAGGGCCTGGGCATCGCTGAGCAACAACTGACGGGAAGCATCGTCACCAGGCTTGGCGTTGACGTTCTGCACCGAGGCGAAAAACTTGGTCAGCGCGCCGTTGAGACCGGTGCCGCTATCCGACAGCAGGGAGTCGAGCGGGGTGATTTGCCCCTGATAGGCCGCCGCGTCGCTGTTGAGCGACGTGGTGGTTTTCAATTGTGCTTCAAGGAAGGCGTTATACACCCGGCGCACATCGGCCAGGGTCGTGCCGGAACCGATGAACACGTTGCCGTACTGGTTCGACGCCTTGGTGGTCTGCACGGTCTGCTGGCGCGAATAACCGGCGGTATCGACGTTGGCGATGTTGTTACCCGTGGTCACCAACGCAGTCTGGCTTGCTGACAGACCCGACATCCCTATATTGAGCAAACTCATGGTTCAGACCTTATAAAGTCGTGGTGGCGCCTGCCGAAGCGTAGTTTTGGTAACTCGTCATCTGCCGGGCTATGTTCGAAATCTTGCTGGCGTAGTGCGGGTCGGTGGCGTAACCGGCCTTTTGCAACTCGCGTACAAACTGTTCCGGGTTATCGGCCGACTTCAGTACATCTTGATAGCGACTGTTGCTTTGCAGCAGATTGACCAAGTCATGGAAACTGTCGCGGTACGAAGCGTAGGAGCGGAACTCGGCCGTCTCCTTGACCATCGCGCCATTGCGGAATTCGCTGGTGATCGCCCGGGCCGAATCACCCTTCCAATTGGCGCTGGCCTTGATGCCGAACAGGTTGTGGCTGCTGCTGCCATCGGGCTGGCGCATGACCGATTTGCCCCAACCGGTTTCCAGGGCAGCCTGGGCCACCAGATAACGCGGATCGACACCGATGCGGTCGGCGGCTTCCTTGGCCATTGGCAGCATGGCATTGACGAATTCATCAGCATCGCGGAAGGCCTTGCGCGCCGGTGCCAGCGGTGGCTGGGCCATGGCGCGACCATAGACCTGCATGTCGCCTTTCGGCTCGGCAGCCTTGAGCGCGGCCAGCCAGTCACCATTGGCCAGTTCGCCAGTAGCAGGTTTAGCGGCGGCGACGGCGCGATCCGTCAGGACGTTCTGCGCAGGCACATCGGCATTGGTCGAGGCCGAAGGTACCAGCCCGGCGAGCAGACGATCGGCCAGTTTCGGCGGCAAGGCCAAGCGACGCTGGTTGATCAATTCCATGTCGTTGCGGTGAGAGCCCTCACCCGCCCCTTGCGGCGCATTCACGGCCCGGGAAGCCCACAGCGGGCGCTGGCCGTTGGAGCGCGAAAGAGGACCGTCGGGCAACGTACCGGCCGCCACTGGCGTTGGCACGGCTGCCTTGGCGACCTTGTCCAGCGCCTCTTGCTGCTTGGCAGCCGACAAGCTGGCCGCCTCGCCTGGCGCCAGCGGTTTATTCTTGGACATCTGGCGCAGCAGCACATCGGCCAGGCCGATACCACCGCCCTCGCGAGACATCGAAACCGCCAGTTGCTGGTCGTACATTTCCTGGTACTGCTTGGCTTCAGGCGTATTGAGCGGATTGTCCTTGCCCAGCGCATCGGTGGCCGAACGCATGGACTTGAGCATTTCGCCGAGGAACAGCGACTCGAATTCCTGCGCCACTTTACGCAGGTTGCCGTCGCTGTTCTTGTCGCCAACCTTGAGCTGGTTCAGGCGGTTCAGGTCCGAGTAGGAACCCGAATCCCCGCTGATCAATGTGCCCTTGCGCATATCCATGGCCCGGTCCTCAAATCACGATCAGGTCGGCTTGCAACGCGCCGGCCTGCTTCAAGGCTTCGAGAATCGCCATCAAGTCGCCCGGTGCCGCGCCGACCTGGTTCACCGCCCGGACGATTTCATCCAGGGTAGTGCCCGGGCCGAACTTGAACATCGGCTTGGCTTCTTGCTCGGCATTGACCCGTGAACGGGGGACTACGGCGGTCTGACCGTTGGACAACGGGCCAGGCTGGCTGACGATCGGGTCCTCGGTGATGGTCACGGTCAGGCTGCCGTGGGTTACGGCGGCCGGAGAAACCTTGACGTTCTGGCCGATCACGATGGTGCCGGTGCGCGAGTTGATGATGACTTTCGCCACGGCCTGGCCCGGATCGACTTCGAGGTTTTCCAGGATCGACAGATAGTCGACCCGCTGGCTCGGATCCATGGGCGCGGTGACGCGAATCGAGCCGCCGTCGAGGGCCTGGGCCACGCCCGGGCCAAGCATGTCGTTGATCTTGTCGACGATGCGCTTGGCGGTGGTGAAGTCGGAGCGGTTGAGGTTCAGGGTCAAACTGTTGCCCTGGTTGAAGCCGCTCGGCACCGCACGTTCCACCGACGCACCACCGGGGATGCGACCGGCCGACGGAACGTTGACGGTGATCTTCGAACCGTCGCGCCCCTCGGCATCGAAACCGCCCACCACCAGGTTGCCCTGGGCGATGGCGTAGACGTTGCCGTCGATACCCTTGAGCGGTGTCAGCAACAGGGTGCCGCCGCGCAGGCTCTTGGAGTTACCGATGGACGAAACGGTGATATCCACCTGCTGGCCAGGCTTGGCGAACGCCGGCAGGTCAGCGCTGACCGACACCGCCGCGACGTTCTTCAACTGGACGTTGCCTGAACCTGCCGGCACCTTGATACCGAACTGCGACAACATGTTGTTGAAGGTCTGCAGGGTGAACGGAGTCTGGGTGGTCTGGTCACCGGTACCGTTCAGGCCCACGACCAGGCCGTAGCCGATCAACTGGTTGGAACGCACGCCGGAAATGCTGGCGATGTCCTTCAGGCGCTCGGCTTGAGCGGTGAAGGCTGCCGACATCACCAGGGCACCGATCAACAGCTGTTTAAGATTCAACTGGGCCACCTAGAAAGGGAACTTCGGGCTGAGGAAGAAACGGTCGAACCAACCAGGCTGGCTCGCATCGGCGAAGGCACCGGTGCCCGAGTAGGTGATGCGTGCATCGGCCACCCGAGTCGACGAAACAGTGTTGTCGGTGGCGATGTCATCGGCGCGAACCATGCCGGCGATGCGCACCAGCTCGTCACCGGTGTTGAGGGTCAGCCACTTCTCGCCCCGCACGACGATGATGCCGTTGGGCAACACATCGGCGACGGTCACGGTGATCGAACCGGTCAGGCTGTTGCTCTGGCCGGACTTGCTATCGCCCTTGGTGGCCCGGTCGGAGC
Source organism: Pseudomonas sp. Tri1 (assembly GCF_017968885.1). Taxonomy (NCBI): domain Bacteria; kingdom Pseudomonadati; phylum Pseudomonadota; class Gammaproteobacteria; order Pseudomonadales; family Pseudomonadaceae; genus Pseudomonas; species Pseudomonas sp. Tri1. Next base: position 1,782,518 of record NZ_CP072913.1, on the reverse strand, counting down.
TGTAACCGGCGTTGAGGCTCAGGTCATTGCTCCCGATCGGGTTGTTGGTGGTCAGGCTGGAACCGAACAACGACGTCAGGCCGACGCTGGTGTCGCTGGTCTTGTCGATCTGCGAGTTGGCGTTCTTGCTGGCCTGGGTCCGCTCGTTCAGGGTGATGGTGATGATGTCACCGACCCGGAAGGCCTTGCGATCGCTGTACAGGTTCTGTTCGAAACCGGCCTGGTAGATCGAGCCATTGTTGGCGGCAGCCGGCAACGGCGTGCGCGGCAACACCGGAGCGTAGTACGGGTCATTGGGCTTGGGCGTTGGCCCGACACAGCCCGCGAGTGCGGTGATCCCACTCAGTGCCAGAACAGATACGAAGCGATTCATGACCCTACCTCTTGGTGTTGCAGGCGACCTCAGGCCGCCTCATAGACGTGATTACAGATTCTGCGTAACGAACGAGAGCATCTGGTCGGCGGTGGAGATCACCTTGGAGTTCATCTCGTAGGCGCGCTGGGTGGTGATCATGTTGACCATCTCCTCCACGGTGCTCACGTTGGACGTTTCCAGGGTGTTCTGCAGCGTGGTACCGAAACCGTTCAGACCCGGTGTACCGACTTGCGGCGCGCCACTGGCAGCGGTTTCCAGGAACAGGTTGTTGCCCACCGCTTGCAGGCCGGCCGGGTTGATGAAGTCGGCTGTCTGCAGGTTGCCGATCACTTGGGAGGCCGGGTTGCCCGCCACCGTGATGGACACGGTGCCATCGCGGCCCACGGTGAACGTCTGGGCATCGTTCGGGATAATGATGGCCGGCTCCAGGGCGAAACCGCTGGCGTTGACGATCTGGCCGGTGGAATCGAGGTGGAACGTACCGTCACGGGTATAGGAGGTGGTGCCGTCCGGCTGCAGGATCTGGAAGAAACCACGACCGTCGATGGCCATGTCCAGCGGCTGCTCGGTGGTTTGCAGGCTGCCGGCGGTGAAGTTTTTCTGGGTGCCGACAATGCGCACACCGGTACCCACTTGCAGGCCCGACGGCAGTTCGCTGTCTTGGGTCGACTGGGCGCCTGGCTGACGCTTGACCTGGTACAGCAGGTCCTGGAACTCGGCGCGATCACGTTTGAAGCCCGTGGTCGAGACGTTCGCCAGGTTGTTGGAAATGGTCGTCAGGTTGGTGTCCTGGGCGGACAAACCTGTTTTGGCAACCCATAGAGCCGGAAGCATTCGATTCTCCTCGTACGCCTGTTTTTCGGCGCAACGCTGTAATTAATGGTTAGATCTGCAAGACCCGGGCCATGGCCTCGTCGCCTTCTTTGGCGGTGTTCATCATCTTGACGTGAAGCTCGAACTGCTTGGCCAGGGCCAGCACCGAAGTCATCTCATCCACGGCGTTGACGTTGCTCGCTTCCTGGAAGCCGGACACCAGCTGCACGTTGCCATCGATGGGCGCCGGCTGGCCGTCCTTGGTACGGATCGAACCGTCCAGGCCCTTGGTCATGTTCTTGAGATCCGGGTTGACCAGCTTGATGCGATCGACTTCAGCCATCACGCGCGGACCTTCGCCCATGGCGCGGATGCTGATGGTGCCGTCCTGGCCGATTTCGATTTTCTGCTCCGGCGGCACGGCGATCGGACCGCCATTGCCCATCACCGGCATGCCGTTGCCGGCCCGCAACACGCCCAGGGCGTCGACGTTGAGGCTGCCAGTGCGCACGTAGCTTTCACCACCATCGGGATTCTGCACGGCCATCCAACCCGGCCCGCTGACCGCGACGTCGAGGTCACGACCGGTTTCCACCAGCGCGCCCGGCGTGAAGTCGGTGGCAGGCCGCTCGGACATGGCAAATGCCCGCGCCGGAAAGCTGTCGCCAAATACCGGCATCGAGCGGGCCTGCTCCAGGTCTTTCTGAAAGCCGTTGGTGGAGATGTTCGCCAGGTTGTTGGCATGGGCCCGTTGTGCCAGTGCGTTCTGGCTGGCGCCGGTCATTGCCACATAAAGGTACTTGTCCACTGTCGTTCCTCTGCATGCCGGACGTTTGCCGTCCACTGCTGTGTTGCACAGCCTTAAGCAATTTGCAGACCAACTCCTCCCAGACGCCACGCAGGCCGATAAACAAAGGGTTTGAGGGATTCGGTGGGGTTGTGGAAATGTATTGAAGACGAAAAACCGGCGCACTTATGCCGGTAAGTGGCAAGTCTCAGCCCTTGATGCTCTGCGGGCCAGGTCGGATTGATGACCGGGCGGCTGGGGCGCACTCCCCTGCCGCCTCTGAGGTCTCCGTCAGTCAGGCATCCACCCCTTGACCCAGTGCGTCGCATAGGCATCGTCGAAGACCCAATTGTCCAGCACTTGCTCGCGCAGTCGCGCGGCTTGCTGTCGCGAGGCGTGCCGATCAGCCAGATGATCACGAATAGCCTCCAGCCATTGCTCTCGGCTGTTAGCTACTCGCGTGATGGCGAGATCGCCCAGGTAATCGGCGGTATCGCTGCCGATCACACTGTAGCCGCAAGCGCCATATTGCAGATGATCAAGCAGGCTTAACCCTCCCTCGGCCCAGCCGAAGCCCAGGGGTGCGAGGACAATATCCAGATTGAGGCTTGCCATGACATCGGGATTGTCGTGAACGTCCTCATGAACCTCGCTGGCGAGCGGCCGCAGGTACGCAGGCACATCGCCCCAGAGCACCCACTCCACTTGACCGGCCAGCGCCTGCATCAGCTCGATGATCAACGGCTGAACGAAGGGCTGCATCGGGTCGATATCGCAGCCTATGCGAGGGATGTCAAACGTCTGGCGCGCATTGGGGAGGTTGCGCCATCTGCTATCCAGACGCGTTTCCAGGACGCGAATATCGTGGTGCAGTCCGGCACAGGCTGCCGCCATCGCAGGCGTCGCAACAATGATGCGGTCGACAAGGCTCGCTGCTTGCTGCAGTGAGGTCGTCCATCCCGGGGTCGCCGGAGCCAGCGCATCCAACTCGAGGACCTTGAAGGCTTTGGAGAGGGTATTGATGCGCTCCATCTGCTCCAGACGCAGCGGGTCGGCCTGATGCTGGAAGACAATGACATCGGGGTTGTAGCGCGCAAGCGTCGTTGCCGGTAACAGGCTGTTGCTGATGCATCCTTCGATTTTGCCGTAGTCACGCAAAGCAGTGAACGGCTCGACAATACGCAGATTGGCGGCTTTTGCCGACTTCGCAGGATGTACCAGCACCACCGGAAGCGGGCGCCAGGACAGCGGGCGCCAGGTCAACTCGTTGACGGCTTCCAGCTCGAAGCCGGCACCACGCAACGACAGGTTGCTGTTGTAGGCGGGATCATTGGCCAAGACGCTCAGCCATTTGCTCAAGGCCTGCTCTTGCTCCATGGCGAAGCGTTGCTGGTTGAGCGGGTCCTTGCCGACACTTGACCAGGTCGCTTCACCCTCATGCAAGAGCACGGCATGAGGTGTCCAGACATTCAGATAGCCAAGGTTCGCCACCTTCAGGCACAGGTCCAGGTCATTGCAGGTGACCTGGAACTGCGCGTCGTCCATACCACCGGCTTCCAGGTAGATCGCTGTGCGGATCATCAGGCAGGCTGCACTGACTGCGCTGGTGTTTTGGTCGACCAACAGGCGTTGCATATAGCCACCGCCGTTGGCAGCCTGATCGACGAATGGGCTCCCAGCGGGGCCGCGCAGACCAGTGATCAGACCAGCATGCTGAACGGTGCCTGCCGGGCTAATCAACTTGGCGCCGACGATACCCACTTCGGGACGCAAGGCGTGGTTGAGCAGTTCGTCCAACCAGTCTTCGCGGATGATTGCCGTATCGTTGTTCAACAACACCAGATACTCACCGCGCGCCTGGTTGGCTGCCAGATTGTTCATGGCACTGAAGTTGAACGGATAGGGGAAGCGGATGACACGAACCTTGTCACCCCCGATCGACTCCATCTCGCTCAGCCAGGTGAGCGCCTCTTCGGTCTCGCTGCAATTGTCGATCAGGATAATCTCGAAGTGTGGATAGCGGGTCTTCGACAACAGGCTTTCCACGCAGCGCTGCAGCAGCGGCAATTGGTCCCGGGTAGGAATCAGGATCGACACCAGGGGCTGCTGGTCATGGCCGTACTTGATGTGGTAATGCCGGGTCGGTTCCTGCTGGATCCTGGCGCTCGTGTAGCCGCGATTGCTCAGGTGCCGTTGCAGAGCAAGGCACTCGTCAGGGTTATTGGCAAGGGTGGGTGTGTTGCTGACTACCAGCGGTTCACTCAGGTGAGCAATACCATTCATGCTCCCGACTTCGATCAGTCGCAGGATCAGGTCCAGTTCAAGCGCTTCGGGCACCTGCGGGTCGTAACCGCCGACTTGCAGCGCCAGCTCCCGACGGACCAGCCAATGGTTGGCCATGGTCAATGGCAGACTCAAGAGGTAGTCGAGGTTGATGCAAGGCCGCAAGACCGCTTGCGGGCCATTCTCCGAGCGATACATGCCGTCGCAATAGATCATCCTGCAGCCATTGGCACCCGGCAGTTCCAGATCGAGCATCAACGTGCCGGCGGGCAGGACCTCGTCGCCAGCCGTTAGCAGCATGATCCAGTCGCTGTCGTCTGCCTGCAGAATTTCGTTCAGCTCGACGGCGCCTGGCTGAGCGCACGTCAGCCAGTGCAGGCTAGCGGGCAGGTCGGCAGGACTTGGCGCAGTGCTCAAGACCACCATGCGCAAGCTGATGGAGGAGCGCGATCGCCACAGTGCAAGACTTTCAAGGGTGTCGCTCAAGGCGTTGAAATCGCCCAGGGGGTCGCGTATCAACAGCGTCAGGCTGGTTTGTCCGCTGAGTTGTTGACGACGCCCGTCGACAAGCTGTTGCTGGATCGGCGTCAGTACGCGGTTGCGCAACCAGTCCTTGACGGAGGGTACACGGGCGTCAATGGCATGCTGGACGGCAACCTGCTGAGTGATATCGATGAAACGCTCCAGCTGTGGCCAGAAGGCCTTTTCGAGCTCCAGCCAGCGCCTGCGAGCCTGCAACACTGTTGCGCGGGCGCGCTCCAGTCCACCTGGCTCATCATAGAGTGCCGAGCCCGCGTCACCGAACTGTTCAATGAACGGCTGGGTCTTCACGTGACCGCCAGGCATGTAGACAACCGGGCAGCCACAGAGCATGGCTTCGGTGCACGTCGCTGAGATTTCGTAGCTGTAGAGTGTTGAAGCCGTCCGAAAAATCTGCGCCAGCTCGGTCAGCGTCTTCGGGTTGGCCATGCTCAGGACTTCGATATCGTCCGGCAACATCGAGTAGTCGACCTTAGACCTGTCGATGCGGTGCAAATACAGATAGTTGCCGCTGCGCTGCACCGACTCGGTTGGCGGTGAAAACAATTCCGAGTCGATGACAGGCAACAGGAGCAGGTTGCTGTTATCGCTGTCGCCACCGAAATCCTGGGTGTAATAGAAAAACAGGTCCGTTTTTTGCGCCTTGATCGCCCGACCAGTGAGGAAGCCTTCACGGTTCAGAATGTAACGAGCCACGATCGGTGCGCCTATCGGGTTACCGTCCACCACCTCGGAATACACAGCAATGGGCGCCAAGCCCAGCGACCGATGGTGCCGGCGCAACTCGTCGGTAAGGATCGGGGTGCGCAGTTTCGGATTGACCTGGCATGGCGTGAGGTAGGCCTCGTAACCGGACAGGTTCAGAACGTGACACAGGTAGTGCAATACGCACACACCCGAGGAAGTCTCCCGATAGTTGGGAGCGGCGATGTAGTAAGGGTGACGCGGCTTGCCGTGCAGGGATGGGGTGGTCATACGGTTGCCTTGGGGCTGGAGGGCTGCTCACAAATGACAAAGACACTGGCGCACAGGTCTGGATAGACCATGCCCAACGCATGGCAGGCATCCATGAAACGATCATCGATCAGCTGGGTTTCCAGGGCCTTGTCCAGCTGGAAGTTGGCCAGCGGCTTGAAGAACACCCCGCCGCGGTGGCTCACGCGCCAACCGGCGCTGCGTACTTCGTGATCGAGGGTGTCGAGGGTGTAGGTGACCCGATGGCCATGCAGGCGCTCGCCCTCGGTCACGGCACTGTTGTGTTCGATCAAGCCCATCTTGACGGCGATCTGCCGCGAAGGGGCATTCGCGTTCGGCACAGCGATGAACAGGCGACCGCCAGGGGCGAGCCAGTTGTGCACGCGCTTGAGCACCGCCTGGCGGTCGTCGAGGTGCTCCAGGGTGTGGATCAGGAAAATGTTATCGAAGCGCGGTTCCAGCTCGGCTTCCTCAAAGGTACTGCAAACGAACTTGACGCCTGAACCGACTTTGTTCCGGGTGACCTCGATCAGATCGCTGGCCGCTTCGATGACCGTCAGGTCGGCAAAGCGTTCGGCGAACAGCGTCGTAAAAGCACCTTCGAAGCAGCCCATTTCCAGGGTCGGACCCTCCGCCAGCCAGGGGCCGAAGCTGTCCAGCATGTAGCGTCGCAGGCGCGCATCGAAATCGTAGAAGTAGCTGCGGTGAGCGTTATCCTGAAACTCTTTGTTGTAATCGCGTACGGACATGGCGTTATTCCTGGCTTTTCCTGTAGAAACGACGTTCTTCAGGCTGGTACCACTCATGGAGGGTCGAGGGAGTACGGGCATACCACCCCAGCAGTTGTTGCATGCTCGGTGTTTGCGAGCGGCAGAAGTCTTCGCCCAGAGCTCGGCAATAATCGAACTGCGGTTTGAAATAGCTTCGCGTGAAGGTCAGCGTCAGGCAGCGTCGCGGCTGGTCGGTACGATTGACGCCGGCGGCGTGCCAGATACGTGAGTCGAACAAGTAGATCGAACCCGCGCTACCCAAGGCCTTGCGGGCCTGAGTCTCGAACACCTGAGGGTCAGGCTTTTCAGGGGCGGCGTGCGAGCCCGGCAGAAACAGGGTCGCCCCGTTGTCGACCGTGAAATCGTCGAGCAATACCAGCGCCTGGGCCATCTGCATGGACTCGGCTGACCAGGAACGCACGTCCCGGTGCACATTACGCACGTAGGCGTCGGTGCTGTTCAGGTTGTTCAGACCGCCAAACGAATTGAGGATCGCGGCACCGCCGAGCATGTGTTGCAAGACGTCGACGATCCCCCATTCGGCAAATCGATCGAGCAACTCAACGAAACGGGTATCCGGCGCAAGTATATGGTGCGCGGTCTGTTCGGTTCGCTGGGTAATACCGTTCTCCAGCTGTACCTGACGGCAACGGTCTATGGCACGGCCCAGGTCTTCGCGCAGTTGGCCGAGCAGCGGATCAGTGATCAGGGAGGGCAGGCAGACGTAACCGTTCGCTTGCAGCTCCTGCAAGACCGGATTCATAGGCTGTCTCCCCGCGCGGCTTGCCAGGCGCGGTACTCTTCGGCGCTCACGCCAAGCATGATGCGGTCCCAGCGCTGGCCCTTGCGGTAATACCATTGGCGCTGCACGCCCTCGATGACCCAAGGGGTCTTGCGCGTGTAGGTCGCCAGTGACGCTGCGTTGTACTCAATGATGGTGGTCGAGAGACGGCTCAGGCCCAGTTCGTCGAAGGCATAACGCATCACCGTGGCAATCACGTCGGTGCCATGGCCTTGGCCGCGCAGGGACGAGTCGCCGATCATCATGCCGTGTTCGGCTGTGCGGTTCTTCCAATCGATGCCGACCAGATTCGCCGTACCGATCAGGCCGTGGCCCTGGACCTCTATACCGAAGCGCTGGTTGAGCGGGTCGCTCTTGAGACCCAGTAGCCACTCCCGTTGCGCCTCCCGTGAGGTGGGGAAATGCCAGCCGCCCAGCAGGCTCCAAAGGGCTTCGTCGTTGGACCATTGATGCAGCAGTGGCAAGTCCTCAAGCTCCAGTGCCCTGAGCAGGATACGTTGGCCTAGAATGCTCATGATTTCCCCATGTTCTGAAGGATGGCGTCGGCAAGACGATTCATGTCGTCGACGTTATATCGCTGGTCGATCGGCAGCGGCAGCAAGCATTGTGCCCAGTCTCTTTCAATGGGCGGCGATGTCGGACTACTTAGCACTTCGCGCCAGTAGCTGGGCACATAGATGTGCTGCTCCAGCAGTTGAGCGCGCACCCGGGTCGCCGTCTCGGCGGACTTGACCAGCAGCGGGTAACACAATGCGGCAACTGGTTGCGCGGGCCAGTCGGTAAAGCGGTTGCGGTGGTCCAGGCGTCGGCGCAGTTGCGCCAGGTTGTCTATCCTGCGCCTGGCTACTTCGTGGTAATCGATGCTATCGAGCAGGCGGGCGGTACTGGGAGACATGGCCTTGACGCCGTCGTTCTCCAGCGCCTGCTCCAATGACTGGAACATCGCATAGTGATGTTGAGGAGGATCTTCAAGGCGCCCCAGCAGTGCGCCAAAACGCGCCTGGGAGCTGCTTCTCTCAGCTTGAGGCAGATCGGCCGGGGCATTGGCCAGCCACCCACCGTCGGCAACGCCGACGAACTTGCGTGGTGAATACAGCGTTGCAACCCCAGACTGCGGCGCAGAAAACAGCGCCTGGGAGTTGTCGACGATCAATTGCCTGCCATAGCGCACAGTAAGCACCTCGCCAATGTAGTCGGCCTTGAGCCCGAAGTAATTGACGAACAGCAACGCCTCATCGGCTTGCAGGACTGGGAGGTCCCGCAGCTCGAGCCGTTCGGACAGTGTGTATTGCAGCACCTCGACGCCGGATCCGCACAGCACGTCCTGCATGACATCGCAGATGTAGACAGGCAGATGAACCCGGCGCAGGTTGCGCGCCAACACCAGTGCCTTGAAGGCTGAGCGAGCTGAGTTGAAGGCAACGGCCTGTGGGTAAGGATGTTGCCCCTTGCGCAGCTCCAGCTCGAAATAACCGCCGATGGCTTCAGGCACGGACAATTTCTCCACGTTTCGCCCAGGCCCCCACGGTCTGCGCGTCGTTGTACATCAACACGTCGAGAATCGACAGGCCGGGCACGAAGGGTTGTTCACTGCGGCCCTGTTGGTAGTCGGGCAAGGTGGCCTTGAGCAATTCAAGGGTGATACCGGCCTGCTGGAAGGCTTCGGCCCGGTAGAGGTGGCCGCCGTTGAAGGGGTTGAGGTAGTGAGTGCCTGCGCAGGCCTGAATCACTTCGAGTACCCGATCCTGAGCTTTGCTGTCAGTGGAAATCGACAGCTCGCTGGAACGGATGATCGGCGTTTGCAGCCCGATCAGGCAGCAGCAGGCCCGTAGTATCCGTTCGTTGAGTTCGGCAATGTTCTGGGCGGGCTCGACCAGCAGCGCTTCCAGCCACGCCAGCATGCGCGCAACGTAGGGTGCGCGGCGATAGGCGAAGCTCAGCTTGTTGAGGATATCGCCAGGGTCGAATGTCTCGGCAACACGCTTTTCCATGATCTGCTGAGTGTGACTCCCCTTGGTCAGCGGCACTCGGAACCACTTCGGCTCTTGTTCCAGCAGATAGCGGTTGCGTTCGATCCAGCCGTTCTTGATGAACTGCACATTGTCGTAGATGACGAAACAGTCGACGGCGGCGATCAGCTGGAAATAACCCAGGTATGGCAGGAAATAAGGTTGCATGAGTGCAATCCGATATTGCTGGCCGGCTGCCGGGGCGCGCACATTCGAGATGTGGGCCAGGCTCATGCCGTCCGGGCCTTGAGCAGCACCTCGATGATCTGCGCCTGGGTCTTCGGATCGAGATCCGGATAGATCGGCAGGCACAGTACCTGGCGGGACACCTTGTAGGCATTCCCCAACTGAGAGAGATCCGAGCTGGGAAGGCCGCGGTACATCGGAAACTCGCATATCAGCGGATAGAAATAGCGACGCACGAGGATGTTTTCTGCGCGGTAACGGTCGTACAACTCGTCCCGACTCACTCCAAAACGCTCACCATCGACCAGGATCGGACAATAGGCATAGTTCCAGTCCAACCCCTGCGGTTGCTCCAGGAGGCTGATACCGTCTATGCCTTCCAGAGCGCTCCGATAATACTCGAACACCTTTTGTCGACGGCTGAGGGCCTCATCAATGAAGCGCAGTTGCAGCACGCCGAATGCGGCCTGCAACTCGTTCATTTTCCCGTTGATACCAGGGGCCATGACCGTGACTTCATCGGCAAACCCGAAATTCTTCAGGTAATCGATGCGTCGTTTGATTTTTGCGTCAGGGCAGATGATGGCGCCGCCTTCGAAGGTATTGAATACCTTGGTGGCGTGGAAACTGAGAATCGACAGATCGCCGTTGTTGAGAATGCTTTCGCCGTTGTGTCGAACACCAAAGGCATGCGCGGCATCGTAGATAACCTTGAGCCCATAGGTGTCGGCGACGGCCTGGATACCCTCGACATCACAGGGAACACCATAGCAATGAACCGGAAGAATCGCTGAAGTAGCCGGGGTGATGGCTTCGGCGATACGCCGTGGATCAAGGTTCTTGGTGACCGGATCGATGTCCACGAACACTGGCTTGAGATTGTTCCACAGCAGCGAGTGAGAGGTGGCCACGAACGAGTAGGGCGTAGTGATGACCTCCCCAGTAATGCGTAAGGCCTGGAGTGCCGTCACCAGGGCCAAGGTACCGTTGGAAAACAACGAAAGATGCTGGACGCCGAGGTATTCGGCCAACTCCCGTTCCAGTTGTTCGTGGAAAGGGCCTCCATTGGTCAGGCGCTTACTGTCCCAGATTTGCTGCAGGTAAGGCATGAACTCTTCCAGAGGAGGCAGCAGCGGGCTGGTAACGGTGATGGAATCGGCCATGAAGACACTACTCTGGGTGACTGAAAAATGGCGCACGGCTCAGGATTTGCCCTGACGCGGCGTTGCATCGCGGTCTATATCGGCAGGCTGCAACGCCATGAAACCGACAGCCGACGCTTGATGTGCGGGTACTCCAGCAAAAAATCGGCCAACTCCTGTGGCGAGGGGATTTATCCCCTCTGGACATCAGGCACTGTCCTTGCCCACCGCATATTCGCGCAACTTATTGGCAATAGTCGTATGGGAAACCCCTAGGCGCTTGCCCAATTGCCGGCTGCTGGGATGTTCGGAATACAGGCGCTCCAGCACCGCCTTTTCGAAGCGTCCGACTATGTCGTCCAACCCACCTTCAAGGGAGAAATCGCCAAGCGGCTGACGCACGCCGTAGTCCGGCAGGCGAATATGTTCGGCTTTCACCGTGCCGCCGTCGCACAGGGAAACGGCCTGGAACAGGACGTTTTCCAACTGCCGGACGTTGCCCGGCCAGTGGTAGTGACTCAGACGCTCCATCGCCGCCGGGGCCAGCTTGGGCAATGCACAACCGATCTGGCGGCTGGCCTGGTCGAGGAAGTGCTCCACCAGCGGTGCCAGGCCGTCGAGGCATTCGCGCAAGGGTGGAATGTGCAGGGAAAGGACGTTCAATCGGTGGTACAAATCCTGGCGGAATTCGCCCCGGGCGCAGAGCTCGGACAAGTCGACCTGAGTGGCGCAGATCACCCGGACGTCCAGGTACACCTCTTCATCACTGCCTACGCGACGGAAGCAACCGTCCTGCAGAAAGCGCAGCAGTTTCACTTGCAGGCGCGGGCTCATCTCCCCTACCCCGTCGAGAAACAGCGTGCCCCCGGCGGTCAGCTCCAGCAGGCCCAGCTTGCCTTCGGCCCGGGCACCTTCGAAGGCGCCGGGGCCATAGCCGAACAGTTCGGTCTCGGCCATGGACTCCGGCAGCCCGGCACAGTTGAGTGCCATCAGTGGCGATTGCCCGCGCGGACTGGCCAAGTGACAGGCGCGAGCCAGCAATTCCTTACCGGTACCGGTTTCGCCTTCTATCAATAGCGGTGCATCCAGCGGTGCCATGCGCCGGGCCTCACGAACCACCGCGGCCATTACTTTGGAACTCTGGAAAATACTGTCGAAGCCGCGAAGCTCCTGCTTGCGCACGTTATAGATCCGCTCGCCGACCCGGTCGGCCCGGTGCAACGTCAGTACCGCGCCGGCCATGGCCTCGCTGTCGTCGTGCTCCGATTGCAGCGGCGCGATGTCGGCCAGGAACACATCGCCCTTGACCTTGACCCGCAACCCGTTGATCCGCGACTGGTTGGCGCGCACCAGCTCCGGCAAATCGAAATCTTCGGCGTAGCGCGACAGCGGAATCCCGGGCACCTCATCCACCCGCACCCCGAGCAACTGCGCCGCCGCCCGGTTGGCCGCGACGATGGAGCCGCCCATGTCGATGGACAGCACCGGGAACTCCAAGGCACCGAGCAACGCATTGAGCTCCATGTGCCGACGTTCACTGGGCATCAGCCCTACGCGCTTGACGCCAAATACCCCAGCGATGCCTTCGAATTTCGGACGCAGCGCCTGAAATTGGATGTTGATCAGGTTCGGGCAGTGCAGATAAATCGCATTGCCATGTTCGCCACCGACCTCCCCTCGGGCGACGTTGATGCCGTACTCCACCAACAGGTTGAGAATGTCCCGCAGGATGCCGATGCGGTTCTGGCAATGGACTTTGATGCGCATAAAAAGGCCCGGGTGCGTATTGAGATAGAAAGGCGCGCCATCAAGCTCCCTCACCACAAGGTTTCTGTGTGGCAGCGCAAATAAACGTCAAGATTATGTGACACATGTAGGCCATTTCCCAGCCAAAAATCCCGACAGCAACGAAGCACGGCCCTATCCGTAACGAAAACTTTACAAAATAGCCCTCCGGTCGCGATACGCACTCTCGGCTGCCTGCTGCACACATCCGCGCTTCGAGTTATCTCTAATGCATCGCTGGACATAACAACAAACAAGTCTTCCCCCAGAGGGAAATCAGCAGGAGAGCAGCATGAAGCAGACGCAGTACGTGGCCCGCGAGCCCGATGCGCAAGGTTTTATCCACTACCCCGCCGAAGAACATGCGGTGTGGAACACGCTGATCACCCGCCAGCTGAAAGTCATCGAAGGCCGTGCGTGCCAGGAATACCTGGACGGCATCGACAAGCTTGGCCTGCCCCACGACCGTATCCCGCAACTGGGCGAAATCAACAAGGTGCTGGGCGAAACCACGGGCTGGCAGGTCGCCCGGGTGCCGGCGCTGATCCCCTTCCAGACCTTTTTCGAATTGCTCGCCAGCAAGCAGTTTCCGGTGGCGACCTTTATTCGTACCCGCGAAGAACTGGATTACCTGCAAGAGCCGGACATTTTTCACGAGATCTTCGGCCACTGCCCGCTGCTGACCAACCCCTGGTTTGCCGAATTCACCCACACCTACGGCAAACTCGGCCTACAGGCCTCCAAGGAAGAACGCGTCTATCTGGCGCGCCTGTACTGGATGACCATCGAGTTCGGCCTGGTGCAAACGCCGCAAGGCCGGCGCATCTACGGTGGCGGCATCCTGTCCTCACCCAAGGAAACCGTTTACTGCCTGTCGGACGAACCGGAGCATCAAGCCTTCGATCCGGTGGAAGCGATGCGCACGCCATATCGCATCGACATCCTGCAACCGGTGTACTTCGTGCTGCCTGAACTCAAGCGCCTGTTCGACCTGGCCCACGAAGACATCATGGGCATGGTCAAGCGCGGTCGGGAACTGGGCTTGCATACACCTAAATTTCCACCAAAAGCGGCGTGAACCGCCTCTTTTGATCTCAATTGAGTCTGTTGCACAGCGCAGCTTTGCTTTAGCGTGGGTGCATCGACGTTTCTCAAATATTCGATCCGGGAACACACCATGAACACTCTGAACCAAGCCCATTGCGAAGCCTGCCGCGCCGACGCCCCGCAAGTCAGCGACGAAGAACTGCCGGTACTGATCAAGCAGATCCCGGACTGGAACATCGAAGTGCGCGACGGCGTGATGCAGTTGGAAAAAGTCTTCCTGTTCAAGAATTTCAAGCACGCCCTGGCATTCACCAACGCCGTCGGTGAAATCTCCGAGGCCGAAGGTCACCACCCTGGCCTGCTCACCGAGTGGGGCAAAGTCACCGTGACCTGGTGGAGCCACTCCATCAAGGGCCTGCACCGCAATGACTTCATCATGGCCGCCCGTACCGATGACGTGGCCAAGACTGCCGAGGGCCGCAAGTAATGCATTTCGATGCCATCGGCCGAGTGCCCGGCGATCCGATCCTCGGCTTGATGGAGGCCTATGGGGCCGACAGCAACCCGAGCAAGTTCGACCTGGGCGTGGGCGTCTACAAAGACGCCCAGGGCCTGACGCCGATTCTTCAGTCCGTTAAGCAGGCTGAGCAGCGGCTGGTGGATCGCCAGACCACCAAGACCTACATCGGCGGTCACGGCGACGCCGCGTTCGGCCAGTTGCTCAATGAGCTGGTACTGGGCGCCGACTCGCCGCTGATCAGCGCAAAACGTGCTGGCGCCACCCAAACCCCGGGTGGCACCGGCGCCCTGCGCCTGAGTGCCGACTTCATCGCCCAATGCCTGCCGGGCCGTGGCGTCTGGCTGAGCAATCCGACCTGGCCGATCCATGAAACCATCTTCGCCGCCGCCGGCGTCAAGGCCAGTCATTACCCCTACGTGGGTGCCGACAATCGCCTGGATTTCGAGGCGATGCTGGCGACCCTGAACCAGGCGCCCAAAGGCGATGTGGTGCTGCTGCACGCCTGCTGCCATAACCCCACTGGCTTCGACCTGTCCCATGATCAATGGCGCCAGGTGCTGGAGGTGATGCGCCGCCGTGACCTGCTGCCGCTGATCGACTTTGCCTACCAGGGCTTTGGCGACGGGCTGGAGCAGGACGCATGGGCGGTTCGGTTATTTGCCGATGCGTTGCCGGAAGTACTGATCACCAGTTCCTGTTCGAAGAACTTCGGCCTGTACCGCGACCGTACCGGCGCGTTGATCGTCTGTGCCCGGGATGCCGACAAGCTGCTGGACATCCGCAGCCAACTGGCGAACATCGCCCGTAACCTGTGGTCGACGCCGCCTGATCATGGCGCAGCGGTGGTGGCGACGATCCTGGGTGACCCGCAGCTCAAAAGCCTGTGGGCCGACGAAGTGCAGGCCATGCGCCTGCGTATCGCTCAGTTACGCAGCGGCCTGCTGGAAGCCCTCGAACCCCACGGCTTGCGCGAGCGCTTCGCGCACATCGGCGTACAGCGCGGGATGTTTTCCTACACCGGGCTGACGCCGGATCAGGTCAAACAGCTGCGCCAGCGCCATAGCGTCTACATGGTCGGCACGGGCCGGGCCAACGTGGCGGGCATCGACGCTACGCGCCTGGATCTGTTGGCCGAGGCTATTGCGGACGTTTGCAAATAACGAGGCTCAACCGAAGGCCGGGCACTTTACCTGTGGCGTGGAAGCTTGCTCCCTCGCCACAGTGAATCAAGCAAACCTGAAGTGAAGCGCAGTCCCCAGGGCGGGTTATTGACCGCTCCACTCACTGACAAACTCTGCCGTTTCCACCTTCGGCGCCGTACGCGCTTCTTTCTGCGGCGTGCCCAGGTAGAGGAAACCGATCACCTCTTCCCCTTCTTCAAGGCCAAGCCCTTTGGCGACATGAGGTGAGTAGGACAACTCCCCCGTACGCCAGACCCCGCCAACGCCTTGGGCGTAAGCCGCCAGCAGGATCCCGTGGGCCGCGCAGCCGGCCGCCAGCCGCTGTTCGGATTTGGGGATCTTGAAATGCTCCTGCAAACGGGCGATGACCACCACGACCAGGGGCGCGCGCAACGGGCCGTTGAGGGCCTTCTCCACGGCGGCCTCGGGTGCCTGTGGATCACTGAGCCGCGCCGCTTCGGCCAGGAGCTCGCCCATGCGATGACGCGCCTGCCCTTCGACCGTCAGAAAACGCCATGGCCGCAACTGGCCGTGATCCGGGGCCCGCATCGCAGCGGCGAACATGACCTCGCGCTGTTCCGGCGTAGGCGCCGGGTCGACCAGGCGCGGGACGGAAACACGGTTGAGCAAAGCGTCGAGAGCCTGCATCGGCCACCTCCTGAAAAAAATGTCTGGCTATTCTAGTGGCTTGTACGGCGAGTTCGTTAGTTCAAATTCCGCGACCAGACGCGCACCCGCCCCAAGCGCCGCCGGGCGCCGGTTTACATGCCGCTGGTCGCGGGTAGAATGGCGCCCTTCCCTTTCAGCCCGAGCGGACTTCATGGCGTTGCCGACCCTGCGGATCATTGGTTTCATCATCGGCATCTTCCTGATCACCCTGGCGATCTTCATGGTCGTGCCCATGGCCACCTTGCTGGTCTTCGAGCGTACCGGCGACCTGCCGTCGTTTCTCTGGTCGAGCATGATCACTTTCGTCGCCGGCCTGGCCCTGATCCTCCCCGGACGCCCGGAACACGTACACCTGCGCCCGCGCGACATGTACCTGCTGACTGTCAGCAGTTGGCTGGTGGTGTGTATCTTTGCCGCGCTGCCTTTCCTGCTGACCCAGCACATCAGCTACACGGATTCGTTCTTTGAAAGCATGTCGGGGATCACGGCCACCGGTGCCACGGTCCTGAGCGGCCTGGACACCATGTCCCCCGGCATCCTGATGTGGCGCTCGCTGCTACACTGGCTCGGCGGTATCGGCTTCATCGCCATGGCGGTGGCGATCCTGCCATTGCTGCGCATCGGTGGCATGCGGCTGTTCCAGACCGAGTCGTCGGACCGCTCGGAAAAAGTCATGCCCCGCTCCCACATGGTGGCGCGGTTGATCGTGGCGTCCTACGTGGGCATCACCATACTCGGCACCCTGGCGCTCTGGTGGGCCGGGATGAGCCCGTTCGATGCCATCAACCATTCGATGTCGGCGATCTCCACCGGCGGTTTTTCCACCTCTGACCTGTCCCTGGCCAAATGGACCCAGCCGGCGGTGCACTGGGTCGCCATCGTCATCATGATCCTCGGCAGCCTGCCGTTTGCCCTGTACGTCTCGATGCTGCGGGGCAATCGTCGGGCACTGATCAAGGACCAGCAGGTCCAGGGCTTGCTCGGGGTGCTGCTGGTGACCTGGGTGGTGCTCGGCACCTGGTATTGGGCGACCACCGACCTGCATTGGCTGGACGCCCTGCGGCACGTGGCGCTGAATGTGACATCGATCGTCACCACCACCGGCTTCGCCCTGGGGGACTACAGCCTGTGGGGCAATTTCTCGCTGATGCTGTTCTTTTACCTGGGCTTCGTCGGCGGCTGCTCTGGCTCGACTGCCGGCGGGATCAAGATCTTCCGCTTCCAGGTCGCCTATATCCTGCTTCGGGCCAACCTCAATCAACTGATCCATCCCCGCGCAGTGATCAAGCAGAAATACAACGGTCACCGTCTCGACGAAGAAATCGTCCGCTCGATCCTCACCTTTTCGTTCTTCTTCGCCATCACCATCTGCGTGATCGCCCTGCTGTTGTCGCTGCTCGGGGTGGAGTGGATGACCGCGCTGACCGGCGCGGCCAGTACCGTGTCCGGGGTCGGCCCGGGGCTCGGGGAGACCATTGGCCCGGCCGGCAACTTTGCTCCGCTGCCGGATGCGGCAAAATGGATTCTGTCAGGTGGCATGCTGCTGGGCCGGCTGGAGATCATCACGGTGTTCGTGTTGTGCATCCCGGCGTTCTGGCGTCACTGACCGTTTGCTCGCCGCGCCCGGTATTCGCCGGGTGTAGTGTCGAACCAGCGGCGAAAAGCCCGGAAAAAATTGCTCGGGTCGGCAAACCCCAGCAGATAGGCAATTTCCAATAAGGTCATGCTCGGCTGCGCCAGGTACTGCTCGGCCAGTTCGCGGCGGGTGTCCTCGAGCAGAGTCTGGAAGCTGGTGCCCTCTTCCTGCAAACGCCGCTGCAAAGTGCGTTGCGACAGGTGCAGTGCCTGCGCCACCACGTCACGCTTGGGCTCGCCCTGGGGCAACAGCCGACACAACACTTGCCGTGCCTTGTGGGTCACGCGGCTTCCGGAAAAACGCGCCAGGTATTCACCGGCAAAGCGATCGTGGAGCAGCGCCATGGCCTCGTTGGCCGTGGGCAGCGGCGCTTCCATGTCGGCCCGCTCGAAGATCAGCGCATCATAAGGGGCGCCGAACACCAGCGGTGCCGGGAAGGCTTGTTGATAAGGGGCCAGGTCAACCGGTTCGGCGCCCTGGAACAGCACCTTCAGTGGATGCAGAGTGCGCCCGGTCAGCCAGTTGCACATGGCCAATGCACAAGCCAGGGACGCTTCGGCACTTTGCCGGGTGGGAGGGAGATGGTCGCCATGCACCGTCAGAATCAGTCCGTATCCCCCTTCCAGCGGGCGAAAACTCAAGTCGGCACTTTCAGCGATGATCCGCTGATAACGCACCAGCCGCTGGAACCCCTCCACCAGCGTACGACTGGACATCAAGGCGTAGCCAACCACATGGAACGAGGCCGGGCGCACCACTTTGCCCATGTTCAGGGCGATGGCCGGGTTGCCTGACAACTCCACCGCGCGCTGCCAGAGCCGCGTCATCGAATCCTGGGGGAAGCGTGCATCCGGATCGTCCAGCGCATCAAAGTCCAACCCCAGTTGCTTGAACAGCACTCGACAATCCAGGCCGTCCATTTCCAGCGCCTTGACAATCCCCATCGCCCAGCTTGAAGAAGTCGTTCGTTCGTTCATGACGTTTTTACTCGCATGACGAGCCGCAGGGTACGGCTGGATTTGCGAAGGATACAGTGTCCTGTCTTACAAATAATGCCCCTTTTTGGACGAGCGGCCATGTCGTCAGGCAAGGCGCCGCGACGAGTCATAGCCCGCTATGGCGAGGAGCGGCAACGCAGCATGACGGCAACAGATGCCGTCCAAAAGGAGCAGTATTTGTAAGACAGGACACTAGAGTGGCGCTGATTGTCACTGGCCGTGGCTAATGATCCCTCTAGACTCAATTTAAAGAACAATAACCAAAGAGCCTGCAGTCTTGGAAAACACCCGACGATTCAACACGTTCGCTGAGTTCTACCCGTATTACCTCAGCGAGCACAGCAATAGCACCTGCCGCCGACTGCACTTCGCCGGCACCTCCCTGCTCATTCTGATTTTCATCCTGGCGCTCGTCGCGGGGAGCTGGTGGTGGTTGCTCGCCTTGCCTGTCGCGGGCTACGGCTTCGCTTGGGTCGGGCATTTCTTCTTCGAAAAGAACCGCCCTGCCACTTTCCAGTACCCCTTCTACAGTTTGCTCGGCGACTTCGTCATGTACCGCGACATGATGCTGGGCAAAGTGGCGTTCTAAGAGGACGATCGATGAGCTCACGCGCACGCTTTACCCACATGCAGGACGGCACTCAACAAGATTGGGCGATCATCGCGGCCGACTTCAGCGCCTACGCACGGCAACTGCCGGGGCGGATCCTGGCACACCTGAAGTTGTTGGACGGGGACTTCGGCGGTTTCCCGGTGGATCGCCTGACCCACTCCCTGCAAACCGCCACCCGTGCCTACCGGGACGGACGAGACGAGGAGTACGTGATCTGCGCATTGCTCCATGACATTGGCGACACGCTGGGCTCGTATAACCACCCGGATATCGCCGCGGCCATCCTCAAGCCGTTCGTCAGCGCCGAAAATCTGTGGATGGTGGAAAAACACGGGATCTTCCAAGGCTATTACTTCTTCCATCACCTGGGCATGGAGCGGCACCTGCGCGAGCAGTTTTTCGAACATCCGCAGTACCAGGCGACCATCGACTTTTGTGCGAAATATGACGCGGCCGCGTTCGATGCCGGGTACGACACCCTGCCGCTGAGTTTCTTCGAGCCAATGCTGGAAAGGGTATTTGCCGCGCCGAAGCAGTCGATTTACAAGGCGGCGATGACGGATACGCAGACCTGAACGCCCCCTGTGGCGAGGGGACAAATCCCCTCGCCACAACGGTGTAAGGCTCAGGCGGGTTCGGCGACTTTCAGCGCCTTCAACTGCGCCTCCCGCGCCTGGGCATCCGCCAGCCGATACAACTCGATCGACCCGTCCCAATGCTCGATCAATGCGGTGCACGACTCGACCCAATCGCCGCAATTGAGGTACTCCACCTCGCCCACCATGCGCATCTCGGCATGGTGGATATGCCCGCACACCACGCCATGCAGTTCGCGCTTCACGCATTCATGGGCGATGGCTTCTTCGAAATCGCTGATGAAGCTGACGGCAGTCTTGACCTTGTGCTTGAGGTACGCCGACAGCGACCAGTAGCCGTAGCCATAACGAGCCCGCCAATGGTTGAGCCAGCGGTTCAGCGTGAGGGTGAACTCGTAGGCCGAATCGCCGAGGAACGCCAGCCAACGGTGGTAACGGGTGATTACATCGAACTGATCGCCGTGGATCACCAACAGGTGACGACCGTCGGCGGTGACGTGCACGGCTTCGTCCACCAACTGGATATTGCCCAGGATCAACTTCGAATAACGCCGCAGGAATTCATCATGATTGCCGGTGACGTAGATCACCTCGGTGCCGCGCTTGCTCATGGTCAGCAAACGGCGGATGACGTTGGTGTGGGCCTGGGGCCAATACATGCCACCGCGCAGTTTCCAGCCATCAATGATGTCCCCTACCAGGTAGATCTTGTCGGCGTGGTAACCCTTGAGGAACTGCGACAAGTGCTCGGCCTGGCAGTCCCGGGTGCCCAGGTGCACATCGGAAATCCACAGGGTGCGAACACGCTGTTTGCGGCTGGGTCTGGCGAGCTCGGCGCTGGTCATTGGGCAACCCTCTGATCGTTTTTGCCACTGTGCACGCTAGCGGTTAATGGCCCATGACAAACACAAGTCCGTTACATGACAGCGCGAGGCGTTGAGCCCTCGGTGTATGCTGGCGGCCTGACACGGGAGACCGCGATGAGACCGATCCTCACGCTACGCCACTACAGCCACGACTTGATCGTCCACAGCCATGACCATGCCCAATTGGTATTCGGGCTGTCCGGCGCGCTGGATTTCGAAGTCGAAGGGTGCGGCAGCCAGGTGGTGCAACAGAGTTTCGTGGTGGTGCCGGCCGGCGCCCACCATGCCTGCGGCAGCCCCCATGGCAGCCGTTGCCTGGTGCTGGATGTGCCGAGCGATGAATGGGTCGGACAATCCCTGGGGGATCATGCCGACGCCAGCCGCCGATTGCTCGACGACCCCGCGCGCCGCCCCCTGGATGCGGGGCAAAGCCAACTGGTCAGTTGGCTGGCGAGCAGCCCGGTGCAAGATCCGGTGATTGCCCAGCAAGGTGCGGTGCTGCTTCTGGCCAGCCTCAATAATGCTCGCCAGGAAACGTTCGGCGGTAGACGCCTACCCTATGCCGCCCTCAATGCCCACATCGACCAGCACGCGGCCTATGCGCTACAAGTGGCGGACCTGGCGCAAGTCGCCGGGCTCTCCAGCGCGCGCCTGCATGCCCGATTCGTCGCTGAATGCGGGCAAACGCCGATGGACTACATCCGCAGCCGCCGCTTGCACAAGGCCGTCGAATTACTGCGCGAATCGGACCTGCCCATCGGTGAGATCGCCCACCGGGTCGGCTACAGCTCCCAGAGCGCCTTCGCCGCCGCAGTTCTGCGCGAATTCGGCAGCTCGCCGGGCAAGCTGCGGCGCCAACGCTAGTTTCGCGCTAAAAATCGCGAGGATCGCGACAGACAAAAACGGCCGGCAACCGGTTCAATACCCTGAACCGTATCCGTTGAACAAGGACCGCAATGACTCCCCGTACCGCCCTCGGCGCCCTGCACATTGGCGCACTCATGTTTGGCCTGACCGGTGTGTTCGGTAAACTCGCCGCCGCCTCGCCCACAGTCATCGTGTTCGGTCGCGCCGTGTTCGCCGTGCTGGCCCTGGCGGTTTTTGCCCGGTTCGCCAGTAATACCCCCTGGCAGAAGCTCCGGGCAGAGGACGGTCGGCGATTGCTGCTCGGTGGGTTGCTGTTGACCGGGCACTGGGTGAGTTTCTTCATCGCGGTAAAAGTCGCCGGGGTAGCGATCGCCACGTTGGGGTTTGCCAGTTTCCCGGCCTTCACGGTGCTGCTGGAGGGGCTGATCTTCCGCGAGCGCATTCGCGCCAATGAAATCCTGCTGGTGATCATGGTGAGCATCGGCCTGGTGCTGGTCACGCCGAACTTCGACCTGGCCAGTGGCGCTACCACCGGCCTGCTGTGGGCCATGGCCTCGGGCTTGCTGTTTGCCCTGTTGTCATTGACCAACCGCGCCGGCTCGGCGCACGTGCCACCTGTCCAGGCCGCGCTGTGCCAGAACGTGGTGGTCGGGCTGTGCCTAGTGCCCCTGGCCGCACCGCAACTGAGCGAGGTGCGCGCGCTCGATTGGCTGTGGATCGCACTGCTCGGTGTGTTCTGCACCGGCCTGGCCCACAGCCTGTTCGTCGCCAGCCTGGCGGTGATCAAGGCGCGCACTGCGGCGGTGGTGTTCGCCATGGAGCCGGTCTACGGCATCACCATGGCCTGGCTGCTGTTCGATGAAAACCCGACGCTGCGCATGCTGCTGGGCGGTGTGGTGATCATCGTTGCGATCGTAGTGTCGAGCCAACTGGGCGGTTCAAAGAAACCGAAAATGGGCGCCGAAGTCGCGTCTCACTGAACCCGGTCGTTGTGGCCCAGGTCCCGCTGCGGGTCGATCTGGTCACGTACCCGCTGTTTGAGGGTCTTGGCTTCGGGAAAACCGCCATCGGCCTTGCGTTCCCAGATCTGGGTGCCGTCGCAACTGATGTGGAACACACCGCCAGTGCCCGGCACCAAGGACACTTTGCCCAGGTCATCACTGAAGGTGCTGAGCAGTTCCTGGGCCAGCCAGGCGGCGCGCAGCAGCCATTGGCACTGGGTGCAGTAGGTGATGACGACTTCCGGTTTGTGTTCGGTCATTGCAGGTGGACTCCTGGGTTCGAAGGCGTCGCTATAATACCCGCCTTTGATCGCCCGCCCCGAGATTGACGATGCGCCGCCTGCTGCCTTGCCTGCTTCTTTTGCTGTTGCCCCTGTTCGGCCACGCCGCCGAACCCGCCGTCGAAGCACCGCGCCCGAAAATCGGCCTGGTGCTGTCCGGCGGCGCGGCACGGGGGTTGGCCCACATTGGCGTGCTCAAGGCCCTGGAAGAGCAAGGCATCAAGATCGACGCGATTGCTGGCACCAGCATGGGCGCGGTGATCGGCGGGTTGTATGCCTCGGGCTACAAGATCGACGAACTGGAAAAACTCGCCCTGGGCATCGACTGGCAACAGGCGTTGTCCGACGCCCCGCCACGCAAGGACGTACCGTTCCGGCGCAAGCAGGATGACCGGGATTTCCTGGTGAAACAGAAACTGAGTTTTCGGGATGACGGCAGCCTCGGCCTGCCCCTTGGGGTCATCCAGGGGCAGAACCTGGCCCTGCTGCTCGAAAGCCTGCTGGCCCATGCCAGCGACACCCGGGACTTCGACAAACTGCCGATCCCTTTCCGCGCGGTAGCGACCGACATCGCCAGCGGTGAAAAAGTGGTGTTCCGCAAAGGCCACCTGCCCAAGGTCATCCGCGCCAGCATGTCGATCCCGGCGGTGTTCGCCCCAGTGGAACTGGACGGCCGGCTGCTGGTGGACGGCGGCATGTCCGACAACATCCCACTGGACGTAGCCCGGGAAATGGGCGTGGACGTGGCCATCGTGGTCGACATCGGCACGCCTCTGCGCAACCGCAAGCAACTGGTCACGGTGCTCGACGTACTGAACCAGTCGACGACCTTGATGACCCGGCGCAACTCTGAAGAGCAATTGGCAACGTTGAAAAAAGACGACGTGCTCATCCAACCGGCGCTGGCGAGCTTCGGCTCTACCGATTTCGGCCGGGCCCGGGACATGATCGACGCCGGTTACCGTGCCACGCGAATACTTGAGACCCGCCTGGCGCGCCTGCGCCCTCCCGAGCCGGTCGACCCCGCACTCACGGCAGCGCGCACCCCGAGCGAACGCACACCGGTCATCACCGCGATCCGCGTGGAGAATGATTCGAAAGTCGGCGACGACGTGATTCGCTATTACGTTCGCCAGCAGATCGGCGAGCCACTGGACCTGGGTCGCCTGCAGACCGACATGGGCACGCTGTACGGCCTGGACTACTTCGAACAGGTGCAATACCGCGTGGTACGCAAGGGCCCGGACCACACGCTGGTGATCAGCGCCCGGGGCAAACGCACCGGCACCGATTACCTGCGGCTGGGGCTGAGCCTGTCGGACGACATGCGCGGCGACAGCGCTTTCAACCTCGGTGCCAGTTATCGAGTCAACGGCATCAATCGCTTGGGCGCCGAATGGCTGACCCGGGCGCAAATCGGCGACAAGCAGGAGTTGTACAGCGAGTTCTACCAGCCGCTGGACGTCGGTTCGCGCTACTTCATCGCCCCCTACGGGCAATTCGAATCGCGTAACGTGGAGTCGATCCTGGACAACGATCCGGTGGCCCAATATCGCGTCGAGCGTTACGGCTTTGGCCTGAACCTGGGCCGCCAGATAGGTAACAGCGGTGAAATCCGCTTCGGCGTCGGCCAGGCCTGGGGCAAGGCCGATGTGCGTATTGGCGATCACGACCAGCCCAGCGAGAACTTCAACGAAGGCTTCTACGAGCTGAAATATTCTTTCGACTCCTTCGACAACGTGTACTTCCCCCATGAAGGGGAAGACATCGGCCTGACCTGGCGCCAGTACGAACCGGGGCTGGGTTCCGATGAGCGTTATCGCCAGTGGGAATTCAAGCTGGACAAGGCCCTGAGCAGCGGCCCGGACACGTTCATCCTCGGCGGGCGCTACGGCCGCACCCTCGACACCGCCGAAGTCGTGACCTCCAGCTTTGTCCTCGGTGGTGCGCGGCAATTGTCGGGCTTTCGCGAAGACGGCATCTCAGGGCAGAACATCAGCCTGATGCGCGCCGTGTATTACCGCCGGCTCACCCCGCGAGCGTACCTGCCGCTGGACTTTCCGTTGTACATCGGCGGTTCGCTGGAGCGCGGCCGGGCGTGGAACAACGACAATGAATTCGACAGCGGCTACATCAATGCCGCCAGTATTTTCCTCGGCTTCGACACGCCGCTGGGGCCGCTGAATTTCAGTTATGGCTTTAACGATGATGATGAGCAGGCGGTGTATCTGAATCTGGGGCAGACGTTTTGATGGCGATGCACTATTGGATATGAATACAAATCCCCACATCCACCGCAGATCCATTGTGGGAGCAGGCTCGCTCCCACATGGGCTCGCGAGGGGGCACCCATCCGGCGTTCAGCGAATCCCGGCCAGCAGCACCCGGGCAGTCTGTTTGAGGGGTTCGTCTCCTTCTTCGAGCAACTCTTCAAGCAGTGTGATGGCAGTCTTCAAGTCGCCATCATCGATGCAGTTCTGCGCCTGCTCCAGTTTGAGCGAGTGTTCCGGCACCTGAAGTTCGAAGGGGACGGGCTCGAAGGAGACAGATTCCAGGGACATGGACTCGTGGGGGAGCGACTCCAGTTCGAGCGTCTGCTCTTCATCGGCAAACCCGTCGAGAAAGGCGTCGTCCAGCGACTCGGTTTCCAGTGGCGCGCCCCATTGCAGGTCGGGCTCGTCGAAACCGGAGAGTGATAAACCTCCGGCAGCCTCGGCGGCAGATGCCGCAGCAGCGCTTTTTCCAGGAGGGGGCTCCTGGGCGTCGGCCAGGTCCCAGTTGGCCTCCATGGACAACGCATCGAGGTTCAGCTCGAATTCGTCGCCGGGCACACTGGCAGGTTCAGGCGCCGGAACCGCTGCCAACGGCTCTACCGCTGCCACTACGGGAGCGCTGATAACCGCAACCTTGGGATAGCGCCCGCGAATCTCCTCCAGCGTTCCGGCGTCGACGCCCTGGGCCAATAGATGATGCTCCTGGGCCTGGAAACCGATGACATCGCCCTGTTTGCCCAGGACCTCCAGCAACTTGAGACCCAAGTCGATGCGGTCCGGCTCGGCCAGTAACGCGGCGCGCAATAATCCCGCGGCTTCGCTGAAACGGCCATAGGTCAGGTAAATCCCGACGCCTTCCAGTACATCCCCCAAGGGAGTGTCACCGTTGTTGAACGAGGTGGCGGCCGCGGGCTGCCGGCTGTCAGCGGCCGAGGCATAGGCGTCGGTGTCGTCCTCCAACATCGGTTCGGGACGTCCGGGCATCAGTGGTGCATCAGCCTGTTCCCGCTGCTGCCGACGAAGGAAGATTAACAGCGCAAGCAACCCCAACAAGCCCACCAACCCGGCCACCCACAGCCAGTTGATCCCCTCTGGCTCGGGTGCCTGCTCTGTCACTGGCGATGGGGCCGCCGGCGAAGCGGGTGCCGCGGGCTCCGCTGCCGACGGCGTCGACGCAGGGGAAGCCGGGCTGATCTCGGCCAGTTGCGCCTGCAATTCACTGATCTGCTTGCGCTGGCCGGCGATTTCCTGATCCTGGGACTGGAGCCGGGCCTGCAGTTCGTCGATGGTTTTCTGTTGCTGCTGGTTCTGTAGCACGCTGGCCGCCAATTGCTCGTCGACGGCGGCGGAGGTCGAGGCAGCCGTGTCAGCAGGCGCAGGCAGCACCGCCGAGTCAGGCAATAACAAGCGCTGCCCGATGGAAAGCCGTTCGCTGCCGGGGTTCAGGGCCTGGATACCTTGCATCAACTCGTTGACCGAAGCGTTGCTGCCGGCGTCGTGCAGGCGCTTGGCGATGATCCACGGGTTGTCCCCCTGCGCGACTGTGTAGCGCTTGCCCTGTACCGCTGGGGGCGGCTTGACGGCGGGCGCGGCCTGGTTCGCCATCGAGGACTGGGCAGCGGCGGAAGGCTCGTCACGAGCAGGCACGATACCCGGCGTGCCCGGCGGGTCGATCAGCACGGTGTATTCGCGCAGCACCCGCCCGTTGGGCTGATTGAGCTGCACCAGGAAATTGAGGAACGGTTCCTCGACGGGCTTGCTGGAGGTCACCCGAATGAAACTGCGCTCACCGCGTAGCACTGGCGTAAAGCGCAGGCTGTTGAGAAAGAACACCCGCTCCACACCGGCACGCCTGAAATCGTCCGGGGTCGCCAGGCTGGCCGATAGATCCCCCTCAGTTACCCCAGCCACATCGACCAGGGCAATATCGGCGCGCAACGGCTGGTTCAAGGCGGAATGGAGCGTGATCTCTCCAAGCCCCAACGCCGACGCCAAAGCTGAATACCCCAAGGCACCCACGACGACCGACACGTTGATCCAACTGCGCAACGTGGACTGCAAACTTTCAAGCATGGGCATCCCTTTCGATTACCAGAACCAACCTCGGCGTAAGCGCATGCAATAGGATCGCTTAGTAGTGGTTATAGTTCGCTAACCGCCGAATCTCAAAAGTCTGGCGCCAGGGTTTTGCCTCAGGACTTTTCCAGATTGGCCAGGATCGTACCGTGGACCCGCATGCACACTCGCATGTCTGCCTCGTCAACGCCCTCGAACAACTCCCGGCGCAATTGGGTGGCAATGGTTTCGATTTGTTCGATCAGCGGCAGCGCCGGTGCACAGAGCACGATTTTCTTGGCGCGACGATCCTCGGCCACAGCCTGGCGCTGCACCAACCCCTGGGTTTCCAGGCTGTCGAGCAAGCGAGCCAGGGTCGGGCCTTCGACGGCGACGCTCTGGGCCAGTTCGCGCTGGGTCGGTGCCTGCTCGAAACGAGCCAGGTGCAACAGCACCAGCCAGCGCGCCTGGGACAGGCCCAGCCCGGCCAGGCGACGATCCAGCTCGGCACGCCAGCCCCGGGACATTTGTGCCAGCTGCATGCCAAAACGGTGTTGGTCGGTTAACGGCATATAAAAACTCATCAGATCTGAAATAGAGAAAAACTAATTATTAGTCAGCTAAGCATGAGCTTCGGATTCAAGCAAGGTTTGCCCTGTACTGAATCGTTAAAGGAAGGTAACTCATTGATCAGACTTCGAATTCCGACTGCAACGCAGCCCTGACGCAATACAGGACACCTTCGGGTACCCGGCCGACAAACAGCGCGGCGATTTCCGACACCGGCGGTAACTCGCCTTCGCCATCCAGAAACGCATCCTGCACCTCGCCCATCAGTTCCTCGGGCAGATCCAGTGCCTGTTCCAGGGACAACTGCTGTTTACCAATAGCCTCGGCCAGCATCGTGTAGACGTTCTTCTCAGAGCATTGCAACTGCCCGGCGATTTGCATCGGCGTCATGCCGGCCCGTGCCAGGGTGATCAGTTCGTGGCGTACATCGGCCACCGCTTTCGGTGCCTCGCCCTCGCCCCCCAGCACCTGGAGGAAGGCCTCGCCGTAACGCTCCAGCTTGCGTGCCCCCACGCCACTGACCCGAGCCATTTCGGCCAGGGACGTTGGCTGGCTGCGGAGCATTTCCAGCAGCGTCGAGTCGGGGAAAATGACGTACGGTGGCACGCCGTGTTCCTCGGCCAGCTTGCGACGCAAGGCGCGCAGGGCCTCCCACTGATCGCGTTCTTCGCCGCGCACCAGTTGGCTGGCCTGGCTCTTGCTGCTCTTGACCGCCGTCGCCGGCTTGAGGTCGCGGCGCAGTTCAAGGGTGACCTCGCCTTTGAGCAAGGGCCGACAAGTCGGACTCAGGCGCAGGCCGCCGTAACCTTCCAGATCGATGTCGGCCAGACCACGCGCTACCAGCTGTCGGAACAGTGAACGCCATTCGCTCTCGCTGCGAGCCTTGCCCACCCCGAATACCGAAAGATGCTGGTGGCCGAAGCTGCGGACTTTCTCGTTGTCCTTGCCCAGCAACACGTCCACCAGATGCCCCACGCCATAGCGCTGGCCGGTACGATAGATGGCCGACAACGCCTGGCGGGCCGGCTCAGTAGCGTCCCAGGTTTCCACGCCGTCGACGCAATTGTCGCAATGCCCGCAAGGCTGGGGCATGTCTTCGTCGAAATAGGCCAGCAAAGTCTGGCGACGGCAGCGGGTTTCTTCGCAGAGCGAGAGCATGGCATCGAGCTTGTGCTGCTCCAAACGCTTGTGGCGCTCGTCGCCTTCGGAGTTCTGCAACATCTGCTTGAGCATCACCACATCTTGCAGACCGTAGGCCATCCAGGCGTCGGCTGGCAAACCATCACGGCCGGCACGCCCGGTTTCCTGGTAATAGGCCTCAAGGGATTTGGGCAAGTCCAGGTGGGCGACGAAACGCACGTTGGGCTTGTCGATGCCCATGCCGAATGCCACGGTGGCCACCATGATCAGGCCTTCCTCGTTGAGGAAGCGCTTCTGATGGTAGGCGCGCAGGTCATTGGGCAGGCCCGCGTGGTACGGCAACGCGGGAAAGCCCTGCTCGCACAGGAACGCCGCCACTTCATCGACCTTCTTGCGCGACAGGCAGTAGACAATGCCAGCATCGCTGCGGCGCTCGGCGATGAACGCCAGCAACTGCTTGCGCGGCTGCTCCTTGGGCACGATGCGGTAGAAAATGTTGGGCCGGTCGAAACTGGACAGGAACCGCTCGGCGTTCTGCAAGTGCAGGCGCTCGACGATTTCTTCGCGGGTACGTTTGTCGGCGGTGGCGGTCAGGGCGATGCGCGGCACATCGGGGAACAGCTCTGCCAGTTGCCCCAGTTGCAGGTACTCGCGACGGAAATCGTGGCCCCACTGGGACACGCAGTGGGCTTCGTCGATGGCGAACAGGGCGATTTCCAGGCTCTGCAAGAACGCCAGCATGCGCGGCTGCACCAGGCGCTCAGGAGCCAGGTACAACACCTTCACTTCGCCGCGCTTGATGCTCGCCGCCAGGTCCCGCTGCTGCTCGGCGCTGAGGGTGGAGTTCAGCGCAGCGGCGGCAACACCCAGTTCCTCGAGAGTCGCGACCTGGTCGTCCATCAATGCGATCAACGGCGAAACCACCACCGCCAGGCCGTTGCGCAACAGCGCCGGCACCTGGAAGCACAAGGACTTGCCGCCGCCGGTGGGCATGAGCACCAGGGCATCGCCGCCGCTGGCCACGCGCTCAATAATGGCACCTTGACGGCCACGGAAACTGTCGTAGCCGAAGATGTCCTTGAGGACGCGTTGAGCCTGTTCGAGCATAGAAACTCCAAAAATCACCGAAACATCCCTGCAAGGCTGGTTCAGAATCACAAAAGCTGCACCGGCAAATCGTAAGTGCGCGTTTCGGACCGGCGGGACGCCGCAGGGCATCACAAAACGCGGCAGTATACCCGAGGCCTTCGCTGCGAAGGGCGTCGCTGACAAGAGGTGCTGGCAGCCGGGATGCCCAACACATCGCTTCTGTTGTCACAAGTCCCTGTGGGAGCGAGCTTGCTCGCGATAGCGGCGGGTCATTTTGAGAGGGTGCTGGATGTGTGCCCCTCATCGCGAGCAAGCTCGCTCCCACATTTGATCTGGGGTGCCCGCCCATTTGTGCCCCCCCCGGGCCTTCAAGAGGCAAATACGCCACGCGGCTGGCCTGTGGGCTCAAGAAGGCCTAGAATTCCCGCATTGTTTATTCCCCAAGGTAGCCCGTAATGTCCTTCGCTGAGCAACTGACCCGCCTGCAAGTCTTCCTCGATGCCGATGAGCTGCACGATGAAGCGCTGGATTACGTGGCCGCTCACGGCTACCTGACCGCCCTGTCGATCTGCTCCGAAACGGTGCCGGACCGTGAGTGGATCGATGCGCTGTTCGCCGAAGAGCCTCATTACAGCGACGAAGCCCAGCGCGCCGAAATCGAAGCCACACTGGTGGGCCTCAAGGCTCACATCGCCCGTCAGTTGGCCTCCGACGAGGAGTTCGAGCTGCCGTGCGAACTGGACCTGGGTGATGACCCGGACGATTCGGAACTGCGTGGCTGGTGCATTGGCTTCATGGAAGGCGTGTTCCTGCGCGAAGCCGCCTGGTTCGAAACCGCCGAAGAGGAAGTCAGCGAAATGCTGCTGCCGATCATGGTTGGTTCCGGCCTGTTCGACGAGCAGCCGGAGTTCTCCGACATTGCCGCCGACGCCAACCTGATGGACGACATGATCGTGCAGATCCCGGAAGCCCTCACCGCCCTGTACCTGCTGTGCAACGCCCCGGACGAGAAACCGGCGATTCTCAAGCCGCGCCACCACTGAGCGACCGGGTGCCCGCGCCCATCGGCAATCATTCGCTGATCCTGCGTTACGTTCTGTTGGCCATTGGCTGGCTGAGCGTAGCGCTGGGGGTCATCGGCATCTTCGTTCCCGTACTGCCCACCACGCCTTTCCTGCTGCTGGCCGCCGCCTGTTTCGCCCGCAGCTCGCCGCGCTTCTACCGCTGGCTGGTGAGCCATCCCCGCCTCGGCCCCTGGATCAGCGACTACCTCAGCGGCAATGGCATTCCGCTCAA
The DNA here is from genome assembly GCF_017968885.1 of Pseudomonas sp. Tri1. NCBI lineage: Bacteria > Pseudomonadati > Pseudomonadota > Gammaproteobacteria > Pseudomonadales > Pseudomonadaceae > Pseudomonas > Pseudomonas sp. Tri1. The sequence goes on along the minus strand of NZ_CP072913.1, from coordinate 1,751,352 downwards.
AGGCAAGGTCTACGCCATCGGGCTGATGTGGGTGAGCATCCTCTTTTCCTGCTACCTGGTTCCCCTGCCGTGGGCGCGAGGGTTCATGCTCACCAGCGCGGTGCTGGTGACGGTCTACATCCTCAAGCAGAAGACATTGCGCAAGCCTTGAAACCGCGAATCTGCTCTTGATGCCAGCGCAACACCCTGTGGCGAGGGGATTTATTCCCGTTCGACTGCGCAGCGGTCGCCAACCAACTGAAAGAGATTGACCTGTTGCACTGCGGCGCCTGGTTTTGGGCTTGCTGCGCAGCCCAGCGGGGCGGTGCGACGTTTCGCTGGATCCCCTCGCCAAAGTGCGTATGTGATCCCTGCAAATCTGTTTTCCAAGTCGCAAGAGTATCCGGCCCTTCAGAACGAAAAACCCGCCATTTCCAGACCGGAAATCGCGGGTTTTGTCATTTCAGCTCACCTCACACCGTGTCCACCTTCAACGAGTGGTCGTTCAACATCCCATTGATGATGGTCGCCGTATCCGCGCCCGCGATCATCCCGTCCGCACCCGGGGTGACACCGTAGTGGCTGGCGAGGTTGACGCCGGCCAGGTCGATGGTCTGGTTCGGCGTGGCGCCGGCGGTGGCACTGACGTCGATGCTGGTCACCAGCGACGCACCGCTACCGGTGACGGTGAAGTGCAGGTAGTCGTCCAGTGACGCCGCGCTGCCGTTTTCCCCCAGCAACAGTTGGGACAGGTCGAGTTTATCGAGGCCAGGGGTGAAGTCGGTGATCACGTCATGGCCGCTGTTGCCCACCTGCCATTGGAAGGTATCGGCGCCGCTGCCACCGGTGAGGGTATTGTTGCCCAGACCGCCGATCAGCAGGTCGTCGCCGCCACCGCCATTGAGCACGTCATGGCCCAATCCGCCGTTGATGCGGTTGCTGGCGCCGTCACCGGTGAGGGTATCGTTGAAGTTCGAACCGACCAGGTTTTCGATACCGGCCAGTGTGTCCGTGCCAGCACCCACGGTGTTCTGCGCCGCCAGCAGCCCCAGGTTGACGGTGACCCCGGTGGTCGCGTGGGCATAGCTCGCGGTGTCGTTACCCGTACCGCCGTCGAGCAGGTCGTTGCCCGTGCCGCTGTAGAGCAGGTCATCGCCAGCCCCGCCATGCAAGGTGTTGTTGCCTGAGCCTGCGCTGAGGATGTCGTTGCCGTCGCCGGCATTGAGGGTGTTGTCACCGTCACCGGCCATCAGCACATCGTCCCCGGTGGTGCCCGTCAGGGTATGGCCCGCCTGGTAGCTGATGCCCACTGCCGCGCTGTCGCTACCGCCATGGTTGTCGCTGGCGGTGTAGCTGCCGTGGTAATCCGGGGTGCTGTCCTGGGCCCCGGCGTAGTTGACGGTCATGGTCAGTTGATAGTTTTCCGCACCGTTAGGGTTACCACCGCTGCCATTGGCGATGTTGGTGACGTGGATCTGGTAGTTGCCATCCGCCGCCGCAGTGAACGAGGCGCCATCGCTGATCGCAATGAAAGGCCCACCGTTGAGCGAGTACTCAAGGGTGATATGACCGCCCGCCAGGTTATGGTCCAGGGTCAAGGTTTCACCCTGCTTGAGGCTGATATTGAGCCGGTCTTCATCGTTAGCATTATTGTTGGAAACCGCACCCAGCGCGCCGCTGACCACCAGCACCGCCGTCATGGTCGCAGCATTGGCGACGAAGGCGCTGCGATTGAGGTTGATCGACTGTACGTTGTTACCGGTGAAACTGACCGTACCGGTACTGCCGGTGAAGTCCGCGCCCTTGGCGACCCAGCCGGTATTGAAGCTGGTGGGCGAAGCGGTGAGCGGATCGCCGTTGGCATCGCTGTCGTTGCCCAGCAGCAACTCGCCCGGTACCACGATGTTGCCTGACAGCACGTTGGTGATGATGTTGTCGTCCATCGCCACGGGCGGGCTGTTGGGCACGACTTTGATCACCAGGCTGGAACTGGCCAGGTCGCCATCGTTGTCACTGACGGTGTAGCCGATGTTTTCGGTGATCAATGTGCTGGTGGCGGTCTGGGAGGTATAGCTGAACGCACCGGTATCGAGGTTGACCACCAGGGTACCGTCGTGGTCGGTGGCGATGCTTAGCGTGTTGGTGGTCGTGTTGAAACTACCGTGGTTGACCCCGCCACTGGCGGTCAAGGCACCCTGGCCACCGTTGGCGGCCGGGTCGTAGCTGTAGGTGGTGCCATCGACCACCAGGTTTTTGACAAACCCGCCATCGGCGCCGAACGAACCACCCTCGCCCAGCAGGTTGCCGGTGACCGGTATACCTTGCACAGTGCCGGAGAGCACCGAGTTGAGCTGGTTCAGATCGGTAACCACCACCGCGTTGGTGTTGGTGTGGGTGCTACCGTCGTAGGCCAGCGGGTCAAGGTAGGCATTACTGACACCGTTGCCCAGGCCGATGGCGTAGTTCTTGATGCCGTTGGCGTCGAGGAAGGCTTTCCACGCGGCTTCGTCCGCCGTGCCGGTTTCCTGGCCCGAGTTGGGTTTGCCATCGGAGAAGAAGTAGCCAATGTTCTGCGCCCCGGTCAGTTGCCCGGACGTGACGAACGCGGTCTTGGCCGCCGCCACCGCCGCGTCGTAGTTGGTCCCGCCTCCCGCTGACAAGCTGGAGAGGAGCGACTTGGCGGTCGCCACGTCCACCCACACCGAGGTCTGGTCGGTGGCGCTGCTGCTGAATGTCACGAGCTGGACTTTGACATCCCCCAGATCGTCGTATTTATCCAGCAAGGCGCTGATGGCCTGTTTCGCCAGATCCAACCGCGAGAGCCCCGGCACACCTGAGGCATCGGCCATGCTGCCGGAGACATCGAGCACGATCAGCAGGTTCGAATCGATCTCCACCGCCGTTACCGAACGCTCGGACGCAACGGCCTTTGGCACATCATCGACAATGCTCACCACCAGGTTGCCGGTGACGCTGTTACCCAGGGAATCCGTGGCCTGATAGCTGAAATTTTCGCTCAACACGTTCGGGCCGTCGTTGGCATTGGGCGTGGTCGTGGCTGGCGAGGTCAGCGTGTAGGTATAGGAACCATCCGGATTGAGCGACAGTTGGCCATGGGCGCCAGTGCCATCGCCCACCAAGGCAAAGGTCACCGCCCCGGTTGCCCCCGTGACTGAACCCACCAAGGTGCCGGTAGCGGTTTCGCCGGTGGCACTCGGCTCGCTGCCGGTAACGGTGCCGGGCGCCAGGTCCTGGCCGTCCTGGTTCAGGTCCAAGGCTTTTTCGTAGACGGTAACGTCCTGGTCGGTTTCGGCGACCAGGCAGCTGTTGTGCACGTCAATGGTGAGGGTCGTGGTGCTTTCATCGCCATCGCCATCGCGCACGGTGTAGGTGAACACGTCGGTGGCGCCCGGTGCGCCGACGGAGTCCGGATTACTGTGGTAGACAGCGTTGCCGTTGGCGTCCAGGGTCAGGTAGCCATAGGTACCGTTGATCTGGGTATTGAGGCCGCCGATGGCAGGGTTCGAGGTGTCGTTGCCAGCGCGCACACCGATGACGGCACCACCGTCGGCGCCGAGCACGTCGTTGTCCAGCACGTTGCCGTTGACCGTCCCGCCCTCCACCACCGAGGCGGAATCACTGTGAGCCTTAGGCACGTCGTCGACGATTTCGATGACGATGGTATTGGTGACGGTATTGCCCAAGGAGTCCGTAGCCTGATAGGTGAAACTTTCGCTCAATGCGTTCGGGCCGTCGTTGGCTGCGGGGGCGGTCGTGGCTGGCGAGGTCAGGGTGTAAGTGTAGGATCCATCCGGGTGAAGCAATAGCTGGCCGTAAGCGCCGGTGGCATTGCCCACAAGGGCGAAAGTCACGGCGCCGACGGCACCGCTGACCGAGTCCACGAGACTGCCAGTGGCGGTTTCACTGCTGGCATTCGGCTCGCTGCCAGTGACGGTGCCGGGGGCCAGATCCTGGCCGTCCTGGTTCAGGTCAAGGGCTTTTTCGTAGACGCTGATTTCGTGGTCGGACGCGGCGACGAGGCAGCTTTCATGGACATCGATGGTGACGGTGGTGGTGCTTTCATCGCCGTCCGAATCGCGCACGGTGTAGGTGAACACATCGGTGGCACCCGGCGCGCTGACCGTGTTCGGATTGCTGTGGTAGACGGCGTTGCCGTTGGCATCCAGGGTAAGGTAGCCGTAGGTGCCGTTGATCTGGGTGTTGAGGCCGCCAATCGCCGGTGTCGAGGTGTCGTCACCGGCGCGAACGCCGATCACCGCACCGCTCGCGGCGGGCCCATCGGCACCGCCCACATCGTTGTCCAGGACATTGCCGCTGACCGTCCCGCCCTCATCTACCGAAGCGGAATCGGCATGGGCGGTGGGCAGGTCGTCAACGATGTTCACGTCCAGGTTACCGTTGGCGGTGGTGCCGTTGTCATCGGTGACGACGACCGCAAATTGCTCGCTCAGGCTGTTGGCGCCGTTGGCATTTGGATGGGCTTCGTTGTCCAGCAAGGTGTAGCTGTAACTCACCACGCCCGTGGCGGCGTTGAAGCCGGTGATGGTCAGGGTGTTGCCCAGTGCAGTGGTCATCGATTGCGGGAAACCAGCCGCCACGCCGCCGCTGACCACGTTGATGCCACCAACGCTCAAGGTCTGCACGCCGTCCAGCGCAGTGACGGTGAAGGTGCCGCTTTGGGTCAGGGCCGGTGCATCCGGGCTGCTGCCGTCGCTGAGGTTTTTTTCCTGGACCGTCAGTTCGCCGCCTTCGGTGTCGAGGCCGGTGATGATCACCGGGTCGTCATTGTTATGCACTTGCAGCACCAGGTTCGCGGTGCTGGTGTCGCCATCGGCATCGGTCAGGGTGTAGGTGAAGGTTTCGCTGCCATTGCCGCCGCCGTGCAAACCTTTGAAATCGGCATCGGCGGTGTTGAGGGTGTAGGTGTAGGAGCCGTCGGCGTTGAGCACCAGGGTGCCGTAGGTGCCGGTAAAAGTGCCGGGTGTGATCGGGCCGGAGGCCACATGGTCGGCACCCTGGGTGTCGTTGGTCAGCACGCTGCCGGTCAGCGTCAGGTTGGTTTCCGAAGCGGTGCTGGCGTTGCTGTCGTCCACCGCCTTGGGCAGGTCGTCAACGATATTCACGTCGAGGTTGCCGTTGGCGGTGGTGCCGTTGTCGTCGGTGACAACCACCGCAAATTGCTCGCTCAGGCTGTTGGCACCGTTGGCGTTTGGATGCGCTTCATTGTCCAGCAGCGTGTAGCTGTAGCTCACCACGCCCGTGGTGGCGTTGTAGCCGGTGATGGTCAGGGTGTTGCCCAAAGCGGTGGTAATCGATTGTGGGAAACCGGCTGCCACGCCGCCCGTAACCACATTGATACCGCCGACGCTCAAGGTCTGCACACCGTCCAACGCGGTGACGGTGAAGGTGCCGCTCTGGGTCAGCGCCGAGGCATCCGGGCTGCTGCCGTCGCTGAGGTTTTTTTCCTGGACCGTCAGCTCACCGCCCTCAGTGTCGAGGCCGGTGATGATCACCGGATCGTCATTGTTGTGCACTTGCAGCACCAGGTTCGCAGTACTGGTGTCGCCATCGGCATCGGTCAGGGTGTAGGTGAAGGTTTCGCTGCCATTGCCGCCGCCGTGCAAGCCTTTGAAATCGGCATCGGCGGTGTTGAGGGTGTAGGTATAGGAGCCGTCAGCGTTGAGCACCAGGGTGCCGTAGGTGCCGGTGAAAGTGCCGGGTGTGATCGGACCGGAGGCCACATGGTCGGCACCCTGGGTGTCGTTGGTCAGCACGCTGCCGGTCAGGGTCAGGTTGGTTTCCGAGGCGGTACTGGCGTTGCTGTCGTCCACGGCTTTTGGCAGGTCGTCGACGATATTCACGTCGAGGTTGCCGTTGGCGGTGGTGCCGTTGTCGTCGGTGACAACGACCGCAAACTGCTCGCTCAGGCTGTTGGCGCCGTTGGCGTTTGGATGGGCTTCATTGTCCAGCAGCGTGTAGCTGTAGCTGACCACGCCCGTGGTGGCGTTGTAGCCGGTGATGGTCAGGGTGTTGCCCAGCGCGGTGGTAATCGATTGTGGGAAACCGGCTGCCACACCGCCGGTGACGACGTTGATGCCGCCGACGCTCAGTGTTTGAACACCGTCCAACGCGGTGACGGTGAAGGTGCCGCTTTGGGTCAGGGCCGGTGCGTCCGGGCTGCTGCCGTCGCCAAGATTTTTCTCCTGGACCGTCAGCTCACCGCCCTCAGTGTCGAGGCCGGTGATGATTACCGGATCGTCATTGTTGTGCACTTGCAGCACCAGGTTCGCGGTACTGGTGTCGCCATCGGCATCGGTCAGGGTGTAGGTGAAGGTTTCGCTGCCATTGCCGCCGCCGTGCAAGCCTTTGAAATCGGCATCGGCGGTGTTGAGGGTGTAGGTATAGGAGCCGTCAGCGTTGAGCACCAGGGTGCCGTAGGTGCCGGTGAAAGTGCCGGGTGTGATCGGACCGGAGGCCACATGGTCGGCACCCTGGGTGTCGTTGGTCAGCACGCTGCCGGTCAGGGTCAGGTTGGTTTCCGAAGCGGTGCTGGCGTTGCTGTCGTCCACGGCTTTTGGCAGGTCGTCGACGATATTCACGTCGAGGTTGCCGTTGGCGGTGGTGCCGTTGTCGTCGGTGACAACCACCGCAAATTGCTCGCTCAGGCTGTTGGCACCGTTGGCGTTTGGATGCGCTTCATTGTCCAGCAGCGTGTAGCTGTAGCTCACCACGCCCGTGGTGGCGTTGTAGCCGGTGATGGTCAGGGTGTTGCCCAAAGCGGTGGTAATCGATTGTGGGAAACCGGCTGCCACGCCGCCCGTAACCACATTGATACCGCCGACGCTCAAGGTCTGCACACCGTCCAACGCGGTGACGGTGAAGGTGCCGCTCTGGGTCAGCGCCGAGGCATCCGGGCTGCTGCCGTCGCTGAGGTTTTTTTCCTGGACCGTCAGCTCACCGCCCTCAGTGTCGAGGCCGGTGATGATCACCGGATCGTCATTGTTGTGCACTTGCAGCACCAGGTTCGCAGTACTGGTGTCGCCATCGGCATCGGTCAGGGTGTAGGTGAAGGTTTCGCTGCCATTGCCGCCGCCGTGCAAGCCTTTGAAATCGGCATCGGCGGTGTTGAGGGTGTAGGTATAGGAGCCGTCAGCGTTGAGCACCAAGGTGCCGTAGGTACCGGTAAAAGTGCCGGGCGTGATCGGGCCGGAGGCCACATGGTCCGCGCCTTGGGTGTCATTGCTCAGCACGCTGCCGGTCAGGGTCAGGTTGGTTTCCGAAGCGGTATTGGCGTTGCTGTCATCCACGGCTTTTGGCAGGTCGTCGACGATATTCACGTCCAGATTGCCGTTGGCGGTGGTGCCGTTGTCGTCGGTGACAACGACCGCAAACTGCTCGCTCAGGCTGTTGGCGCCGTTGGCATTTGGATGGGCTTCGTTGTCCAGCAGCGTGTAGCTATAGCTGACCACGCCCGTGGTGGCGTTGTAGCCGGTGATGGTCAGGGTGTTGCCCAGCGCGGTGGTAATCGATTGTGGGAAACCGGCTGCCACGCCGCCCGTAACCACATTGATACCGCCGACGCTCAAGGTCTGCACACCGTCCAACGCGGTGACGGTGAAGGTGCCGCTTTGGGTCAGGGCCGGTGCGTCCGGGCTGCTGCCGTCGCTGAGATTTTTCTCTTGCAATGACAGCTCGCCACCTTCGGCATCGAGGCCCACCAACACCACTGGATCGTCGTTGTTATGCACCTGCAGCACCAGGTTCGCGGTACTGGTGTCACCGTCGGCATCGGTCAGGGTATAGGTGAATGTCTCAGTGCCGCTTCCCCCGCCGTGCAATGCGACGAATTGCGGGTCGCTGGTGTTCAGGGTGTAGGTGTATGTGCCATTGGGGTTGAGCACGAGGGTGCCGTAGGTGCCGGTGAACGTCCCGCCAATGATCGGTCCGCTATCGGGGCCGATGGGGATCCGGTCGGCGCCCTGGTGATCGTTGGTCAATACGTTACCCGTGAGGGTGACCAGGGTTTCCGAGGCCGTGTTGGCGTGGCTGTCGTCGATCGCCTGGGGCACGTCGTCAGTGATATTGACGTCCAGGGTCCCGGTGGCAGTGTCGCCATCGGTGTCGACGGCCACGACCGGAAACTGCTCGGTGATGTTGTTGGCCCCACCACCGGCAGGATGGGTTTCATTGTCCGTCAGGGTGTAGCTATAGCTGACCACACCGGTGGCCGGGTTGTAGCCAGTGATGGTCAACGTATTGCCCAGCGCCGAGGTGATGGTTTGAGGGAAGCCTGCGGGCACACCGCCAGCTATCACGCTGATGCCGCCGATGCTCAGGCTGCTCAGCCCATCGGGGGCAGAAACAGTAAAGGTGCCGCTTTGCACCAGCGCACTCGGGTTGCTCGCCGAACCATCGGCCAGATTGGCCTCGTTGGTGGTCAGTTCGCCGCCCTCCACGTCCACGCCGTCGAGGGTCACGGGGTTGTCTGGCGTTTCGGGGGTGACCGGCGGCACGGTGCCATCGCCGTTATTGTCCGGATCGCCGGCCAGGCGCAGTTGCGGGAATTCGGGTATCCCGTTGAACCCGGCCGTGGGGAAGCCAATCTGCGGATCGACCTCGCCACCGACTTCTTCCAGCAGCACGAAACTGTGCCCGCCCCCCACACCGCCGGGGTTGCCACCCTCGGGGCCTGCGGCCGTGGCTTCGCCGGTCTGGGTCGGGTCGGCACCGGCGGCGATGGCTTGTTGCAGTTTTTGCACATCGGTCAGTTGCGCGTTACTCGGTGTCAACGCTTCAGGCGTGTCGACATGGGGCGCGTGGTTGGCGAGCAACTGTGGGGTCAGGGTCAGGTTGCTTCCGCGTCCCAGGGTCAATTCCTGGCCATTGTGCAGATGCACCGCCACGGCCCCTTCGCTCCCGGTGATCAGGTGTTCGCCGGCATAGAGCCGATCGCCTTCAACCAGCGGCCGCCGCAGGCCACCGACTGCTTCTGCGAAAACCTGTCCTACCACCTTGCTGACGATACCGATGAGCGCTGCCATGTGCTTTTCCTCCGTTGCCAACCGCGGTTGGCACCTGTCTGGGTGAAGAATTCGTGCTCAGGTTGGCGGTCAGACAATCTGGAAAATCTGCCAGCTTTCGCGTCAGTGGAGGCGCTAGCCATTCGCCACAACGACAAAAAACCGTCGCTAAAAACCGCCCTGCAATTCACCTGTTCGGCACTTCTTCACATCGTTTAAAAATTTGCATGGAACTTTTATTGACGCCTAAAAGCCGTCAGAACCCGCAGATTCAAAGGCTTTCGCTTTGAACAATGTGCCGGTTTTTTTCAAGCACATAAGTTTTTTTTGGCATAACTATTATGAAAAATTCTTCTTAGGTTTCGCGCAGGATGTTCTTAGCTGTGTTGTTACAAGGTTGAAACGGTTTTGATCTTAAACACGCCAATATTTTGGCGACAGCAAGCACTATAGACCTCAGGAGATGCACCCCATGCGCGTTCTTACCCCTCTCTACAGCGCGGTTTTGCTGGCCATGGCCTGCTCTTCGCACGCACAAGCGATGTCGTTGACCGAAGCGATCCAAAGCACCATCGCCACTCACCCGGAATTGGCACAGCGGGTGGATAGCCGTCTGTCGGCCAACGAAGATGTAAAAGTCGCCAGAGGGGGCTTCTACCCGTCGGTAGATTTGAATGGCGGTTACGGTCGTGGTTATAGCGACAACACCAATACCCGGGCCTTGGGTAATCACCACACCAATATCCTGACCTACACCCAGTCGGAGCTGCGCCTGCGGCAAATGATCTTCGACGGGTTCAACACCGCCAATGAAGTGGAGCGCACCAAGGGCGTGGTCAACTCCCGAGCCTATTACGCCCAGGGCACGGCCCAGGATCTGGCCTTGCGTACCATCGAGGTCTACCTGGAAGTGCTCAAGCGTCGCGAACTGGTGACCCTGGCCAAGAACAACCTGCAAGCGCACCTGCGGGTCAACGACCAGATCGGCCTGCGCACGCAGCGCGGCGTGGGCAGCACCGCCGACTCCGACCAATCCAATGCCCGCCGGGCCCTGGCGGAAAACAATTACGACACCGCCCAGGTTGACCTGGCCGATGCCGAGGCGAATTTCTACAGCGTGGTCGGGCGCATGCCCGATGAGCTGGAAACCCCGCCCTCGACCAAAGGCGAGATGCCCGCCGACCTGCGCGAAGCCCAGCAAAGCATGATGGATAACAACCCGTACCTGAAATCGGCCCAGGCTGACATACAGTCTGCCGAGAGCCAGTACGAAGTGGCCAAGTCGCCTTTCTACCCGCGCTTCGATGCCGAGGCCGCCGTGGGTGCCAATAACAACATCGGTGGCGAAGAAGGCCACGACAACACCTGGCGGGTCGGTGTGGTGATGAACTACAACCTGTTCCGCGGCGGCAGCGACAAGGCCCGGCTGGCGTCCAACGCCCACCAGATCAACCAGGCCATGGACATCCGCAACAACGCCCTGCGCCAGCTCAACGAAGACACGCGCCTGGCCTGGAACGCGATGAACAACGCCCGTAAACAAACCCCCACCGCCCGGGAATACGCCGAAACCACCTCCCGCGTGCGCGCCGCGTACCAGGATCAGTTCGGCCTCGGCCAACGGACCCTGCTCGACGTGCTCGACAGTGAAAACGAGCTGTACAACGCCAATCGTCGCTACACCGAGGTGCGTTACACCGAGGAATACTCGATGTACCGGGTGCTGGCGAACATGGGGCAATTGTTGAGCAAACAACGGGTGGTGCTGCCGGCCGACACAGTCGCCCAGACCGAAGTCAAAAACGAAGCGCGGCTGCCCGAACTGAAGTAGCCCTCTCAAAAAATGGGAGCGATCAATGTGACCAGCATGGAACCCGTAACCCCTGGCGCCGACCCGCGCCTGAATTTCGATGATCCTTTGCTCGATGGTCTGTTGATCCTCTGCAAACTCCATGGCGCGACGGTCAGCCGCGCCAGCCTCAGCGCCGGGCTTCCTATGGCGCACCAACGCCTGAGCCTGGACCTGCTGCCGCGCGCAGCGGCCCGGGCCAGCTTACAGGCCCGGTTGCTGCGTCGCGACCTGGCGGACATCTCGGCCCTGAACCTGCCGGTGATGCTGATTCTGGCCGGTGGCCGCTGTGCTGTGTTGCGGCGCTGGAGCGAGGATGGCCAGGCACTGATCCTGCCCAGCGAGGCCGATGGCGGCGAGCAATGGGTCAGCCGCGAGGAACTGACCGCCGATTACAGTGGCCAGGCGTTGTTCGCCCGGCCCCGCCATGAGCTCGAAGACCTGCGCTCCCCCTTGGTGCCGCGAGTCGAGGCATGGTTTCGCGACACCTTGAAACTGTCGCGCTGGCTGTACAGCGATGCGATCCTGGCGAGCTTTCTGATCAACCTGCTGGGGTTGATGGTGCCGCTGTTCGTCATGCAGACCTACGACCGCGTGGTGCCGAACCAGGCCACATCGACCTTGTGGGTGCTGGCCGTGGGGCTGTTGATCGGCACCGGCTTCGAACTGGTGCTGCGGGTGGTGCGCGCCCACCTGCTGGACACCGCCGGCAAGAAAACCGACGTGATCCTTTCCGCCACGTTGTTCGAACGCATCACCGGCATGGCAATGAAGGCCAAACCGGTGACCATCGGTGGGTTCGCCCAGAGCATCCATGACTTCCAGGGCCTGAGGGAATTTCTCACCGCAGTGACCCTCACCAGCCTGATCGACCTGCCCTTCGCCCTGCTGATGCTGGTGGTCATCGGCTTGCTGGGCGGCTGGCTGGTGGTGATCCCGGTGGTGGCGTTTCCGATCACCATTGTCTTCGCAATGATCATCCAGGTGCGCCTGCGCGACACCGTGCAAAAAAGCCTGGCCCTCGGCGCCCAGCGCCAGGCTTTGTTGATTGAAACCCTCGGCGGCCTGGAAACCCTCAAGGCCTGTAGCGCCGAAAGCGAGCGCCAGCATCAGTGGGAAAGTACCCACGGCGCCCTCACCCGCCTGGACAGCCATGCACGCAACCTCTCGGCGCTGGCGACCAACGGCACGTTGTTCCTGCAACAGCTGGCCGGCATGGCAACCATCGTCGCCGGGGTCTACAGCATCATCGCTGGCAACCTCAGCGTCGGCGCGCTGGTGGCGAGCTACATGCTCGGCAGTCGGGTGCTGGCGCCGCTGGGGCAGATCGCCGGGCTGATCACCCGCTACCAGCAAGCCCAGCTCACCATGCGCAGCACCGATGCCCTGATGGCGCTGCCCCAGGAACGCGACGCCAAGCAGCGGCCCCTGGATCGCACCCAATTGCAGGGCGCCGTGGACGTCAATGGCGTGACCTTCCACTACAACGGCCAGAGCACCCCAGCGCTGGCGAATGTCAGCTTCAGCCTCAAGCCCGGCGAACGGGTCGGGATCATCGGCCGCAGCGGCTCGGGCAAGAGCACCCTGGCGCGCCTGGTGATGGGCTTCTACGCACCGGAGGAAGGCCAGTTGCTGCTCGACGGCCTGGACCTGCGGCAACTGGATGTCGCCGACCTGCGCCAACAGATCGGCTATGTCGCCCATGACCTGCCGCTGCTGGCTGGCAGCCTGCGGGACAACCTGACCCTCGGCGCCCGCTACATCAGTGACGCGCGCATGCTCGAAGTGGCCGAATTGACCGGTGTCACCGAACTGGCCCGTCAGCATCCCCAAGGTTTCGACCGCCCGGTGGGCGAGCGCGGGCAGTTGCTCTCCGGTGGCCAGCGCCAGGCCGTGCTGCTGGCCCGGGCCTTGTTGCTCGACCCACCGATCCTGTTGCTGGACGAACCCACCAGTGCCATGGACAACAGCAGTGAAGATCTTTTGCGGCAAAAGCTACATACCCACATGCAGGGCAAAACGGTGCTGCTGGTCACCCACCGCACCTCGATGCTGAGCCTGGTGGACCGGTTGGTGGTGCTGGACAACGGCCGGATCGTGGCTGATGGGCCGAAGGAAGCGGTCATTGATGCACTGCGCAAGGGGCGGGTGGGGTCTGCGGCGGTGTAAGCCCCTCTAGCTGTCAACACAACACCTGTGGAGCAAGGCTTGCCCGCGATGCAGGCACCTCGGTTCCAGTGAGATCGCGTTAGCTTCATCGCGGGCAAGCCTTGCTCCCACAGATAACCCTCTCAAGCCACAGGTATGTGTTCGGCTTATTTCACTTAACTGACGGGTATCGCCCCATGTCTGCTCAAACACCCGATTCAGCTGCCCGAAGCTACTTCGGCAGTTTCAGCAAAAGCGCCGAAAGCGAGTTCATGGCGGAAACCGCTGGTGCCACCCTGCAGGACTCGCCGCGCCGCTCGCGCGTCACCGTGTGGTTGGCCGCCGGGTTGATCGTCACCGGATTGGTCTGGGCAAAATTGGCGGTCCTGCAGGAAGTCACCACCGGCGAAGGCAAGGCGATTCCGTCGAGCAAGGTCCAGGTGATCCAGAACCTGGAGGGCGGCATCGTCACCGAGATTTTCGTGCGCGAAGGGCAGATGGTGAACAAGGGCGACACCTTGCTGCGCCTGGACGACACGCGATATCTGTCAAACAAAGGCGAGAGCGAAGCCGACCGCTATGCCTTGACCGCCCAGGTCGAGCGCCTGTCAGCCGAGGCCGAGGGCCGGCCATTCAAGCTTTCAGCCGAGGTGATCGCCAAGGCCCCGCAAGTGGCCGAGGACGAGCGCTCGCTGTACGAACAACGGCAACGGCGCCTGGCCAGCGAACAACGGACCCTGACCGAACAACTGCGACAGAAGACCCAGGAACTGGCGGAGTTTCGCTCCAAGCAAGGCCAGTTCAGCTCGGCCCTGGCCTTGCTGCAAGAAGAGATGAACATGTCCGCGCCGCTGGTACGCACCGGTGCGGTGTCGCCGGTGGAGATCCTGCGGCTCAAACGCAGCGCGGTGGAAATCCGCGGCTCGCTCAACGCCACCACCTTGGCGATTCCAAGGGCCGAATCGGCGATCAACGAGATCAAGAGCAAAATCGATGAGTCGGAACAGACCTTCCGCTCCGAGGCAGCCAAGGACCTCAACGAGAAACGCACAGAGCTGTCGAAAATCACCGCCTCAAGCATCGCCATCGATGACCGCGTGACCCGCACCACTGTGGTTTCGCCGGTGCATGGGGTGATCAAGCAACTGAAGGTCAACACCATCGGCGGCGTCGTGCAGCCGGGCAGCGACATGGTGGAAATCGTGCCCCTGGAAGACAACCTGCTGATCGAAGCCAAGGTTCGCCCCCAGGACGTGGCATTCCTGCATCCGGGCCAGAAAGCCATGGTCAAGTTCAGCGCCTACGACTACACCATCTACGGCGGGATGAGCGCCAAACTCGAACTGATCGGCGCCGACACCATCACCGACGACAAGGGCAACAGCTTCTACCTGATCCAGGTGCGCACCGATAAAAACCACTTGGGCGGTGATGCCAAACCGTTGCTGATCATTCCTGGGATGGTGGCGACAGTGGACATCATTACCGGGGAGAAAAGCGTGCTGGATTACTTGCTCAAGCCGGTGTTGAAAGCGCGGACCGAGGCGATGCGTGAGCGGTAGTTTCTAGCTGGGATCTTCTCTGATCATGCGGCCGCCATCGCGAGCAGGCTCGCTGCACATTGGATTTGTGCTGATCACAAATCTTGTGTGCACTGAAGTTCAACTGTGGGAGCGAGCTTGCTCGCGATGGCGTCGGCGAGGACAACCATTATTTCTCAGCATGGTTACGCCGAAACGTCTCCTCCCCCATCGCCACAATCTGCCCCTCGATCAACGCCTCGAACGGCCGCAACAACGGCTCGAAGCTGGTCGGTGCTTCAAGGGTCTGCAATGCCTGGACAATCGCCTCCACCGTCGACAACGCACCCGGTCCCGGGGCCTTGCGCAAGCGATAACGGGACACCCCGCCTTCGGCCAAGGTCACCCTCGGCAGCGCCGCCAGCAGCGGGTTGAGGTGCAGCAACTTGCGCGCCTTGCGCCAGGTACCGTCGGGCACGACCAACAGCAGCGGCTCATCGGACGAAACATAAGCCTGCAGCGGCTGCGCCTCGTCGCCGGGAAACAGCAACCGCGCCCGATAACCCGGAGGGTTGAGCAAGCTGGGTAAATCCTCGAACACCTCGCCCACGACCAACTCGGCATTGTTGAGCCCCAACGCCGCCAAGCGGGCGGTGTTCAAGGCGTGGCTCACTTCGCTGGGATGCTGCAACAGCAGGACCCGGGTGCGGCTGTCGAGGTTGGGGATCAGCGTGCACAAACAGTGGCTTTGTGGCCTGAGGCAGCGTGGACATTGGATTCTGGACATGATCAGGCCTGATTCAGTTGAGCTTTGAGCAAATCACGGAACGTCTGGATCAGCGGCTCGCGGCTGCGGCCACGGCGTACGATCATTGAAAACGGCGCCTGGTAACCGAAGGTAGCCGGCAGCAGCACGCGCAAATCGCCCTTGTCAGCCCAAGCCTGAGCGTAGTGTTCGGGCAGGTAACCAATGTAGGCACCGGACAGCACCAGGATCAATTGCGCCTCCATGCTCTCCACCGTCGCCGCGCTGTGCTTGAAACCGTGGCGGGCCAGTTCGGCCTGGCTCCAGTAACCGCGTCCGACCATGCGCTGCTGGGTGATGACTTGTTCGGGGATGCGCCGCTCGTTGAACAACGGATGGCGGTTACTGCAGTACAACCAATGTTGCTCGCGGTACAACGGCATGTAGACCAGCCCGCTCATGCGCGTGGAAAACGCACCGATGGCCAGGTCCAGGCGGTTATCCTGCACGCCAAGTTGCAGCTCATAAGGGCTCATGACCGACAGGTGCAGGTGCACCGCCGGATGCTCCTGGCTGTAGGCGCCGATGGCTTCGGCGAACGGCAAGGCCTTGTCGCTGACGGTGGAATCGATCACCCCCAGGTTCAGCGTACCGCGCAATTCGCCCTTGAGCGCGGCGGCGTACTGTTCGAAACCTTCGAGTTCAGCCAACAGACGCAAGGTTTCCTGATGGAACAACTCGCCCTTGCTGGTCAGGCTGAACCCGCCCCGGCCGCGATGGCACAGCACCAGGCCCAGGGCCGATTCGAGCTGGCTCATGTAGGTGCTGATGGCCGAGGTGGAGAGGTTGAGTTCGTGCTGGGCGTTGGCGAACCCTTGGTGCCGGACCACGCTGACGAAGATGCGCAGCAGTTTCAGGTCGGGTAGAGCGTTGGCCATTGAAGGGCTCCAGTACAGGCGGTGGGAACGATCGGCGGGGACTGCGCTGGATCGAAGTCTATCGCCCTGCCCGCCATTAGTTTAGAAAATTCTGAACTAAGTATTTGCCCGCAGCGATTCTTCCACTCCCCCGCTTTTCGCAGAATCGGCCCCTGATAAATAAAACAACGATGAGGCCCTACCCGTGGACAAGATTCTTCACCAACCACTGGGCGGCAACGAAATGCCGCGCTTCGGCGGCATCGCCACCATGATGCGACTCCCCCATTTGCAAACCGCGGCCGGCCTGGACGCTGCATTCGTCGGCGTGCCGCTGGACATCGGAACCTCCCTGCGCGCCGGCACCCGATTCGGCCCCCGCGAGATCCGCGCCGAATCCGTGATGATCCGCCCCTACAACATGGCCACCGGCGCCGCACCGTTCGACTCGCTGTCAGTGGCCGACATCGGTGACGTGCCGATCAACACCTTCAACCTGCTGGATGCGGTGCGGATCATCGAGGAGTCGTACCACAAGATCCTCGAACACAACGTCATCCCCCTGACCCTGGGCGGCGATCACACGATTACCCTGCCGATCCTGCGGGCCATCCACAAGAAGCACGGCAAGGTCGGACTGGTGCACATCGACGCCCACGCCGATGTGAACGATCACATGTTCGGCGAGAAAATCGCCCACGGCACCACCTTCCGCCGCGCCGTGGAAGAAGGCCTGCTCGATTGCGACCGTGTGGTGCAAATCGGCCTGCGGGCCCAGGGCTATACCGCCGATGATTTCAACTGGAGCCGCAACCAGGGTTTCCGCGTGGTCCAGGCCGAAGAGTGCTGGCACAAATCCCTCGCCCCGCTGATGGCTGAAGTGCGCGAGAAAGTCGGCGGCGGCCCGGTGTATCTGAGCTTCGACATCGACGGTATCGACCCGGCCTGGGCCCCAGGCACCGGTACCCCGGAAATTGGTGGGTTGACCACCATCCAGGCGATCGAAATCGTCCGTGGCTGCCAGGGCCTCGACCTGGTGGGTTGCGATCTGGTAGAAGTCTCGCCGCCGTACGACACCACCGGCAACACCTCGCTGTTGGGCGCCAACCTGCTGTACGAGATGCTCTGCGTACTGCCCGGCGTGGTTCATCGCTGAGGCGCGCCCATGAACGAACAGGATCAAGTGCTCAAGGCCGCCGCACAACTGGTGTCGGCCTTCGCCCGCAATGACCGTGACGCCTACTTCGGCGCGTTCACGGCCGATGCGAGTTTCGTGTTCCACACCCTCGAACAGCCCCTGCTGTCACGCGATGCCTACCAGGCGTTGTGGGACCGCTGGCGCTCCGAGGATGGCTTCGAGGTGCTCACGTGCACCTCAAGCAACGCCTTTGTCAGCCTGCAAGGGGACGTGGCGGTATTCATCCATGACGTGGCCACCGAGCTGCGCATGCAAGGGGAGCTTCACTTTAGCCAGGAGCGCGAGACCATTGTGTTTCGCCAAGAACAACAAGGCCTATGGCTGGCCTGCCATGAACATTTGTCCGCAATGCCGGAAGGGCTGCCACCCCCTTAGCCAAACAGGCGACGCTCGCACACGATGAGCGCGCCTTTATGATCGGAGCAGGTCATGAATAACAATAACGACAACAGCCTTACGCAAATCGAAACCTTCGGGGTCGAACAGATCCCGGACCACGAACGCACCGCCGGCCCAGGCGATTTGTTTCGCCTGATCTTCGGTGGCGCCAATACCTTTGCCACCGCCGTGCTTGGCAGTTTCCCGGTGCTGTTCGGCCTGTCGTTCCAGGCTGGTGTCTGGGCGATTGTGCTGGGGGTGTTGCTGGGTTCGATCATCCTCGCCCCCATGGGTTTGTTCGGCCCACTCAACGGCACCAACAACGCGGTTTCTTCCGGTGCGCACTTCGGCGTGCACGGGCGGATCGTCGGTTCATTCCTGTCGTTGTTGACCGCCATCGCGTTCTTCTCATTGTCGGTGTGGAGTTCCGGGGATGCGTTGATCGGTGGTGCCAAGCGGTTGATCGGCGTGCCGGAAACCGACCTGAGCCTGGGCCTGGCCTACGGCCTGTTCGCCTTGCTGGTCTTGACCGTGTGCATCTACGGCTTTCGCTTCATGTTGTGGGTCAACCGCATCGCCGTGTGGGCCGCCAGCCTGTTGTTCCTGCTGGGCATCCTGGCCTTCGCGCCGACCTTCGACAGCCAGTTCGCCGGCACCGTCAGCCTCGGCCAGCCGGGCTTCTGGGCGGCGTTCATCGGCGCGGCGCTGGTGGCCATGAGCAATCCGATCTCCTTCGGTGCGTTCCTCGGTGACTGGTCGCGCTACATCCCGCGCAATACCCCCAAGCGGCGCATCATGCTGGCGGTGATCGCCGCGCAACTGGCGACGCTGATCCCGTTCCTGTTCGGCCTCGCCACCGCCACCATCGTGGCGATCAAGGCGCCGGACTACATCGCGGCCAACAACTACGTAGGCGGCCTGTTGGCGGTCTCGCCGAGCTGGTTCTTCCTGCCGGTGTGCCTGATCGCGGTGATCGGCGGCATGTCCACCGGCACCACGTCGCTGTATGGCACCGGCCTGGACATGTCCAGTGTGTTTCCACGGGTGCTGTCGCGGGTCAAGGCGACGTTGTTGATCGGCGTGCTGTCGATTGCCTTCATCTTCATCGGCCGCTTCGCGGCGAACCTGGTGCAGAGCGTGTCCACCTTCGCGGTGCTGATCATCACCTGCACCACGCCGTGGATGGTGATCATGATCATCGGCCTGCTGGTACGGCGCGGCTTCTACTGCCCGGATGACCTGCAAGTATTCACCCGTGGCGAAACCGGCGGGCGCTACTGGTTCAGCCACGGCTGGAATTGGCGCGGCCTGGGGGCATGGATCCCCAGCGCGCTGGTGGGATTGTGCTTCGTCAACCTGCCGGGGCAATTCGTCGGGCCGCTGGGTGAACTGGCCGGCGGGATCGACATCAGCCTGCCGGTGACCCTGGGGTTGGCTTCGGTGGTGTACCTGGCGCTGCTGGGGCTGTTTCCAGAGCCGGCGGCGGTGTATGGGCCGGATGATCCGCGTAGCAAGGGCTCTTCGGCGCCAATCGATAGCCCCGCCACCGCCTGACTGTCGTTCCCACGCTCTGCGTCACGCAGGAACGCAGAGCGTCCCAAGTGGTATTTCCACGCAGAGCGTGGGAACGATCAGTGCACCGTTTCGCCCTGACTTCACTATAAAAAAAACAATTGGAGACACGCCATCATGGCTTTGGATTTAATCGTCGTTCTTCTCTACGCCACCGGCATGATTGCCCTGGGCTGGTACGGCATGCGCCGCGCCAAGACCCGTGACGACTACCTGGTTGCCGGGCGTAACCTGGGCCCGGGCTTTTACCTGGGCACCATGGCAGCCACCGTGCTGGGCGGCGCATCTACCATTGGCACCGTGCGCCTGGGCTACGTCTACGGCATTTCCGGGTTCTGGCTGTGCGGCGCCATCGGCCTGGGCATCGTCGGCCTGAGCCTGTTCCTCGCCAAGCCGTTGCTCAAGCTCAAGATCTACACCGTGACCCAAGTGCTGGAGCGCCGCTACAACCCGGCCGCGCGCCACGCCAGTGCGCTGATCATGCTGGTTTACGCGCTGATGATCGGCGCCACCTCGACCATCGCCATCGGCACCGTGATGCAGGTGCTGTTCGGCCTGCCCTTCTGGGTGTCGATCCTGGTCGGCGGCGGTGTGGTGGTGCTGTATTCCACCATCGGCGGCATGTGGTCGCTGACCCTCACCGACATCGTGCAATTTTTAATCATGACCGTCGGCCTGGTGTTCCTGCTGATGCCGATGTCCATCAGCGATGCGGGGGGCTGGGACGCAATGGTGGCGGCCTTGCCGGCCAGCTACTTCGATTTCACCGCCATTGGCTGGGACACCATCCTCACTTACTTCCTGATCTACTTCTTCGGCATCTTCATCGGCCAGGACATCTGGCAGCGGGTGTTCACTGCCCGCAGCGAAGGCGTGGCCAAAGTCGCCGGCACCGCCGCTGGCCTGTACTGCGTGCTGTATGGCCTGGCCGGCGCTTTGATCGGCATGGCGGCCAAGGTATTGCTGCCGGACCTGGAAAACGTCAACAACGCCTTCGCCAGCGTCGTCCAGACCAGCCTGCCCAACGGCATACGCGGGCTGGTGATCGCCGCGGCCCTGGCGGCCTTGATGTCCACCGCAGCGGCGGGCCTGCTCGCGGCGTCCACCACGGTGGTCCAGGACTTGCTACCGCGCCTGCGCCAGGGTCGTGAAAGCGGCAGTGGCGACGTCCACGAAAACCGCATTGCCACCCTGCTGCTGGGCTTGGTGGTGCTGGGCATCGCCCTGGTGGTCAGCGACGTGATCAGCGCCCTGACCCTGGCCTACAACCTGTTGGTGGGCGGCATGCTGATCCCGTTGATCGGTGCCATCTACTGGAAACGCGCCACTACCGCCGGCGCGATCACCAGCATGTCGTTGGGCTTTTTGACCGCGCTGTTTTTCATGCTCAAGGACGGCCTGGACGCCAACACGCCGATCTACTACAGCCTGAGCGTGGCGCTGGTGAGTTTTGTATTGGTGAGTGTGTTGGCGCCGCGGCCGGGAGTGGTGGCCAAGGTGGTTTGATCAACGACTGAAAGCGGTTTTCTTCGAGGGGTGTGGCGCCGGTTGCCACACCCTTTTTTTCGCCTGTTATAGCTCGGATCCAGGCGATGAGAACCCTGTGGGAGCGAGCTTGCTCGCGATCACGGTGTATCAGGCAATATCAATGGTGGCTGATGCAATGCTATCGCGAGCAAGCTCGCTCCACATTGGTTTGTCTTCAGGCATAAAAAAGATCGCAGTTCCGGGCCATCTCAACTGAAATGGTCCGGAACTGCGATCTCTTCAAATTCCTGGTGTGTTTACCGGCGGCGCGGTTGGCGGCGGCGTTGCTCGTCATCGGTGCGGATCGGTACCGGCTGTATCGGCGGCTCGATCAGCCCCAACGCGACACCCAAGTCGTGAAGCCAGTTCTGGATTTTCTCTTTCATCGTGGTGCCCCCTCAGGGTGGTACGAGCGGCAGATTTCTGTGGCCCCTTCGCACTGATAATAGTCCGATGTTCTACGCAATGCTCGTCTCAGTTTGCAATGATCTGTTACTGAATTGATCCAAATCCACCTCCCGGAGTTCAAGCCGATTGCGCCGTCGTCATGGGCACTCGCGGCCAGGCCTGTTGCTGCAATTCGATCCAGGCGTTCAGGTTCGCCCCGACCATGCCTTTGCGCCACATCAACCACGTGGTAGCGCTGGCAAATGGCTCGGCCAGCGGATGCGCCGTCACCCGCTCGCGGCCCGGCAGGCTGGCAAGCATCGACTCGGACATCAACGCCACCCCGGACCCGGCGATCACACACGCCAGCATCCCCTGATAAGACTCGATTTCCATCGCCCGGCCCATGGCGGCATGGTCATGGGCAAACCAGGCTTCCAAGCGCATCCGGTACGAGCAACCACGTCGGAACGTGAACACCGCGCGGCCCTGCACATCCAGCGCGCTGCGTACCGGCGGATGATCGGCCTCGGTAATCAGTACCAACCGCTCGTCGCATAACGGCACGCCATCGAGCCCCGCCAACTCCAGCGGGCCATCCACCAACGCCGCGTCGAGACGATTGGTGAGCAAGCCTTCGAACAATTCGCCACTGGGCCCGGATTGCACCTGCAGATTCACCGCCGGATACGCCCGATGATAGGCCGCCAACAGGTCCGGCAAATGCGTTGCCGCCGTGCTGTACATCGTGCCTAGCAGGAAATCCCCGGCCGGCTGCCCGCCCTGCACGGCGGCATGGGCTTCGTCGTGCAAGGCGAAAAGCTTGGCCGCATAGTCCAGCAAGACTTTTCCCGCCGGGGACAACTGCAATCGCTGACGCTCCCGCAGGAAAAGGTCCACGCCCAATTGCTCTTCAAGCTGCTTGAGCCGGGTCGAGAGGTTCGATGGCACCCGGTGCAGGCGCTCGGCGGCCCGGGTGATGGAACCTTCCTCGGCCACGGCCTGGAAAATCCGTAATTGGCTGAACTCCACGACATTCTCCAAAAAAGAACAAGTTACTCACTATTATTCATTTTTAATGAAAGTCAATCAGTCCTAGCCTGACGGTCATTCGCCTAAACGCTGGAGAACGACCATGTCACCTCTTACTCGTCTGCTCGGCAGCTTCATCGCCCTGATGATGGCCATGGGCATTGGCCGCTTCGCCCTAACGCCCCAGTTACCTCATTTGATCGGCGAAGGTCAGCTCGACTTGACCGCCGCCGGTCTGATTGCCGCCGCCAACTACCTCGGTTACTTCCTCGGCGCGCTGGACGCCATGTTCGCCCGCCGCCCGGAACAGGTGCGCCGGCGCTTGCTCGGCGGCCTGTGGTTGTGCGTGCTGCTGACCTTGGCGTCGTTCTGGGCCTGGGGCTTCTGGCCGCATCTGGCACTGCGCTTTGGCACCGGTGTGGCGAGCGCCTGGGTGCTGGTGATGATCACCGCCCTGAGCCAACCCTTGGCAGCGGCGGCGGGACGACCACGGCTCGGCGCCCTGGTGTTTGCCGGCCCTGGATTGGGGATTTTCCTGACCGGCTTGCTCGCCCTGGGCTCGAACCTGCTGGGCCAGACCTCTGCGACCCTGTGGCTGGTGTATGCCGGCGTGGCATTAGCGATGCTGCTGGTGATTCTGCCGATTCTGCCGCACCCCGCCGCAGCCGCTACCGTCACAGCGCCAGTCAGCGTCTCGCCGAACCGTGGCATCGCTCGGCTTGGCGTGGTGTACGCCCTGTACGGCGTGGGCTACATCATCCCGGCCACCTTCCTGTCGCAAATGGCCTCGGCGCAGTTCCACGGGCAATGGCAAGCAGATCTATTCTGGCCTTGCTTCGGCCTGGCCGCAGCCACTGGCGTGCTGCTGGTCAGCCTACGTCGCCCCAACCCGAACACCACCGGTCGCTGGCTGATCGGTACCCTCTGGCTGCAAGCCGCCGGGGTGTTCGCCTGCCTGCTGGGCAGCGGGCCGGGGCTGGCGTTGGGCGTGATCCTGTGTGGCGGACCTTTCCTGGCCTGCATGCAACTGGTGATGCAGCGCTCTCGGGAACAGGCGCCCCACGCCACCCAGCGCAACGCCGGGCTGCTGACTGCCTGCTTTGCCGTGGGTCAACTGAGTGGGCCGTTGCTGGCAGCGCTAAGCAGCCACTTCAGTGGCGGCTTGCAACCGGCGTTGATCATTGCCGGCAGCGGTCTGCTGCTGGCCGGCGGGCTGTTGCTGCGGCCCGCCAGCCGGGGCGCGGTGAACCCTTGCGCCCAGACTGCCCTGCGCTGATCAGGCCTGGCCGAGCGATGGGCTCAGGTGCACGGTTGTCTCGCGCCGCGCCAAGGCGAAATACAACACCCCGCCGAGGAAGCAACCGGTGAACCAGGCGAAGTTGGCCATCGGTTGCAGCAGCGGCGTGAAGGTGATCGCCACGCCCATCAGCGTCGCCGGAACCAACGCCTTGACCGCCGTCCAGTTGATGCCACCGGTGTAGTAGTAGCGCCCACTCGGACCGTCATTGAACAGCGCGTCGACGTCGATCTGCTGCTTCTTGATCAGGTAGTAATCCACCAGCAGGATCCCGAAGAGCGGGCCGATGAACGCCGCCAACACGTCCAGGGTGTAGTGGATCACTTCGGGGTTGTTGAACAGGTTCCACGGCGTGATGAAAATCGAGGCCAGCGCCGCGATCATGCCACCGGCGCGCCAGCTGATTTTGCTGGGCGCGACGTTGGCGAAGTCGAACGCGGGGGAGACAAAGTTGGCGACAATATTGATGCCGACGGTGGCGGTCACGAATGCAAAGGCGCCCAACAACACGGCCACGTCATTGTCGATGCGTGCCACGGTGGCGATCGGGTCATGGAGCATTTCACCGAATACCGGCAAGGTCCCGGAAACAATCACCACCGTCACCAGGGAGAACGCCAGGAAATTCACCGGCAGGCCCCAGAAATTGCCCCGACGCACGTCAGCCATGCTCCGGCAGTAACGGCTGAAATCGCCGAAATTCAGGGTCGGGCCGGAAAAGTACGACACCACCAGCGCCGTCGCCACAATCACCTGGCCGAAAGCCTGCCAGCCGGACAAGGATTTCTCCGCCAGGGTGAAGCTGATGTTGCTCCAACCGGCCTTCCATACGATCCAGCCAGCCAACAGAAACATCACCGCGTACACCACCGGCCCGGCCCAGTCGATGAAGCGACGGATCGACTCCATCCCCGTCCAGAACACCAGCGCCTGGACGAACCACAGGCCGAGGAAACCGAACCAACCCAGGTAGGACAAACCGGCAAATTGCGGCGTGGCATAGGCTTCCATCGCAGGAAAAAACCGCAGCACCACAATGATCAGCGCGCTGGAAGCCAGGTACGTCTGAATGCCGTACCAGGCCACGGCGATCAGGCCCCGGATGACGGCAGGAATATTCGCCCCGAACACGCCGAACGCCAGCCTGCAAATGACCGGATAAGGCACCGCCGCCTGTTGGCTCGGCCTGGCGACCAGATTGGCAATCAACTGCACGATGCAAATCCCGCCCAGCAATGCGATCAACACCTGCCAGCTCGCCAGGCCCAAGGCGAACAGACTGGCGGCAAACACATAGCCGCCCACGCTGTGCACATCACTCATCCAGAACGCGAAGATGTTGTACCAATTCCATTTCTGCGGCAGCGGGCCCAGGTCCTCGTTATAGAGGCGGGGGCTGTAGCCGTTGGGCAATTGCTCGGACATTGCGGGGCTCCTTTTGAGTACCGCCGTGCCCCCGGGTCAACCTGTTCACCATACTGCGCACGGGAGCCGGCATGGTTTGTATACGCGTTTCTACGCAGAATGCGTGCCATAGGTGGGAAATGTAAGACAAACCGCGGTGTGTAGCGCAGAGGAACATCGCGCAAGAGCAGGCACACGCCCATGAACAGGGCGTGAGTGCATGCTAAAGGTGCAGAGTTTTGTATACAGCGAAGATCAATCTGTGGGAGCAAGGCTTGCCCGCGATGAAGGCCATGCGGTCGTTCAGAGACTTGATCGTTCCCACGCTCCTGCGTGGGAATGTCGCCAGGGACGCTCCGCGTTCCGCTTCTGGAAGGTGACGCAGAGCGTCACGGGATGCATTCCCACGCACAGAGCGTGGGAACGATCAGACACACCGAAGTGGCATGTTCGAGGGGAGGTTGCAGTTAGCTCAACTCGATCCGATCAGCATGAATGACAATCTGCCCATTCTTGTACAGCGCACCAATGGCTTTCTTGAAGTTGCCCTTGCTTACGCCAAACAGGCTGCTGATCAGTGCCGGGTCGCTCTTGTCACTGACCGGCAACGTGCCGTTGTTCTCCCGCAACTTGGCGAGGATCTTGGCGTTCAGGCTGGTGGCGGCTTCCTGGCCCACTGGCTGCAGGCTCAGGCTGATCTTGCCGTCCGGGCGGATTTCCTTGATGAAACCTTTTTCCTGTTTGCCGGCGCGCATGAACTTGAAGATTTCGTTCTTATGGATCAAGCCCCAGTGCTTGTTGTTGATAATCGCCTTGAAGCCCATGTCGGTGGCTTCGGCGACCAGCAGATCCACTTCCTGCCCTGGCGTGTAGTTGGCCGGTGTCTTGTCCAGATAACGATCCAGGCGCGCCGTGGCGGTGATGCGCCGGGTGTGCTTGTCGAGGTAGACGTGCACCACGCAGTACTCGCCGGCGGTCATCTGGCGCTTTTCTTCGGAATACGGCAGCAGCAAGTCCTTGGGCAGGCCCCAGTCCAGGAACACGCCGATGCTGTTGACCTCGACCACTTTCAGGCTGGCGAACTCACCGACCTGCACTTTTGGTTTTTCGGTGGTGGCGATCAGTTTGTCGTCGCTGTCCAGATAAATGAAAACATTGAGCCAGTCTTCATCTTCGCTGGGAATATCCTTGGGGATATAACGGTTGGGCAGCAGGATTTCGCCGTCCGCACCGCCGTCCAGATATAAACCGAAGTTAGTGTGTTTAACCACTTGCAAACTGTTGTAGCGCCCGACTAAAGCCATTTCCAATACCCTCATTGCGTGGGCGGCATTCTACCCGGTTTTGCGGCGCGATTCGTGGGCGCAGGCAAAAGGCCCTGCGCAACCGTTGATTTTCCTGGGTTTTCACTCAAGGTTTGGCCATTCGTCAGGCGAGGACCGGCTCGAATCACCCGCCATTGGCGTTATATTTCCCCCACGGTTGTTATTTAAAACAGTGGCTTAGGGCAATAATTGACGCA
The DNA here is from genome assembly GCF_017968885.1 of Pseudomonas sp. Tri1. Taxonomy (NCBI): domain Bacteria; kingdom Pseudomonadati; phylum Pseudomonadota; class Gammaproteobacteria; order Pseudomonadales; family Pseudomonadaceae; genus Pseudomonas; species Pseudomonas sp. Tri1. The sequence goes on along the minus strand of NZ_CP072913.1, from coordinate 1,724,836 downwards.
TGAACCGGGCATAACTCCAGCCCCATCACGGATAAATCAGGAGGATATTTGCCAAGCTATTGTCAAGTATTTCCTGTACGATGCCTGGCCCAATTAATTATCTTTAGGTTAATGGCCGTCATGCGCGTAAAAGCATCCAACAGCAAATCAAAGCCAGCTCCAGCCGTTGAAACCAGCGAGTCGATCAACGACCAGATTGCTGCGTTCCTCAAGTCCGGCGGTGAGATCCAGCAAATTGCCAAAGGCGTCAGCGGCCAGACATTCGGCCCGTCCAAGCAAATCAGCCTGGGCAAGAAGTAACCCGCGCGTCACCTGGTCCCAGAGCGCTTTGAGCTTCGAAGCGCTTGGACTGGAACCTCTCCTGCTTCCTTCCATTTCGTATAAATCGACGAACGGCCTTCGCTGCCGTGTATTCGCCGGTATGCTTTCACCTCTCTAGCTCAAGCGTTTCAGCTTAGTTCCTGCTCCTCGCTATTTCATGGAGTGAAGCATGCGCATTTCTATTGTTCCGCTGGCGATCAGCCTGCTGACATGTTCCTTGGCCCAGGGGCAAGTTTTCCAACGCGAACTCGGTGACTTCGACCTCAAACTCGGCACCACCCCCAGCCGCAGCATGGCCGAAGGTTTGGTCACCCCGTCGAGTACGGGCTCGTTTCATGGCGGCCTGGACCTGAGCCACGACAGCGGCTGGTACGTCGGCCAATGGTCACCCAGCGCCGGCCTGACCTCGTCCGCCGAGCTCGAAGTCGATTCCTACATGGGCTTTAAACAACCCTTCGACCAGACCCTGGGCTACGAAGTCGGCCTGATCCATTACAGCTACCCCACCGTCGATACCCTCGACAGCCAGGAGTTCTACGGTGGCCTGACTGTGCTTGGCAGCCGTTTCGGCGCAGCCTTGAGCAACGATCCGGACAAACAGAACAGCACGCTGTTCGCCGACCTGGGCGGCAACGTGCCGTTCGGCATTGGCATCAGCGCCAAATACACCACCCACCAGCTCAACACGCCAGTATCGGTAGAGAACGGCTATGTAGGCAGTTTCAGCGACTGGTCGTTGAAAATTTCCCGCCCTTGGAAAGGCCTCGACCTGGACCTGATCTACAGCGACTCAAGCCTCAGCGGCAGCAGTTGCTCGGCCTACTCCGGCCACAACAGCGAATGCGACGGCCTGTTGACCCTCAAAATGGCCCACCCTTTTTACTAAGCGTTACGCATTAATCGGCTGAACTGCCGCGCGCCTGCCATGCTCAAACAAGACACTTACGTTTTTGCAAGGACTCGCTCATGTCGCGCTGGCTCACACGCATCGCCATGTTCCTCGCCCTGCTGCTGACCCTCACTGCCTGCAGCCGCATCGGCCTCGCCTACCGCAACCTCGACCTGATCATCCCCTGGACCCTCAACGACTACCTGGACATCAAAGGCGAGCAAAAAGACTGGTTCAACGAACGCCTCAAGGACCACCTGACCTGGCACTGCACCACCCAGTTGCCCGGCTACCTCGACTGGCTGGACCGTTTGAAAACCATGGTACAAACCAATCAGGTGAGCGACGAAGCCCTGCAACAGCGCACCCAGGAAGCCAAGGCCGCCATCGCCGAAACCGCCCGGGCGATCACCCCATCGGCCATCGAACTCTTGCAAGGCTTAAGCGATGAACAAGTCGCCGACATGGACGCCGCGTTCGTCAAGGACCAGCGCAAACGCCAGCAGCAATACCTCAAGCCGACGTTGCAGCAACAGATCCAGGAACGCAGCGAACGCATGGAAAAACGCCTGAACGACTGGCTCGGCCCACTCAACATCGCCCAACGCCAGCGGGTGATGGCCTGGTCCACCGCCCTGGGCGACCAGAACCAGCAATGGATCGCCAACCGCGCCCACTGGCAGAACCAGTTCAGCGAAGCCGTGGCCCAGCGCCACAGCCCGGATTTCCCGAAACGCATCGAACAACTGCTGGTCAACCGCGAAAGCCTCTGGACCCCCGCCTACCGCGAGGCCTTCAGCAAAACCGAAGCCCAGGCCCGCAGCCTGCTGGTGGACCTGATGGCCGACAGCACCCCGCCCCAGCGCGAACAGTTGCTGAAGAAAATCGACGGGGTGAAGAAGGATTTCACTGATTTGAAGTGCCTGAAAGCGGCACGCTCTTAAAACCACTGATACCGATGTGGGAGCGAGCTTGCTCGCGATAACGGTTGAACAGGCAACACACTTGTTGAGTGTCAGACCGCTATCGCGAGCAAGCTCGCTCCCACAGGGTTCGGTGCATACCTGTCAGGCAATCTGCGCCTTTGAAGCCAACTCATCAAACGTAAACTCATCCAGCGCATCTTCCTGCTCATCCAGCACCTGACGCGGATGATCATTGCCCGGAATGCTGCTGTCGATCAGGCTCAACAACCGCGAGCCACGGGGGGTCAGCACAAAGTTCTCGCCGTTACCGCCCTCTTCCTCCGGCCGAGGCTCGATATAGTTACGCTCCAACAGCAGCTTTTCGTACTCCCCGGCGAGCGCCTTCAGATGATCGAGGTTCTCGATCGCCTCGCCTGCGGCTGCCTTCTCTGCCGCGTACTGCTCCGCATAAGGCCGAGGGGTAAAGCTGTGACCGGCGCCGTTTTGCACTTCGTGCAACAACCGTTCGATCAAGTCCCAGTTATAAGTCGTCATCCTGGTCCATCCTCCAAAGAGTGAGATGCCTACTTAAGGTGTGACCGAGGCGCTGCGTCGCCGTTCAGCCGGGTTTCCGGGTGGTCTCCGCCTTGAGCCGACCAACGGCCTGTCGAATTCTTCCAAGGCCAAACGACCACCTGTTGAAAGCCGATTTCACAGCTCAGCCCACAGGAGAAATCACCATGAACGTAGAGAATCATCCAGTCGTCTCGCGGGAAGAATGGCTCACCGCCCGCCGCCAACACCTGGTCCACGAAAAAGCCTTCACCCACGAACGGGACAAACTCAGCGCCGAACGCCGCGCCCTGCCCTGGGTAAAAATCGACAAACCCTACCGCTTCCAAGGCCCCCACGGCGAACTGAGCCTGGCCGACCTGTTCGGCGGCCGCAGCCAACTGATCGTCTACCACTTCATGTTCGGCCCCGGCTGGACCGAAGGCTGCCAGGGCTGCTCGTTCCTGTCCGACCACATCGACGGCGCCAACCAACACCTGGCCCACCATGACGTGGCCGTGGTGGCCGTCTCCCGCGCCCCGTTCGCCGAATTCCAAGCCTTCAAACGCCGCATGGGTTGGGCCTTCGACTGGGTCTCATCGGAAGGTTGCGATTTCAACTACGACTTCGGCGTCAGCTTCAAAACCGAAGACACCGCCACCGGAAAAGCCAGCTACAACTACGAAAAAACCGACAGCGCCGAAGGCGAACTCCCCGGCCTGAGCGTCTTCTATCGCAACGCAGCCGGCGACATCTTCCACACCTACTCCACCTACGCCCGCGGCCTGGACATATTGGTCGGCACCTACAACTACCTCGACCTGACGCCCAAGGGCCGCAACGAAGACGAAATCATGGATTGGGTGCGGCATCACGATAAATACGAAGAGGCCAAGCCCCATAGCTGCTGCCATGGCTGATGCGCCAACCTGCCCAGTCGAGCGCGATCCCCGTGGCGAGGGAGCTTGCTCCCGCTCGACTGCGCAGCAGTCGCCTGCTTTGCCTGAACCAAAGCCGACAACTGCCAGGCCAAAGGTCCTACATGAAGCTCGGAAAGCGGTGTCTTGTAGCTCAAGAGCGGATCGCCCTATAGTCCCTCGTCGCCCAAAAACGCGGCCGGGTTTGGCGACCCGATCTACAGAGAGGCTCATCAACTTTCGAGGCTCTGATTATGACCAGATACGTGCCCATCACCGGAATCGACTGCGCCCCGGCCACCCTGCTCATCGACACCGAAGCTCCGCTCGACGTCCTCTTCGAAACCGCCGACTACCGCATCCGCACCGTGACCCAACTGCTGGAAAACATCGCGTTCCGTTCGGATATCAGCTCCGATACGGTAGTGCTTTCTGACTTTTGCAAAATGCTGACAATAGCGTTGCGTGATGGGTGTGATGTGATGGACGTGATTGGGAGACGGTTGCGGGCACAGGCTGCTGAGTAACGAAAACGGGCGACCTTTGGTCGCCCGTTTTTCACATGCGCGGAGAGCAAAATTATTGAGACCTTTACAGAATTTGACCCCGCAGAATATCTCAGTACTCCAGAGGCCATTGCGGAGTTCATGAGAGATGCCCGGGAAACCGACGATGCAAGCTACATCGCCAAAGCGATGGAAGTATTCGCACGAGCCAAGGGAATGACCGAACTGTCCAGGGGATGAATCACACGAAAGCGGGCTTTCCTACCTGCAAAAAATCAACATGCTGGCGAGCAAACCCGCAGATCGGGATCTCTTGGGTACAAACAAAATTTTACATCTAAAATCTACACAGATATGTGGTCTATCCCTGAAGAACCGTAGACCAAGGTCAGCCTTTTTTTCAGACATATCAGCTAGTTAGCCGTTAAGTAAGCGCCATTCAAATCTGCCCCCTTTTTCCTTGAAAAGGTCGGGGAAAGAGCACTGTTAAATTGAAGAGTACGGCTCCGCCTTTATAAAAAAAGTGGCCTCTAAAAGGATTCCGACTCGACACACCATCGCCTTAAAAAACATTATTATAGTCATACATATACTCTTCATACTCTTCCAAACTCCAAATATGACCATCTAAACGATCAACCATAAGCATTCCGCCTACTTTTTTCTCCGCAAGACCGACCGACATCAAACTGAAAGACCAGAACAGAGGCGGGCACTGCGTTTGATCCCTCATACCTATAACTCCATTTTGCCCTGCATATTTTTTTGCTATCTCGAATGCAGCATCAAGCAAAACACCTGCACTCCGGTATTCGATAGGAACACTGAAGCATAATATTTTCTCCTTACGTAAAGCAGAAACCACAGCCACAAGCTTCAACCTATTTATGCTTACAAATAAATAGCCACTAAACACCTGCCCACTCTCACAAGAAAAGCTTTTATCAAACAAACGTAGCATCTTAAGCCGCGCTGCATCCACCGGACCACACAAATACAAATCACATCTCTTCTGCATAACACTCATCCTCCTATGGATGGACAATTACGCCACCGTTAAGAATCCCTTCTAATGCACTTGCGGGTACAGAATATGTTGATCCAACCCCTAGCGGCCAAGGATCCCGAATCCCAGCCACACCATTCTCAACTGTATCGACGACGATCGCGTGCGTGGAAAAGGGGACAGATTTATTTTCTCAAATCAATCCTCCGCCTACCCTGACCTCGTCGCTCTTGGTCACGTTGCACAACGTGGTGCGGATGACTTATCCGTCCGTGGAAGCTTTCAGCGTAGCAAAGAATCAAAAAATAAATCTGTCCCCTTTTTCCGATATCCGAGCAGCCCAAGGCCACACGATAGATTGCGTAAGCATTCAGCACGTTGAAAAGGAGCCGCCAGAGTTTCTCTACCATGGTACCGCTACGCGCTTTATAGATTCAATTCGACAGTTTGGCTTGATCGCTGGCTCACGTCACCATGTGCATCTATCCCAAGATATATCAACGGCCATTACAGTGGGACGGCGCCATGGAAAGCCCGTGGTACTAAAAATTGAAGCTCTTAAAATGCACCAAGAGGGCTTTAAATTTTATCAAGCAGATAATGGCGTTTGGCTTACAAATAGCATACCCGCCTCCAAGTTGGATTTAGACGCATCCCTACTCCTTTGAAACCTCAATGGATTTGGCAATTACATGTATCGCCTCACCTACTGAATGGAAAAATAATCGATAGTGCCTGTAATCAGTAAACCCCGATCTCTTACGCTCCATTTCCAGCATATCTGAATATTCGTACTCCACCACAGAATTCAATAACGATATTTCTCGATCCCCCTGACAGTTAAAAAAACTAATACCCGGAAATGGTGTTTTAATAAAATATTTAGCTCGTAGAAAGCGAATGCTCGCTTTCATTTCAAGAGCACAACCTTCCCGCTCATAGAACACTTCTACATTCAAGTCTCCACCCGAATAAATGATATCGACCCTCTCCTCACCTTCAAGAGGCAAAAAACAATCCATATCTAAAATTTGTTTTGGCCCGGACAAATTCATTTATTCATTATCTCCTAGCATTCTGAACTGAACCACCATAATTTTTATTAAGCTGATTTAGCACCAACTCATCAAAGCTCACATCACCATAAGCTTTCACGCCAGTTTTATCTCTCCCATACCATTGGCTTTTAGGCACCCCGGCGTTTATAAGTGCAGTGGAGCTCCTCGTATTCGCAATAATCCTTTGACCATCAATCACAACGTAATCAAGGGGCACTTGGCTAGGTTTTATTACCCCCTGCTTCAAAGCCTCAGTGAGATCGTCAACAAGGAGAAAGGGGACAGATTTATTTTCTCAAATCAATCCTCCGCCTACCCTGACCTCGCCGCTCTTGGCCACGTTGTACAACGTGGTGCGGATGACTTATCCGTCCGTGGAGTTTTTCAGCGTAGCAAAGAATCAAAAAATAAATCTGTCCCCTTTTTCACAGCGACCGACTCCCCCGGAGCCCGCCCCAAGGGCCGCTCCCGTTTTCTCTCTTTCAGATCCCTTAAAAATTAATGACACCAGTAAAGCTAGCAACTAAGCGTACATGCTCAAGCATCAGCTTGTCGTCTTCATCACTACCGCTACCTAACCCAAGCTCAGACAGTTTAGAGTACGCATCGCTGAGCTCTTCGAAAACATCATCTGTAAAAGGATCATTCCTAGCAAACGTCACTCCCTCCCTTATCGCCACAAAAAATAAAGCGGTGAAGGCCTGAATCCTTACCCTGTAAGCTTTGGAATGCAAAAACGCATCCATCTCATCATAAGCGTAAGCAAAGGCCTGATAGATTGTTAGACCTTTATTATTAGTAGCTTCACCATACGAAGCCTGCATCTCATACAACATATCGAAATAACTCAAAGAACCTCCAAACCAAACTCAATCACGTGTAAATACATTCAACTGGATATTTGGATAACGCTCCCTAAATTGTAAGATCACCCCTGTACAGCTTGGACAAACTGCTTTTTCAGAAAGCAAATTTATACGCCCCGCTGCGCTAGTATTCTGGCCAAGTCTCTGCGCAACTGTTTCCAGGATCTTAAATTCAGTATCCGCATCTCTCAAATATGCACCAGGTCCACCTATATATTTTGAAAAAGGGGACAGATTTATTTTCCCTGAAAAAGGGGACAGATTTATTTTCTCAAATCAATCCTCCGCCTACCCTGACCTCGCCGCTCTTGGCCACGTTGCACAACGTGGTGCGGATGACTTATCCGTCCGTGGAATTTTTCAGCGTAGCAAAGAATCAAAAAATAAATCTGTCCCCTTTTTCCTGCTTTTTCACCAGATAAGTCTTGCTTCGCTCTGGTGTGAAAATGCTTTTGACCGGACCGCAGCGATAACCGTTACCAATGCTCCCGCCACTGGCGTAGCCAGATACCTCGAACGGTTGATCAACGTCAGCCTGCACTTCCAACTGCGGGAAGTGCTTCAAGGTTGCGCTATGAACCGTCTCGTTAACCTTGGCAATCCAGCCAAATACCTTGCCCCGACCGGTGTCCACTACGGTTCCCTGCACATCCATGCGCTGGTCAGGATCAGCTGCGCGCCTGATGGAAAACTCCACCGGATAAGTGGCCCCCGACGCTTTCATGATGACCTTGGCGTGCTGGGGGTCGACGGTCACTTTGGTTTGCTGAACCTGGATACCGTTGTTGAGCAGGGAGGGGGAGGAATCCCTGACGTTGGATTTACAGCCGGGCAACGTCAGGACCAAGGTTAAGACCACAAGTGAAAATTTACTCATACGTACTCCATGCGCATAATTATCGAATAACATACCCTACTATCCCCAGTAAAAATCAGGGGAAATACTACAAACAAGCCCAACAGAAACAAGAGCATTTCGAACCCGTAAAACCTCCTCTGCCTGACCGATAAATACGAGAAAATGACCACACTGAAGCTTTTTCCTAGACACTAAAAAGTTACAACCCGCCACCTCAGAAACAACTCTGATATGCACCTCATTTTTATAATCACCAACACAGCCAACGTTATATTCAACCTCATCGAGCTTAATATCCGCCACATGCGTCGTAACCACTGACCAATCACAGCCAGCACACTTCAATCCTTGAGTACCATCCTCTTTGAAGAGCTTTAATTCCCCTCCGCACTGTTCACAAGCTATGCAATCTGATTTACTCATTCCGGCCTACCCCGGCTCACCAAAACTCTATCCGTTTCGTCGGTAACCACGACAACGCTGTTGTTCGAATGCAGGTCTATGCCACAGAGGTCACTCGGAGGTCACTCGGGGACAGACCACGTTATCCAGAAACTGCACAAATAACGTGGTCTGTCCCCGCCACCCCACTGGATCAGTTTTCCATCTAAAAACCACACAGATAATGTGACCTGTTCCCCTAGCCCAAAACACACCTCAGCTAGCCACTAATTTCATTCTTCAATAGAAACGCTAACCAGCAGACAAATTCCATTTTTTTTTGCAACCAAACTAATTGGCTTACTTGTCACACCACCATCAAGCGAAAGTTCAACCTTAATATTTTTATCCTGAAAGGACTGAAGTTCTTCAATCAATCCTTCTATAGTTTTCCCTTGCCTTTCCCAATCAAACCCGCCAGCGCTCATTTAATCACCAATGCGTTTTAAGTTTACGTCGTAGGTACCAAGGCGAGTCGACTTACCACCCAACTCTCTTACCGAACTGGCCATCTTCCACGCCCCTCCATTATGACTATCTACATCACGAGTTATATAAAACCCACCTTTTTTAAATACTGCCTGCCCATGTGAGGTTTCGTTTATCTTCTTAAAACCAAGAGTTTCAGCAGCAGATTGAGCCTCCTTTGTAGTCTTAAAAAATGGACCTTTTGCCCCATCCCCTACGACCCCAACCTTAACCCCGGTTGTACCACCCTTCCCCCCAGCAGTCGACGAGAACAGATCCGGGCTAAAGGAGAAAGGGGACAGATTTATTTTCTCAAATCAATCCTCCGCCTACCCTGACCTCGCCGCTCTTGGCCACGTTGTACAACGTGGTGCGGATGACTTATCCGTCCGTGGAGTTTTTCAGCGTAGCAAAGAATCAAAAAATAAATCTGTCCCCTTTTTCACTCTTTCACAAATCTGCCCCCCTTTTTTGAACGGCTAGGTAAGTACCATTCAAATCTGTCCCTTTTTTTCTTATTTCTATCGTATTTCTAAAAAATTCAAATCTGTTCCTCTAACTTTCGAAGACTTTAAAAAATACACAAATCTGTCCAATATCATCTGAAGGTTATTATTAAATTCTGAAGGAACTAAACTAAACACATCCTCTAACTCACAGCAATCCATCACCAATCTACTAAGCTCTGGAGAGATACCCTTCTCTCTCAGAATTCTCGAATTCCTTGGTGAAAAAAGAAGCCTTTCAACCTCTTCCAGAGACATCGTGCCATTTTGCACAGAAATCAATAGCCCTATCGACAAAGCAGATAAAAATCTAGCTGCCTCTTCAGCCTCAAAAACTTCCAGCACTAAAGACATATCTTTCATTTAGTTATTGCTCCAACCGGGGGAAAAGGGGACAGATTTATTTTCTCAAATCAATCCTCCGCCTACCCTGACCTCGCCGCTCTTGGTCACGTTGCACAACGTGGTGCGGATGACTCATCCGTCCGTGGAAGCTTTCAGCGTAGCAAAAGAGAAAATAAATCTGTCCCCTTTTTCGTAGAAAACTCAACTATACTCTCGCCTAGAGTATATAAAACCACTAAGCGGATCTAACTCTCGCTTAGAGCCTTCCGCGCAAATGCATTCGATATCAATTCTACTGATAGCCTGTTTTTTCCCTCCCATTGCATCAAGATTTGTAGCTACAACCTCCAAACTTTCCAGATCAAACTCTGTAGGTTCACGGTCAAGATAATATCGAATCAAAACCGAACCATTTTCATTGTATCCGACAGCAATAGCTCTAATATCAGGGTAGATTTCGCCAAGGAGCGCAATCCGAAAACATGCGACGAGCCAATCGGGTAACTGTGCAGTAAATAGCATCTCAATTCCTCGCATCTGGAACAATGTGGGCACCATTTTTCCCATAGTGAATCTGCCCTCTGGTAACTGACTGGCCTGTGCGTCCGTCTACCCCAATTGGCCTTCCAAAATCCACAATTGGGTTACCACGAGCCCCAGCGCCAACAACAGGATATTTACCGCTGTGAACGCCTCCCAAAAGCTCCGTTGGGTCGACGCCATCGTTAAAATAACTACGCCCTTCCTCAAAATTATTGTGACCTTTGATATGTTTTCCTTGCTGCCCCATATGTATTTTGGTCGGAAGATCGTTGGGAACGGGAAGCTTACTTATCTCTTTTGCACCCACCACCACCGTATCAGCACCACCAGCCGCAGCAAGCCGCCTAGCCAGCAAAGCCCTTAATACCGCAGGCGCTCCCGTAGCCGCAAGCGCAGCATCCAGATCCCAAGTGACGCTTTCGATCCCACCGCCAACGATGGTTGAAACCCTTTGCACCAGGTCGTTGAACTCGTCCCTGCTACTGGAAACTCCAGCGATTTCCCTCAGATAAGTGACGGCGTCTCCACCAAACTGCTCCCTCCAGGCCGTGGGAACGATCTCGGGGTCATTGGCCCAATTGGTGTTGCTGGACCATTGAGAAGCGGTATTGAACAAGGCGGGATCGACAAACTGAGTCGTCGTCGCTTGAAACGCATGCACTTCAGCCCCATTGGCAACGATGGTACGCCCGTCGCTCCAGGTAAGCACAGTGTTCTGAGATGCCAAGGCTTGGATGCTTTTGGTCGCCGTTAACAAGTCTTGCGCAAGGTGCTGACCTTCAGGGTTGCCCGGGGGGAAGCTCTTCACAAGTGCCTGCAACCGCGCGTTTTCGGTAGCGTCAACTTGAGCATTGGCAGCAAGCAGCAGTACTTCTTCCCAAGACATATCCGACTGAGGCTTGCCCTTCTCTTCAAGAGCCTTGGCCTCATCGGCAAGCGCTTTCTTCTCCGACGAATGCAACAGCCTATTATAGGAAGTCGCACTGCCCGCCACCCATGACCCGGTCTGAAGGCTCTTTGCATCCCCTCCCTGCGCAGCGGCTGCAAGTACGCCTACTATTTGGGAGTTCATCACCAGAAGTCTGTTCTTCTGCTCCAAGGTCATCTTGGTGTACTGCTCGGCCAAGCTATCAATCAACAACTCGTTGGCACCCGCAGCCAACGCGCCGGTTTTGAAATCACCGCCAGCCGCCTCAGCGGCCAGCCCGCCCATGACCGCGTGCAAGCCAACCTTGGCCAGCCCCCCTTCTTTCAAATCGAATTTCTTGCCAAGATCCCCAACGAGATTGAATCCCGCCGCAGCAAAGGTGTTCGCCAAACTGCTACGCAGGGCGTTATCGAACTGGCTGTCACCACCAAGCGCTCGATCCAGCAGGGTTGAGGTACCGTTCTGCAGCAATTGGTTAGCGCCGAACCGACCGATTCCTTCCAGGCTCGACAGGCCACCTTGGGCCACTACCTTGCCTGCGTTAGGCAAAGCGCCCTCCACGGTGGTGGTGGTATTGGTCATCTTGTCGAAGATGCTGGCGGTCAGTCCTGCTGTAACACCGGACACCACATAACCACGCAATGCGTCCGCAGAAGTCACATCACTGAACACCGCCCCCAGGTTCCCACCATTGTTGATGAAGCTGATGGTGGCGTTGCTCGCAGCACCCGTTGCGATAGCCGTGAGCGCCACGTTCGCCCAACCGGCGGCCACAGTTGAAGTGGCCACCGTGCCACCGACTACTGTCGATCCGGCCACTGTTCCGGCTGCCATGGCGGTCCCTGAGCCTGCGGTGGCCCCGGCCATACTGCCAATCAAGCCACTGGCCGCACCTGCTGTGAAATAGACCACAAGGATCGCAATGATCATCTGCACAGCCGGCCCCATGCCGGAGTGGCTGTACTTATAAGAGTCGTGGACTTCCTTGACCTGCCGCCAATCCACGTCACCACGCTTCTCAGCTTCAGCCAACCACGCCAGTTGCGGGTCTGCGTCGACCATCGCCTTGATCGACTGGTGGACGGTGTCTTGGTTGATCTGCTTGAGATCGATGTTCAACCCATCGACAGCTTTGATCGTGATGGCACCGGCAGCGACCATCTGTGTCTGACGCAGAGTTTCGTCGGTGTGACCTTTGCCCGACATCGAACTCCAAGCCATGCTGCTTTTGCTTTTTGCATGATCCTCTTTATGCAAATCCTTCACGGCTTCAAACGTAATCGAGCCGCCACTGTCCAGCGTGATGCCCTTGCCACTGTCGAGCTTCGCCACCTGATAGCGCTGATCATCACCACTCTTGAGCGTCAGATCCCCCCCAGTGCTGATCTCACTGCCAATGTTCTTCACATCGGTCACTTCATCACGCTGAGTCTTCTTGCTCCCCCAACTCCCCTTCTTCTTCTCGTCATACAGCGAGTAGTCACTGTCCTGCGCGGCCAGCAACTGAAGGTTGTTCCCGGCAGCCAGGTAGGCCTCGTCGCCCGCCGTGATCCGGCTGGAGATCATCGTCAGGTTCTTGCCGGCATCCAGATCAACATTGCCGCCAGCAGTAATCTCGGACTTGATCTGACTGACATGATCTTCCTGAACCGTGAGCTTCTTGCTCTTGTACAAGAAGTGCTCTTCATCCGCTGCCGAGCTGATGGTGACGTTCTCGGTCGCGGCCATGTCGATGTCGCGCTTGGCGTCGATCTGGCTGGCAACGACATTGAGGTCACGACCGGCCACCGCCGAGATGTCCCGCCCGGCGCTGATGCTGCTGCCGTATTGGGTAGTGGTGCTGCTGTTGCGGTTGACGTCGCGGATCAGGTTGTCGACGGTCTGTGCGGCGACAAGGTTGACGTCGCGGCCGGCATTCAGAAGCAGGTCGCGGCCGCTTTTGATCGCGCCACCGACGTTGTTGATGTCTCGCCCCGCCGAGAAGCTCAGGTCATTGGCAGCTTCGATGCGCGCGGCACTGTCGGCAAAATCCTTGCGATCCTGCACCTGGCCGTAGGCAACTTGCGACGAGGTCACTGTGCGCTCGTTGACCACATCCCCCATCAGTGCGGTGACCGAGACATCCCGACCGGTGATGATGCCACCCGCCTTGTTGATGACGTTATTCCCGGCCAGCAGGTCGAGTCGCTCACCGGCCTGCATCAGGCCGCTGTTGACCAGGTTCTCCCCCGCCGAGGCCGACAGGTTGCGGGTCGCCTTCAGGGTGCCGACGTTGTCGAGGTTCTTGCCAGCAATCAGAGTCGTGTCGCGCCCCTGGATCAACGCGCCATTCGGGGCGAGACGGTTGTTGGCGTTGGCCAGGTACAGCACGGGAACCAGCACGGTTTCACCGTCTACAACGGCGCTTTCCATCCAGACGATGTCGTGTGTCAGGGCCGCGACTTGTTCGGAGGAGAGCGATACCCCGACGGTCAGGTCAAGGGCGTTCTTGCTCGCGATGGCGTTGTTCATCAGGTACCGGAACTGATCCTCGTTGGAGGTCAGTCCGTTGATGAATGCCTGGCCGGTGCGGGCGACCACGGCTTGCTGGATCAGGGTTTGCTCGTAGAAACCATCGCCCAGGCGCTTGGCGCTCTGGTCGGGGTCGTAGCCGAGGTTTTCCAGCAGGTAGTCCGAGCTCATGAACGACTTGAGATCGGTGAGCACCGGGTTGGTTTCGATCAGGTATTTATGTGCAGTGGCTACCACGGTGCGTGTAGGCAGGCCTTGGACCCGAGCGACGGTTTGGGTACCTGGCGTGGTCAGTCCGGTCGTTGGCGTTGCGGGGCCAGCAGCAACCGGCGCGACGCCGATCACGGCAGGTTGCCCCGCCAGGTTCGATCCGGTGATGCCATCGACAGCGGTTTTGGCGGGTATACCCTGCGAGTGCTCCGGCAAGCTGATAGCACCGGCGCCTGAATCGGATGGGGTGGTGACGCTGATGGTCGACACGCTCCCCATGATGGACGTGCCTTGGCGAACACCGGCAACCTGTTGTTGACTGGTCGCTGAGACCGAAGAGCCCGTACCCGGTTGGATATCGCGCGCCTGGACGTCCGGCACGGTCTGGTTGCGTTGGGTCTGCGCAACACTGCTGCCTGTCAGGGTCCAGTTTTGTACGCCAACACCCGCCTGTGCGGCCTGGGTGCTACCGCCCTGCCCACTCAGGCGGAACAAGCCGTTCTGGCCGACGGGCAGGCTGAATCCCGGCAAGCTCAATGGGTTGACCTGTTGCTGGGACAGGTCTGGGAACAAACGGAAACAGACCACAATTTATCGAAGAAGCATTACCACTGCCCTTAAAAAATGTGGTCTATCCCACGCCAGTCACAACCGCCTATCTAGGGTCGATGACATCCAGCGCCCGGTTTGCCAATAGTTGACCCAGCTCGATCAACTGTTGCAGCCCGAGTGCAACATGCCGTCGAGAATCCTCCAGATCGAACGCCAAATCGCCGGCCATGGCATTGGCGGAGGCCAAGGTTTCGCTGAGATTTGCCAACAGGCTTTCAGCATCGATGCCCTCCACGACGGTGAACAACTGGTCCGGAGGTGGCTTCTTGTCAGGCTGGGCGGGTTTGGGGTTCAGATAGGAATCGATGACACGCTCGGCGTTGGCGTCGGCCGCGATGTCCAGGTGCAGCGGTGGAACGGGTGGGTCGGGGATGAGTTTGTCCATATGGACCTCCTAACGTCAGTCGGATCCGCCACTGTTCGCGACTAAACGAAGTGGGGTGGCGGCTGTGCACAGGTTAGTCGACCGGGACGTTAGGAAACCGGCGCACCCGAAAGTGCCCTGCGCACAGCCACCATAAAATCAGCGAGAAAATCGTAGCCTGACTTCAAGGAGACCTTGCGCCTAACGAAATACCGAGCGACTAAACCCGACCGCTGAATTGGCAGCGGTGGACAAAGACTAGGCACCGGAATCAGCAGGCGCAAGGGACTGGAATTTTCTAGGAAATGTCCTGCAAGTCAATGGGGAATATTCGCTCCGTCGATTCCTACGACAAGCTTGTATAACCATTCCACCACCGAAACGCTGCGCGACGGGTGCTATGTGATCGGAGACGGTTGCGGGCGCAAGCTGCGGAACAAATGGCAATGAACGACCTTGGATCGCCCTCTCCATTCGATTCAGGTGCTAAGGCAAACTTGCGACAGGAATACGTTCCTGTGGCTGGGTGACATCGTAGACATGCTGTTCACAACGATCACCCACAAACTGAAACTCCACCAGATAAACCTTGCTTCGCTCCGGTGTAAAAGTGCTTCTGAGTGGGCCGCAGCGGTGGCCAGTCCCGATACTCTCGCCGCTGGCGTAGCCCAATACCTGGAATGGCTGATCAGCGTCGGCCTGTACCTCCAACTGCGGGAAGTGTTTCAAGGTTGCGCTGTGAACCGTTTCGTTGACCTTGGCAATCCAGCCAAACACCTTGCCCCGGCCGGTATCCGCTACAGTGCCCTGCACGTCCATTCGCGGGTCAGGATCCGCTGCGCGCCTGATCGAAAACTCCACCGGATAGGTAGCACCCGACGCTTTCATGATGACCTTGGCGTGCTGGCCGTCGACGGCTACCTTGTTTTGCTGGAGTTGGATGCCGTTGTTGAGCAGGGTGGGGGATGAGTCACGGACGTTAGACTTGCAGCCGGGTAATGTCAGGAAAAAGGATATTAATAGTAGTGTAGTTTTCTTCATAAATTTTCCAAACACATCATTAACACTTAACTTTCGTCAACAAGCAAAATCCAAACCTAAGCCCTCACCTCTGCCTGAGAAAAAACCTAGAACGAGGGCCTCACGACTCAAGATACCACTCAGTCATACAGCTCGTGCCTAAGCAAACAAAACTCAACACCTAATAAGCGCCTAATTTCCTCAGAACGAGTAGTCATATCCACATAAATTAGAACAGGGTACTCAGAAAATTCCTGTTCAACAGCCTCCCCATCAAAAGGATCAACATTGACTTTCAGAACAAATTTCTCTGATTCATCGTCACCAAAACGATAATAGACCCCTCCTTGATACGTGCTCTCCCTCTCTTCGAAGAAGACGTTTAAGCTTTCTTCGACCTTTAATCTCACCTCAAAAATTGTGCCCCCTTTGACACCATACAAATCATAAGCAGCCATTTTCAATCATCTCGGCAGAAGAATACTAGGAGTTCGGCTTATTGCCGAGGTTGTCGAACCATAAATCATAAAGTTAACGTCTCGACCTGCTTTCTTACTTAACTGAACAGCCAAATCATTCAAGCCTAAAGCTTTTAGATCTCTTGTACTTAATGGACCAGTACGTGTTCCGCCACTTCTGAGTCCAATCCCAAGAGAGTCCGCTTTGCTTAATAACTCTGGGCTGGCTAAAGCGATATCAAAATCGCTAACTCGCTCAAAATCAAAAGCCTGTCCCGTGCGATAGCTCTTACCCGTTACGGCACTCCCCTGAAGGATTGGATCAACATTCTTATAACCAGCCATCGACAACCCGTCTCTAACGCTCCCACTGAAAGTTGAAAACTCCTTCGCATCAGCAAAACCATGAGGTACAGGTCCTTTTACAGCTCCGCTATATAACGAGCCACCAAGCCCCCAGGTATTTAACAGGCCCTGTATGCCCCACATGACCCGCTCGGTATTGGTGGCCGTCTCCCCAGTAATAGGATTCTCTCCACCTGCCGCCATGTAGCCCTGGCACCCTATCCCAACCAGACCGCTCCCGCCACAACCAGCCGTGAACAGCTCGTTAGAAAGTCCCTTAAGCTCAGCCTCCATAGTCGCTGCATTCAAATCGCTTCTTGCTTTCCCCCTCACAGCCTGCTCGAACGACGCGGGCTGCAAAACCCATTCCTCACCCCGATCCGTCGTGATTGACTTATCGGTAGCCACGCAGTAGCCATTTGGCGAAGTGGCGCAGGAGACCACATCTCCAGGGTTAGTTGTCCAAACAAAAGCACGCGTGAAGTCGCCATCTTCTGCTATCGGCTCGTTCTTGAGAACGCTAGATCCTTTGGCAATAAGATCCGCGATCTCCCTGGACAACCCCTCGCAATCGCTTGACGTAGAGCCTTTACACGACGCGTTATACTCTTTCTGGAGCCCCGCGAGCGAGATCCTTTCTATATCGCTCAGATGATTGTTCTCAACGGCATTTTTTGCCGTTCCAGCCCCCAACGCAGCGTCGAAGGCGCCTGCCCCTACAAGCGCACCGGATAACCCACCCGCCAATGTGGATAGGGCTGAGATGGTTTGCTTTTCCGCATCCGTCAACTGATCACTGGATTTGCCTGGATAGAGCTGGCGGGCGATCAGCTCACCCGCTGTGGCGCCTGCAGCACCGGCCAGCGCCGAGCCTCCTTGCGCTTTTGCCAAAACAGCACCCAGTAGGGCATGCGCCATCAGG
The DNA here is from genome assembly GCF_017968885.1 of Pseudomonas sp. Tri1. Taxonomy (NCBI): domain Bacteria; kingdom Pseudomonadati; phylum Pseudomonadota; class Gammaproteobacteria; order Pseudomonadales; family Pseudomonadaceae; genus Pseudomonas; species Pseudomonas sp. Tri1. The sequence goes on along the minus strand of NZ_CP072913.1, from coordinate 1,707,284 downwards.
TTGGCTGCCTCGTCTCCTTCCGTCAGTTGTTTAACGGCTTGAGCCAGGTAAGGCGCTGCCCCTCCTCCCACGATAGCTCCAATGTCTCCAGTCAGGATGCCTTGGACAATCCCAGCAACCGCCTGGCTGGCCTTTTGAAAACTACTGCCTGTTCCGTAATCACGCTGAACCTGTTGACTGATTTGCTCGGGCGTTGTGGAAAAAGGGGACAGATTTATTTTCCCAAATTCCCGCTCGGCCGGCCCTGTCCTCGTTGCTCTATTCGTACACCAACAATCCGCTCTACCTCATCCACGAAACGGCTCGTCCCCGTCAACTGACCTCGCTGCAAAGCATCGCGAATTAACCTGATCTCATCCGCCGGAACGGCTTGGCGTACGAACGCCTCATACCGACGACAACGCTCCGCAGCTGTATTACCCAGAGCAACAAAGCATGGATCAGCGTCCAGCCAACGGCCATCTGGCACCTCACCTACCCGGATTCGATAGCTCGACCATGGGTAATCCGCAGCATCAGCCACCATACGAGCCCGTACAGGATTCAATTCAATGTAACGACTACAGGCAAGCAAGTAAGAATCCGACTGCACCACGCTGGATTTGTAACGGCTTTCCCATAAAGTGCCCGAACGCCCCTCCAACCGATTGCGGTAGCGCGTCGCACGTGCCGCTAGAGCCTTCATCAACTGGCCCAACCCCGCGACCGATTCCCCCGGAGCTAGCAACAGATGAACATGATTGGTCATCAGACAATAGGCGTAGACTTTTACGCCAAATGCATCCTTAAGCTCACGCAGATCCGCGAGGTAGCGCTGATAATCATCGGCGACTGCAAACACCACCTGACGGTTATGACCGCGTTGTACGATATGGTGTGGGTAATTCGGTAAACAATACGTCCCATCCTGGGCATATTTGACTTCTCCTCCGTGGAAGCTTTCAGCGTAGCAAAGAATCAAAAAATAAATCTGTCCCCTTTTTCCAGGAATTTTCTAGGAAATGTCCTGCAAGTCAATGGGGAATATTCGCTCCGTCGATTCCTACGACAAGCTCGTTCGACCATTCCATCACCGAAACGCTGCGCGACGGGTGCGATGTGATTGAGAGATGGTTGCGGGTGCAAGCGGAACAAATGGAAAATGAGCGATCTTGGATCGCCTATTCGATTCAGGTGCTAAGGCAAACTTGCGACAGGAATACGTTCCTGTGGCTGGGTGACGTCGTAGACATGCTGTTCACAACGATCACCCACAAACTGAAACTCCACCAGATAAACCTTGCTTCGCTCCGGTGTAAAAGTGCTTCTGAGTGGGCCGCAGCGGTGGCCAGTCCCTATGGTCTCGCCGCTGGCGTAGCCCGATACCTCGAATGGCTGATCAGCGTCGGCCTGTACCTCCAACTGCGGGAAGTGTTTCAAGGTTGCGCTATGAACCGTTTCGTTGACCTTGGCAATCCAGCCAAACACCTTACCCCGACCGGTATCCGCTACAGTGCCCTGCACGTCCATTCGCTGGTCAGGATCCGCTGCGCGCCTGATCGAAAACTCCACCGGATAGGTAGCACCCGACGCTTTCATGATGACCTTGGCGTGCAGGGTATCAACGAGCACTTTGTTTTGGTGTAGTTGGATGCCATCGTTGACCAAGGTGGGGGACGAGTCTCTAACGTTGGGTTTACAGCCTTGCAACGTTAAAAGCGAGCTCAACACCAGCAGTAAAGTTCTTTTCATATATTCAAAAACTCACAAAAAAATAAATCACCATACGGGACAAAGTGAAACTTATTCGCCACTCATCTACCCACCGCCATGCAAAGCTCAACATCATTAATTGCCATCAGAGCCGACGGAGCGATTGCCTTACTTCCTAACCACCCTGCGTTAACACTCCAATAAATCTTTCAAACTCTCGCAAAACGGAGCCCTTCTCCTCCGGCGAAAGCAATACATTCATAACCTGATCATCACAAGCGCAGTCATATACATCTAACCCCACCCAACCTTGGGACCAAAACTCTACCGTTCCTAATTTACCTAAACCTTCTAGCTCTATCCTTTCAAGATCACCAAAATCACCCCTAATAAATTTTGAGTACTCAAATGAATACCCACTCAGCCTAGGCTTTATATACTCATCAAACCAGAAGCGATCCATAAAGCACATTACTTCCTATCTCTAATTAGGATATTTTTTACTTCAGGAAGATGCTGCCCCCCTTGTTTGTTAAGCAGAAACTGTTGAGACTTGCTTGCGTCCGGACCAATCATTTTAAGCCAACCCTCTTTCCCACCTTGCAACAAAGAATTACTTGGCACATCAAACTCAACATACACTGCCCCCTTCGACGCAGCGCCTTTAAAATCCAGAGCCCCATTAATAGAAATAAAGGTTTGCCCTCCACCACCTTGGACCACTCTACCCGTATCCTTCATTTGTGCCAACTCGGTAGGAGACATCCACCTTCCCACACGAATCTCACTGACACCATTAATGACTTTTGTTTCGCCAAGTTTTAACGGAATGTCGGCTGTCGCCTTTACTCCACCAGTGTAAACAGAACCTAACACCCCCCACGCACTCAATAGGCCCTGTATACCCCATACCACCCGCTCGCTACTTGTAGCCGTTTCCCCCGTAACGGGATTCGAGCCTCCTGCGAACATATAAAAGGAGCACCCTACACCCGCCGGGCTAGCCCCACCACAACCAGCCGTGAACAGTTCATTGGAAAGCCCCTGAAGCTGAGCCTTTACAGCCGCCTCATTCAACTCATTCCTTGCCTTTCCTCCTGTCGCTTGTTCAAACGAAGCAGGTTGCAGAACCCACTCCTCACCTTGATCCGTTATGATCGACTGGTCAGTGGCGACACAATAGCCATTTGGTGAGGTAGCGCAGGAAACTACATCGCCAGGGTTGGTTGTGAAAATAAAGGCACGCGTGAAATCTCCATCCTCTGCAATCCGTTCATCCTTGAGAACGCTAAAGCCCTTGGTCATAAGATCCGCGATGTCTTTGGACAATCCTTGACAATCGCTCGACGTAGAGCCTTGGCACGACGCCTGGTACTCTCTCTGCATCGCCGTTAGCGAAAGCCTTTCTATATCGCTCAGATGATTGTTTTCAACAGCATTTTTAGCCGTGCCAGCTCCAAGCGCAGCGTTAAACGCGTCGCCTCCAGCAAGCGCACCAGATAACCCACCAGCCAAAGTCGATAGCGCCGCGACTGTTTGTTTTTCCGCTTCGGTCAGTTGATCGCTGGACTTGCCCGGGTAGAGCTGGCTAGCTATCAGCTCACCAGCAGTAGCCCCCGCAGCACCGGCCAGCGCCGAACCTCCTTGCGCTTTTGCCAGAACGGCACCCAGTAAGGCATGCGCCATCAGGTTGGCTGCGTCGTCTCCTTCTGTCAGCTGTTTAACGGCTTGAGCCAGATAAGGCGCCGCCCCGCCTCCCACGGCAGCTCCAATGTCTCCGGTAAGGATGCCCTGGACGATTCCGGCAACCGCCTGGCTGGCCTTCTGGAAACTGCTGCCAGTGCCGAAATCGCGCTGAACCTGTTGGCTGATTTGCTCTGGAGTTGGATTAACCACACCACTATCGTTCAGCTTCTCCCGTGCAACCTTGTATGCCTCACTGTCCGAATTTTGAGCCTCCTTGATTTTTGCGGCGGCAACGGCACTGCTAATCCCTTTTACCAACTCTACCGAGCTCTTCACCAGCTCGATGCGCTCATTCATTGCGTCTTCGTCAGGCTTATCCAGATGCTCGTTTGCATTCTTCGTATCGCGATTCAAGCCGACAGTATCCTGAGCACCCTCCGAGTTGCGGACTATGATCGTGCCTTCACTCACTGCACTACGTGTGTGGCTCTTGTCGGATTCGCTTAGAGCAATGCCGTACAAACCACCCACCGAGGCGCTCGCCCCAGCACCACCGTAACTGCCCGAGATGCTGATACCTGCGGACTGAGCCTCGATTTCACTGACGTTCTTGATGTCGCGCGCGATGAGTCGGTCG